>CALEPS010000200.1 GCA_937910305.1 uncultured Bacteroidales bacterium | reverse complement strand
CCGGATTTGAGCGAGAGTCAGATACTATGCGAGCCTGCGCGTCGTAACACGGCACCCTGTATTGCATACGCAACCGCACATATCCGGGCGCTATGTCTTCAACGCGCCTATGGTTACACGCCGGACGAGCAAGGCTACACCAAAGAAGGCAAAGTGAAAGGCGGTTCAGCCGAATCGCTGCTGCCCAATTATCTTGACATCGACTGGACGAAACCGGAGATGCAAGCAAATATAGTGGTGGCGGCAAGCGACCATCTGATATTGGAGGAAGAGAAATTCCGCGAGACCATCAGCAACGCATTCGAATTCGTGAGCCGTAACAAAGCCATCTGCACGTTAGGCATGCAGCCGACACGTCCGGAGACGGGGTACGGGTATATTCAATTCGTAAAAGACCGCTTCGCTGACAGAATAAAGACCGCTAACGCTGACAGAATACAGACTGAATCAGATTTGGAGAGAGAAGAATGCTGTTCTGATGGGATTTATCCGGTGAAGACGTTTACTGAGAAACCGAATCTGGAAATGGCCAAAGTGTTTCTGGAGAGCGGCGATTTCCTATGGAACAGCGGAATCTTCATCTGGAACCTGCAGACAATAAGCGAGGCTTTCCGGTATCTGCTGCCGGAAGTGGCAGACCGTTTCCGCGAAGGGGAACTGCTGATGGGAACAAAGAAAGAGGAGAAATTCATCGAAGAGATATTCCCCAAATGCCCAAGCATCAGTATCGACTACGGCATCATGGAGAAAGCCGAGAACGTGTTTGTCATTCCTTCGAGTTTCGGCTGGAGCGATCTGGGTACATGGGGCAGCCTGTATGAGCTGAGCGACAAAGACGAAGAAGGCAACGTGAGTCTGCATAGCGAATCGCATTTCTACGACGCGAAAGGCAATATCGTGGTGTTGGAGAAGGGCAAGCAGGCAATCATACAAGGCGTGGAGGACATGATCATCGTAGAGGAGAAAGGCGCTTTGCTGGTATGCAAGAAGAGCGAGGAGCAGCGGATCAAGCAGTTTGTGAGTGAGTTGTGAGAACCCCACCCTAATAACCCCACCCCGACCCTCCCCTCAAGGGAGGGGGAAAGGAGATCCGCCAATCTTGGCGGATACAAAAAAAGACAGAAGAGAGACAAAAACGAAAAATACAAACAACATAAATTACTTAATATTAAATCACAAATCATGAGTTATCTGAATTTTGACAAGACAGTACTTGTTAATCTGGAGCGATCGCTTCAGAAAGAGATGATTCGGACTAACCGTGCGGGCGTTTACAACTCAACGACACTGGTTGATTGCAACACGCGCAAGTACCATGGTCAGTTGGTGATGCCTCTTCCGCATCTGGGCGACGACAATTTTGTATTGCTCAGTTCGCTGGACGAGACGGTAATCCAACATGGCGCAGAGTTCAATCTGGGTTTGCATGAGTACGGCGAAAATCACTTCAGTCCGAACGGTCACAAGTACATTCGCGAGTTTGACTGCGAGTTGATCTCCAAGACCGTGTACCGCGTAGGCGCGATGGTATTGGAGAAGGAGCGTTTGCTGGTCAGTTTCGAGCCGCGTGTACTGATCCGTTACACGCTGCTGGAGAGCGGCAGCCCGACGGTTTTGCGTTTCCGTCCCTTCCTGGCGTTCAGGAGCGTGAACGAGCTGACGCACGAGAATCCGCTGGCTAACCCGAACATGGACGAATGCGAGAACGGACGCTTCAACCGTATGTATCCGGGTTTCCCGAGTCTGTATATGCAGTTCAGCAAGGCTGTAGAATACCATCACGACCCGCAATGGTACAAAGACATTGTTTACCGCAAGGAACAAGAACGCGGATATGCGTATAAAGAGGACCTGCTGGTGCCGGGTTATTTCGAGTTACCGATGAAGAAAGGCGAGAGTATCATCTTCGCCGCAGGTGTGACGGAATGCAAGACGGGTTCGCTGAAGACTGTATGGAAGAAAGAGCTGGAGCGGAGGAACAAGCGTCTGGACATGTTCTCGACGCTGAAGAACAGCGCGAGCCAGTTCTACAAACGCGAAGATGACAAATGTTATCTGTTAGCCGGATTCCCCTGGTTCCACGCCGACGCGCGCAACACGTTCTTCTCCACTCCGAGCTGCACGCTTGATATCGACCGTCCCGAATACTGGGACGCTATCATCAACAAGACCGCCATCGGAGAGATACAGTTATTCATGAGCGGCCGCATCCATGACATCAAGATGACGGGCATGGACGAGCCGGACGCCCTGCTGTGGTTTATCCGTGCGGCACAGAAATACGCCCACAAATATACAGTACGCGAGGCAGCCGAGCTATACGGCGAGTTATGCAAGGATATCATCAACTGGTACCGCAAGCAGAACCATCCGCGTGCCAAGCTGCACCAGAACGGTCTGCTGTGGGTTGACGGGACTCAGAAACCCGCCACCTGGATGAACGCGACGGAGAACGGCTGGCCTATCACTCCGCGGACGGGTTATGTAGTAGAGATCAACGCGCTATGGTACAACGCTATGCGGTTTACGGCAGAGATGCTGCGCGAGCTGGGCAAAGAGACCAGCGCCGACCTGATGGAATACCAAGCGGAGATCACGAAAGACGCTTTCGTCAAGACGTTCTGGAACGGCGTTTATCTGAATGATTTTGTGATTAACAATTACGAGAACCGCGAAGTCCGTCCGAACCAGATATGGGCAGCCGGTCTTCCCTACAGCCCGCTGGACAAGAAACAGCAGAAGGCCGTAGTAGATATATGCACCAAAGAGTTGCTGACGCCGAAGGGTCTTCGTACGCTGAGTCCGAAGAGCGGCGACTACCGTCCTGTTTACCGCGGCGGTCAGCAGGAGCGCGACCGCAATTTCCACAACGGTCCGGTATGGCCGTTCACGATAGCCGCTTACGCACGCGCATACATGAACGTATATAAATACAGCGGTATCAGTTTCATGGAAAGGCTGCTGGTCGGTTTCGAGGCAGAGATGAACGAACTGACGATAGGAACGCTGAACGAGTTGTACGACGGCAACCCGCCGTACAAAGGCCACGGCGGCATGAGTTACGCTCCGAGCGTAGCGGCTGTGATCAGCGTGATGGACACACTGAAGAAATACCAATTAGCCGAAAGCGAAAAGTCGAAAGTCGAAAGCGAAGGAAAGGAGGCAGAGAAATGAAAGCGTTAATGTTCGGTTGGGAGTTTCCCCCTCATATCTTAGGAGGATTAGGCACCGCCAGCTACGGTTTGACCCGCGGCATGGCTCAACAGCCAGACATGGAAATCACTTTTGTGATCCCGAAGCCATGGGGTGACGAGGACCAGAGTTTTCTGAAGATCATCGGAGCCAACAGTGTGCCCGTCGTATGGAAAGATGTCAACTATGACTATGTGAAACAACAGATGGAAGGCAAGATGAGTCCTGAGGAATTCTATCATCTGCGGGACGGCATCCATTATGACTACCGCCGTATCGGAACCGATGATTTAGGTTGCGTCGGCTTCTCGGGTCGCTATCCGGACAACCTGATCGAAGAGATCGGCAACTACGAAGCGGTGGCAAGCGTGTTAGCGCACAGTCTGGATTTCGATATCATCCACAGCCACGACTGGCTGACTTACCCGGCAGGCGTGTTCGCGAAACATATCAGCGGCAAGCCGCTTGTGATCCACGTCCATGCGACGGATTTCGACCGCAGCCGCGGCAATGTGAACCCTACCGTTTATGCCATCGAGAAGAGAGGTATGGACGAGGCGGATCATATCATCTGCGTAAGTAACCTGACCCGCAACACGGTGATCGAGAAATACGGTATCGACCCGCGCAAGGTGAGCACCGTACACAACGCCGTTGAGCCACTGGCTCATCCGGAAGAGTTCACCAAGCCGGAGAGAAAAGACAAACTGGTCACTTTCCTCGGTCGTATCACGATGCAGAAAGGTCCGGAGTATTTCGTAGAAGCCGCAGCGCGCGTACTGAGCAAGACGGACGGCGTCCGTTTCGTGATGGCAGGCAGCGGCGACAAGATGACCGAGATGATAGACCTGGTTGCCAAACGCGGTATCGCGGACAAGTTCCATTTCCCGGGCTTCATGCGCGGCAAGCAGGTACAGGAGATGCTGGCGATGAGCGACGTGTATATCATGCCTTCCGTGAGCGAACCGTTCGGTATCAGCCCGTTGGAGGCGATGCAGGTAGGCTGTCCTTCCATCATCTCCCATCAATCGGGATGCGCCGAGATCCTGCAACACGCCATCAAGACGGATTATTGGGATATAGACGCCATGGCTGATGCCATCTATGCGATCGTCAAATATCCGGCGATGTACAAGAGCCTGCACGAGCTTGGTATGGCGGAAGTGAACAATATCAAATGGTCCGACGCGGGACTGAAAGTACGCGCGATTTACGACAAAGTCATAAATCACGCATACTAATTCAAAATTAAAAATTAAAAATTCAAAATTAGAGATATGAAAAATATATGTTTTTGCTTCCAGATGCATACCCCTTATCGTCTGAAGCGCTATCGTTTCTTTGAGATCGGTCATGATCATTACTATTATGATGACATGGCTACCGAAGAGCACGTAAACTGGCTGGTAGAGACCTCCTATCTGCCGCTCTGCCGGACCTTGAAAGACATGATCAACCTGAGCAAGGGTAAATTCCACTGCGCGCTAAGCATCAGCGGAACGATGATCGAGATGTTTGAGCAATTCAATCCTGAGATGATCGACATCCTCAAGGAACTGGCGGCAACGAAGAGCGTTGAGTTTCTTGCCACCCCGTATAGTTACTCGCTGGCATCAGAGTACAACGAGACGGAATTCAAGAAACAGCTGAAGCGCCAAGGCGAGTTATTGGAGACCATTTTCGGCGTAAAAGCCCAGACGGTATGGAACACGGAGTTGCTGTACACCGACGAGTCCGCTTACAACCTGAACAAGATGGGTTACAAGACGATCATGACGGAAGGCGCCAAGCATGTGATCAGCTGGAAGACTCCCAACAAGGTATATCAGTCTGCCGGCGCACCCAAGATGAAAGTGCTGCTGCGCAACACCAATCTGAGCGACGAGCTGAGTTTCCATTTCTCTGATCCCAACTGGGGCAATTTCCCGATCGACGCAGAGAAATATGCGAACCAGTTGCAGTCCCTGCCGGAAGGTGAGGATATCATCAATATATGGGTAGGCGCAGAGACCTTCGGCGTCCGTCAGAACGCAGGCAGCGGTATCTTCGATTTCCTGAAAGCATTGCCGTATTATGTATTGGAACGCGAGATGGGCTTCATGACTCCGTCCGAAGCAGCCAAGAAAATGGCGGCAGAGGATGTGCTGTCGAGTCCATACCCGTTGACCTGGAGCGGCGAGGCAAAAGACCTGAGCGTATATACAGGCAACGACCTGCAACAAGAGGCGTTGAACAAGTTGTACGCCGTGGCAGAGCGCGTTCATCTGTGCCAGGACAAGAATCTGAAGACCAACTGGCTTCGTCTGCAGGACGTGAACTACCTGCATTACATGAATCATATCGATCAGGGCGAGACCCAGTTTGAGTCGGCATACGACGCGTTCATCAATTACATGAACGTCCTTTCCGACTTCCTGCAGAGCGTAGAGGAGCAATACCCGACAACTATCGAGAACGAAGAGTTGAACGAGTTGCTGAAGACGATCCGCAACCAGGAAGAGGAGATCCAGGCACTCCAAGCGAAGCTGAAGAAGAAGAAATAACAACCCCACCCTGACCCTCCCCACAAGGGGAGGGGAAAAGGTGAACAGGCTATTTTGTACAAACGGCTATTCATAGTATTAGTGCTGTTGGCAGCGGCCCTCGTGGTCGCTGCCAAGCCGCTGCGTACCAAGACCGTAGTACGCACATGGCAGATGCCCGGTTACAGCGCTGTTGCGGATACCATCGCTTTTACCGACACCGCCATGCTGAATTACCACGATATCGATGTACAGCAGTTATACTCGCTGAGCAGCGCCACCAACGGCAATGTGTTAGTCTCCCCTATCGAGTCACGCGTGGTACAGGACCGTTTGCGCACGATAGACGATCCTTTCGCATGGAGCCTCACTCCGTATGTCGTGACGCCGCAGCAGCAGCGTTTCTTCAACACCACAACCCCCTACTCCAATGTAGCCTACAAGAAAGGTTTTGTGACCGGACACGAGGAGAACGATATTGATTTTTTATTTACCGCCAATATAGGGAAACGGCTCAATTTAGGTGTCGAGATGGACTATCTGAGTTCCATGGGTCACTATGCGAATACGGCGGGTAAGTTATACCGTGGAAGCGTATGGGGCAGTTACACCGGTGCGCACTACAGCATGCATGCCGCATTCGGCTGGAGCAGGCTGAGTTCATTCGACAACGGAGGAATCCGGGACGTGAACGACCTGAGCAGCAGTCTGAGTGCGGAAGACATACCTGTGAGGCTGAACGCTATGACCGGTTTCCGCTATCTGAGCGGCTATCTGCATAACCAATATTCGATCGCCAACCCGCGCGAATATCACGACTCCATCTATGTGATTGAAGAAGGGCGAAGGGTCAAAAAAGACACCGTCAAAGTGGAGTACGTGCCTCTAATGACATTCAGCCATATCTTCGAAACCAACAACTCGAACCGCCGTTATGTAGAGAAAACCGCCAACCAGAATTTCTACGACTCCACTTATTATAGCACCGACAAGACGAACGACTCTACGGATGTGCTGACTATCCGTAACACGCTGGCTGTCACTTTCTGCGAAGCATATAATACGAAACTGAGATTCGGTATCACCGCTTTTGCGATGAACGAGTGTCAGCGATTCATGAACACCAACTGCATCTCTCTCATGCCGTCAGGCGGGACGGGCGACAGCCACCGGTTGCGCCAGAACCGCGTGGACGGAAACATCTATGAATACAACTACCAATGGACGAACAACACGTTTGTCGGCGGCGCGATACACAAACACAGCGGAGCGAACGTGCATTACCATGTAGAAGGCCAGGTATGCGTATTGGGATACAAGATAGGCGAGTTTGACGTACACGGCAAACTGGAGACACGTTTCAAGGCCGGCAAATACCCCCTGCTGATTTCTGCACGGGCATATGCGAAGAGCGAGACCCCCAATTACTACCTGCAACATTTCCGCTCCAACCACTTGAGATGGGATAATGAGTTCGGATTCACATACCGTTTCATGGGCGGCGCGACAGTCAGTTATCTGTACCAATGGCTGAAACCCCGTATTGATTTCAGTTTCGAGAACCAGACGAACCCTATCTATGTCTCCGCGGCAGACTGGAAGCCGCGCCAGTACAGGGGCAACGTACAGATCATCACAGGCGACATAGGACTGGATCTGACCACTCCATGGATCAATCTGGAGAACCGCGCCGTGATACAGCATTCCACGAATGACAGCGTGATGCCCGTGCCGTTGGTGATCTTGCAGCACCGGCTGTATTACCACGGTACATGGTTCAGGGCATTGGACGCCCAGATAGGTGTGGACCTGCGCTATTTCACACGCTATCACGCACCGGTTTTGTGTCCGGGCACCGGTATGTTTGCCACCCAGCAGGAAACGAATGTAGGCAACTACCCGTGGATGAACGTATATGCCAGTTTCTATGTACGATCCATCCGCCTGCGTTTCTTTGCGCACTACCAACACCTGAACCACCTGTTTATGAAGAGTAACACGAACTATCTGACTATGCCGAACTACCCGACTAACCGCGATGTCTTCCGGGCAGGAGTGGCATGGCACTTTTATAATTGATAATTGATAATTGATAATTGATAATTATTGCCATTTTGGCAGACAGAGACTGACAAAAACAGATTAGCACGATTTTTGCTGTATAGATAAGCATGCAAGTAACACAGAATTTAAATAAGATATTATACTACGCTCACGACGAGGCAGAGCGGTTGAGATGCAAGACGGTAGAGCCGGAACACTTATTGCTCGCCATTATCCGTTTAGGCGAAGGTTCGGCATACGAGCTGCTTCGTCAGGCTAATGTAGAGTTTGCCACCGCGAAAGCGCAGTTGGACAAAGAGCTGCGCGTCGAGCGTCATACGCTGGCTGAACCGGTGACACGCAGTCCGCAGGTGGAACGCATCCTGCGTATTGCAGAGGGAATCAGCCGCGAGTACCAGACCGAAGTGATCGGTTCCGTTCATCTGCTGCTTGCCATCATGCGGGAGCAGATCAACCGGTGTGCGACCTATCTGGAATCGCAATGGGGGCTGAGTTATCCGCTGTTGGTAGAGTTATACGGTCAACCGCACCTCTCGACGAACTATCCCAAAGACGGTTCCGAATCGATGGGCGATGTGAATGACAGCAGTTGGCAGCCGCAGCGCAACGCGCGCAAGAACAACGCCACTACGGCGTTGGACAAATACGGTCATGACCTGACCCGTCAGGCCGAGCAGGGATTGTTGGACCCGGTAGTAGGCCGCGAGGTGGAGATCGAACGCGTAATACAGATACTCAGCCGTCGCAAGAAGAACAATCCTATCCTGATCGGCGAACCGGGTGTCGGCAAATCAGCCATTGTGGAAGGTCTGGCATTGCGTATCATGAGTAATGAAGCCGGTGCGCTGCGGGGCAAACGTATCGTGACACTGGATATCGCCTCCATGGTAGCCGGCACCACGTACCGCGGCCAGTTTGAGGAGCGTATGAAACAAGTGCTCACCGAGCTTCAGAACCACCCGGAGATCATCCTTTTCATCGACGAGATACATACCATTATCGGTGCAGGCAACGCATCCGGTTCGCTAGATGCGGCAAACATACTGAAACCGGCTCTGGCGCGCGGCGAGGTACAATGTATCGGAGCCACCACCACCAGCGAGTATGCCAAATCGATTGAGAAAGACGGAGCATTGGAACGGAGGTTCCAGAAAGTACAGGTACGTCCTACGACGAGCGAAGAAACGGTAAATATTCTGGAGCGGCTCAGCGCCCATTACGCCGACTATCACCACGTAGTATATACAGAAGAAGTCATCCGCACCTGTGTCAGTCTGAGCGAGCGGTATATCACCGACCGTGCTTTTCCGGACAAAGCGATAGACGTGATGGACGAGGTAGGCGCACGCAGCCACGCTCGCCAGAACGCCATCGGCGAACCGGGCGAAGCCCCTTATATCATCACGACGGATGATGTAGCAGGGGTGGTCAGTATGATCTCCGGCGTACCTGTCCAGCGCGTAGCGACGGCAGAGAACGAGCGGCTGCGCACGATGGGCGACACGTTAAAACGCCGTATCATAGGTCAGGACAAAGCGGTAGATACCGTTGTCCGCGCTATCCAGCGGAGTCGTCTGGGCCTGCGGGATCCGAAACGCCCGATCGGCACCTTCTTCTTCCTCGGTCAGACGGGTGTAGGCAAGACCTATCTGGCACAATGTCTGGCGGAAGAGATGTTCGGCAGCAAGGATGCGCTGGTACGGTTTGACATGAGCGAATATATGGAGAAGCACACGGTGAGTCTGCTGGTAGGCGCGCCTCCGGGTTATGTAGCCCATGAGGACGGCGGCAAACTGACCGAGGCGGTGAGAAGGAAGCCCTACTCGATCGTGCTCTTCGACGAGATAGAGAAAGCCCATCCTGATATTTTCAACGTGCTGCTTCAGGTATTGGACGAAGGCCGTCTGACAGACCGTCAGGGACATATCGTTGATTTCAGGAATACAATTATCGTACTGACGAGCAACGTAGGCACAAGGCAGTTGCAGGAGTTCGGCAGCGGAATCGGTTTCGGCGCGGAAGAGATGGACAGCAAGCGCGCGCACGACATGCTGCTCAAGGCGCTGCAGAAACAGTTCCCGCCGGAGTTTGTGAACCGTATCGACAATGTAGTCACCTTTGATCCGCTGAGCCGCGAGACCATAGCGCAGATCGTACGGATAGAGGTAGGCTTGCTGCAACAGCGGATGAAAGCGCAAGGCCATCAGTTGAGTGTTTCTCCGGAAGCTATCAAACAGCTGGTAGAGAAGAGCTATGACACGAAGAACGGTGCCCGTCCTGTGAAACGCGCCGTGCAGACCTATCTGGAAGACCCGCTGACAGATATCCTGCTGCGCAGACCCAATCAGAAAAAAATAACCATCAAACAAATACAATTATGACAGTAGAAATCACGGACGCTAACATCAAGGATGTGATTGCGTCAGGCAAACCTGTAGTAGTAGATTTTTGGGCGGCATGGTGCGGTCCTTGCAAAATGATGCTGCCTATTCTGGAAGAGTTGTCGAACGAATATGAAGGCAAAGTAGTTGTCGGCAAACTGAACGTGGATGACAATCCCGATACCTGCGAAGAATACGGCATCATGAACATTCCGACGATGCTGTTCTTCCAGAACGGTGAGCTTGTAAACCGTCACGTAGGCGCATGCCGCAAGCAGGATTTGGCGCAACTTTTCGACAGTTTGCTATAAAAAAGCAGGGTTTAAGGCAAAAAAATACGAAATTACTTGCATATTTGAAAAAAAAGCAGTAATTTTGCGCGCTTTTTTGCGCGCGGTCCGGTAGCTCAGCTGGATAGAGCAACAGCCTTCTAAGCTGTGGGTCTCGGGTTCGAAT
>CALEPS010000199.1 GCA_937910305.1 uncultured Bacteroidales bacterium | reverse complement strand
GCTCTGCTCGATCGAGCGTCCTGAGGACGGTCGTAGAACTTCTGGGGGTAGGCTTGCCGCAGAGCGGATCCTCGTCTCTGTCGGCCGTCGCGCGAACCTGCAAGGTCTCGAAGCGCTCAACGGACTCGAACTGGAACGCGGTGCAATCAAAGTGGATGGGTTCTGCCGGACCAACCTGCCGAATGTCTATGCCTGCGGCGATGTAACGGGTAAGATCATGCTTGCGCATGTCGCCTCCCACCAAGCCGAAGTGGCTGTGTCCAAAATGCTAAATGACAAAATGGTAAATGACAAAATGGTAAATGACAAAATGGTAAATGATCAGATGGTAAATTATCTTGCTATTCCTTCGGTCGTTTATACCAACCCGGAGATCGCTTCTGTGGGGCTTACCGAAAATCAGGCAGCGGATATGGGGTTCACGACTGAGATTCGCAAACTGCCGATGACTTTCTCCGGACGCTTCATGGCGGAGAACGAAGGAGAAACAGGACTCTGCAAACTCATCTTGGACGCAGAAAAGCAAACCGTACTCGGCGTGCATTGTATCGGAAACCCCTGCTCGGAATTTATCGCAGCAGCCTCTTTTGCCGTCAGCAAAGGCTATACGGTGGCGGAAATGCAGCAAGTCGTCTTCCCGCATCCTACGGTAAGCGAGATCCTGCACGAGGTACTGCATTAATCACCAATGTAACTCTTTAACGTTTGCGCAGCAAACCATTTTAACTCTCTAACTCTTTAACGCTTAATAATATGAAAAAACACATTCTTTCTTTCCTCGCGCTCCTCTGTGCAGCGCAAATGGCATGGGCAACAGTCGCTCCGACCGTTACCCTCACTACCTATTATGCTTCGGCGGATGGCAAGTCCGGCGAAACGCTCCGTACGGCTTTGAGCGCGAAAATACGCCCTCATACCACCGTCTCGTACGACGAATTGAAGTACCTTTTCAAATGGACGGACACCTACAACAATGCCGGTACAACGATTGATGACATCTATTCCTTCTGCGACCCGGCTTATACGGAGTCTTGGTGTTCCGGTACGTGCGGTTACAACCGCGAACACTCGGTACCTAAATCGTGGTTTGGCGAGGCTTCGCCCCTTTATAGCGATGCGTTCCATCTCTATCCCACCAACTGCTATGTCAACAGTTACCGCGGAAACGAACCTTTCGGAGAGTGCGAGAACGGAACCAAATGTACGACAAACGGAGTGCAGGCTAAAGGCCGTAAGGGTGCCAGCACGTTCCCCGGTTATACGGTCTCCGGAGTGGTGTACGAACCCGACGATGAGTTCAAAGGCGATCTCGCGCGTACCTATTTCTATATGGTCACCTGTTATATGTCTTCTAATTTCACGCAGGCGGAAGGCGGACGTACGATGTTCACTTATGCGAATGGCACGGCGCAGCTGTCGGCTTATTCGATTGATCTGCTGCTCAAATGGCACCGCCAGGACCCGGTATCGGAGCGTGAACTGGCGCGTAATGAAGTGATCTACGGAAACGAGACACTCAATAAATGTTCGTATAAACAGGGCAACCGTAACCCCTTCATCGACTATCCCGAATTGGCAGAATATATCTGGGGTAACAAGAAAGGACAGTCCCTTTCCCTTTCCTCTCTCGTCTCTCCCTATGATGGCGGCACGCCGGTTACTCCTCCGCAACCCGGAGTCAACAAACATGGTGTCACATGGTCTGTCAACGGCGAGATCCTGCACACCGATTCCGTAATCGAAGATGGTAAGATCTTGGAACTGCCGGCTGAACCGAACTCCTGCTCGGATGAGAGTTCCGTCTTCATGGGCTGGACCGATGCACCTATTGCAGGCACGCAGAACGAAGCTCCCGAAACGCTCTATAAGCTGATCACTGAGTTCCCGGAGGTAACAGCCGATGTCACCTACTACGCTGTCTTCGCCCAAGCGACTGAACAAGCAGGGGCTGCTCCGGCTGTTTATACTTTTGACGCCGAGAACCAGACCGGCTGGACCAATACGGCCGGAAATAACGGATCATACTGGTTACTGGTAGCCGGTAAATATATCGAATCGCCGGCTATCGATCTCTCGGGATTGAACTCGATCACAATGAATATCCGTACCTACGGCGGCTCGTCGAATCAGACCGTATCTATCTCTGCGGCAGGTTCTGTGATTGCTTCGTTGACCGCTTCGAATAATAAACTCAACGACTATACATGGACGAACTCCGGTTCCCTGTCCGGTCTCTCTCCGCTGCGCTTTGCGGCAGAGGCACATACTACCCAAGGTGTAGGTTTTGCTTCCATCACCATCAACGCCACCGGTGCAGGAGTCTCCTATAGCAATTACCTCACCTCGTGTGGCGGAGGATACCACACGGACATCGAAAATGAGCAGATTTCCGTTCCAACGCACAAAATTCTGCGGGATGGACGACTTCTCATCGTCATTGGAGACCAAATCTACAATGTGATGGGACAAAGAATCCAATAAACCCCTCTTAAACGGGAAAAAATATCTCGCAAATAGGTTAAAACGGCATTTTTGAATAAAATTTGCCGTTTTTTCTTGCATATATGCAAAACTTATTGTAACTTTGTGCGTTTTTTGAAATCCTAGGCTCCTAGGACCCTAGGATACTAGAATACTAGTCAAACTAAATATACTATCTAAAAACACAATTAGCATGGCAGAAAACAAAGTAAACATGTTGGCGGATTTTGCGCCGGTCTCCACCGAGACATGGAAAGCCAAAATCATCGCTGACCTGAAAGGTGCCGACTTCGACAAGAAGCTGGTATGGCGCACGCCGGAAGGATTCAACGTGCAGCCGTTCTACCGCCGTGAGGACCTGAAAGGGCTCAAGACCACCGTCTCCGCCCCCGGTCAGTTCCCCTACGTCCGCGGTACGCGTACTAACAACGACTGGGCTATCCGTCAGAACATCTGCGCCTGCAAGAACGCACGCAAGGCGAACGAGAAAGCCCTCGAGGTGCTCAACAAGGGTATCAACTCCCTCGGTTTTTGTCTGGACAAAGAGAAGTTGACCTACCATTTCATCAAAACGCTGCTCAACGGTATCGCCGCTGACTGCATCGCCATCAACTTCTCCATCTGCGCCTGCGCTGCGCCGAAGCTCGCGAACATCCTCGTGCGCTACTACGGCCGCATGGGTTACGATGTGAAGCACATGGTAGGTTCCATCAACGTGGACCCGATCAAGAACATGCTCGTCAAGGGCAAACCGCTGACCCGTGAGCAGGTATCGGCTAAGATCGCCGAGGTGGTGAAAGCCGCCAAAGCGCTGCCGGGTTACCGCGTAGTGGGTGTCAACTCCGTTGTGCTCAATAACTCCGGCGCATATGCTACGCAGGAACTCGCTTACGCCCTCGCTTGGGGTGCCGAGTACATGACGATGCTGACCGAAGCCGGTGTGCCGAACTACCGCGCTGCCAACGCTATCCGTTTCAACATGGGTATCGGCGGCAACTACTTCATGGAGCTGGCTAAGTTCCGTGCTGCGCGTCTGCTCTGGGCAAAGATCGTAGAGGCTTACAAAGCGCCGATCTTCACCACCGCTCTCCGCAATGCCGCTAAGATGAACGTATCCGCCGAGACCAGCCGTTTCAACATGACTATCTTCGACGCATATGTGAACCTCCTCCGCACGCAGACTGAGACGATGTCCGCTGCTCTGGCAGGCGTGGATGAGATCACCGTTACGCCGTTCGACATCACCTACGAGCGTCCGACCGATTTCTCCGAGCGTATCGCCCGCAACCAGCAGCTGCTCCTCAAAGAGGAGGCGCACTTCGATAAGATCGTGGACCCGGCTGCCGGTTCGTATTATCTGGAGAACCTCACGGCGTCCATCGCTGCCGAGGCATGGAAGCAGTTCTTGGCTATCCAGGACCAGGGCGGTATGTACCAGATGGTTTCCGAAGGCAAGGTACAGGAGCATATGGCGGCAAACCTCAAAGCGCGTCTCAACGACGTAGCCAAACGCAAAGAGGTGCTGCTCGGTTCCAACCAGTTCCCGAACTTCACCGAGAAAGCCGGCAAGAAGATCAAAGCCGACGCCGGTGCTTGCAGCTCGATCTGCACGTGCAAATCGAAGAATACAGAGTACAGAATACAGAATACAGACCAAGCATGTGGTTGCAAATCAGGTCCGTACTCTGTCAGCGAAGCGGTCTGTACTCCGTCAGCCGAAGGCGGTCTGGCAACATTGCCAGTTGCCCGTGCAGCCGAGGAGTTCGAGGCATTGCGCTTAGAGACCGAAGCTGCTAAGAAACAACCTGTTGCGTTCATGCTCACCATCGGCAACCTCGCTATGCGTATCGCGCGTGCGCAGTTCAGTTGTAACTTCCTCGCATGCGCAGGATACAAGGTCATCGACAACAACGGCTTTGCTACGATCGCTGAAGGTATCAAGGCGGCTCGTAAGGCGAAAGCGGACATCATCGTCCTCTGTTCGTCAGATGACGAGTACGCAACCCTCGCGCCGAAGGCATGGAAGAAGCTCCAGAACGCCAAAGAGATCTTCATCGTTGCCGGTGCTCCGGCTTGCATGGAGGACCTCCAGAAGCTCGGCATCCAGAACTTCATCCACGTCCGTTGCAACGTATTGGAGACCCTCAAAGGCCTTAATGCACAGTTACTCAAAAAGTGATCTTTGAAAAAAGAAAAGAAAAATGCGGCTGTACGGCTAACGATGTAGCCTAATGCTTATCGGCTTTCGCCCTCCTGTGAGCAAGCTCCCCGAGTGCCAAATCCGCTAATCATTCCGCACGACTTCGATAAGTCGTTCGTCAGCCTTACAAAAATATCCCTACGGGATTAGAAAATACCAAAAATATCCATGCGGAAAGTAGTGATTAAAAGCTACACGCTGAATAGATTTTCGAAATTTTTGTAAGCAAAGCGCATTTTTGTGAGTGGCTGTTGGCTGACTTATCAAAAGGCAGACAACAAGTGGATACGGATTTAGGGCGGTTAGAAGCTTGCTTACGAACCGACATAAAGACGGATGCATAAGGCCGCTTAAGCGGACAAAAGCCACGTATTTTTCTTTCCTTAGAAAATCACATAAAAACATACAATTATGAAACCAGATTTCAAACAAATAGATATCAAGCAAGTTTCGGCCAGCAAGGTTGTTGGCCCGAACACCGCCGACTGGCAGACGCCGGAGCTCATCGACGTCAAGCCTATTTATACCAAAGAGGACCTCAAAGGCATGGAGCACCTCGACTACGTCTCGGGTATTCCTCCCTTCCTCCGTGGCCCGTATAGCGCCATGTATCCTCTCCGTCCCTGGACCATCCGTCAGTACGCCGGATTCTCCACCGCAGAGGAGTCTAACGCTTTCTACCGCCGTAACCTCGCTTCCGGTCAGAAAGGTCTGTCCGTAGCCTTCGACCTCCCGACCCACCGCGGCTACAACGCCGATAACATGCGTGTGGTCGGTGACGTCGGCAAAGCCGGTGTGTCTATCTGCTCGCTGGAGGATATGAAAGTCCTCTTCGCCGGTATTCCTCTGAACAAGATGTCCGTCTCCATGACCATGAACGGCGCCGTGCTGCCGATCCTCGCGTTCTATATCAACGCCGGACTCGAGCAGGGAGCCAAACTGGAGGAGATGGCAGGTACCATCCAGAACGATATCCTCAAGGAGTTCATGGTGCGCAACACCTATATCTATCCGCCTAAGTTCTCCATGAAGATCATCGCCGATATCTTCGAATATACGTCCCAGAACATGCCTAAGTTCAACTCCATCTCCATCTCCGGTTACCACATGCAGGAAGCCGGTGCGACAGCAGATATCGAGTTGGCTTACACGCTTGCCGACGGTATGGAGTACCTCCGCGCAGGTGTCAACGCCGGCATGGATGTGGACACTTTCGCGCCGCGTCTGTCCTTCTTCTGGGCAATCGGTATGAACCACTTCATGGAGATTGCCAAGATGCGTGCAGGACGTATGCTCTGGGCGAAGATCGTCAAGTCTTTCGGCGCGAAAAACCCGAAATCCATGGCGCTCCGTACCCACAGCCAGACCTCCGGTTGGTCGCTCACCGAGCAGGACCCGTTCAACAACGTCGGTCGTACCTGTATCGAGGCGATGGGAGCTGCACTCGGTCACACCCAGTCGCTCCACACCAACGCGCTCGACGAGGCTATCGCACTGCCGACGGACTTCTCCGCTCGTATCGCACGTAACACTCAGATATACATCCAGGAGGAGACCAAGATCTGCAAGGAGATCGACCCGTGGGGCGGTTCCTACTACGTAGAGTCGCTGACCCAAGAACTCATGGAGAAAGCGTGGGCTCATATCCAGGAGATTGAGAAACTCGGCGGTATGGCAGCAGCTATCGAGACCGGTATTCCTAAGATGCGTATCGAGGAAGCTGCGGCGCGTACACAGGCGCGTATCGACTCCGGCAAACAGAAGATCATCGGTATCAACGAGTATCGTCTGGAGCACGAAGACCCGATCGACATCCTCGAGATTGATAACACCGCCGTTCGTGAGCAACAGGTAGCCCGCCTCGCTGAACTCCGTGCTAACCGTGACGAGAAAGCCGTTCAGGCTGCTCTTGCCGAGATCACCGAGTCCGTTCAGAAATGGGCAGACGGCGGTAAGGGTGAGAACCTCCTCGCGCTGGCTGTCAAAGCAGCCGGACTCCGCGCTTCACTCGGCGAGATCTCCGATGCCTGCGAGAAAGTCGTAGGACGTTATAAAGCAACTATCAGAACTATTTCAGGCGTGTACGCTTCAGGAACCAAGGGAGACGAGTACTTCGAGAAGGCTCAGGCTCTCACCGCTGCCTTCGCTAAGAAAGAAGGCCGTCAACCGCGTATCATGATCGCTAAGATGGGCCAGGATGGTCACGATCGTGGTGCCAAAGTAGTAGCAACCGGTTATGCCGACTGCGGCTTCGATGTCGATATGGGTCCGCTCTTCCAGACCCCGGCAGAGGCAGCCAAACAAGCCGTCGAAAATGACGTCCATGTATTAGGTGTCTCCTCGCTTGCAGCAGGTCACAAGACCCTCATCCCGCAGGTCATCGAGGAGCTCAAGAAACTCGGCCGTCCGGATATCATGGTTACTGCGGGCGGAGTAATACCTGCGCAGGACTATGACTTCTTGTACAAAGCCGGTGTCGCTGCCATCTTCGGACCGGGTACATCCGTTGCTTACAGCGCCTACACGGTTATGCAACTTTTAATGCAAGAGTAATCGCATCAGCCATGTATGGCTTATTAAAGAGTGAGCCGCCTTTCCGGGCGGCTCGCTCTTATTATGCGGACAGGGTAGGGACTAAATTAGCCAATCAAGGTAATTGTCGGGAGTGACTATTGCTGTTTCTTTGATGTCATAGGCTTTCAGGAATGATTCCGGCAGTTTGGTGGCTCCTTTCTTCGGGTTCCATTTCATTTCAAAAGCTGACATCAGCCCATCCGACTCCTCAATATAGTCTATCTCCTGCTGCGATGTCGTGCGCCAGAAATACATATTACAATGGTGTCCCATGTAGTGATTACGCTTAATACGCTCCGAGATGAAGAAGTTCTCCCATATCATTGCGCAACGATATAGGTGCAAATTGCTGTATAACCGCGTTGCGTACGCCATTGTCACAGAAATAAATCTTCTTCGCTTTCTTTAACTCGTTACGCAAATTGCGGCTCAGTCCGTTAAGCCGGAAGATGATGAAGCATTTCTCCAATAAATCTATATACTTTTCTACTGTCTTGCTGTCTGTTCCTACGGTTTGCGCCAATTCGTTATAAGATACCTCCGAACCAACTTGAAAAGCCAATGCTTGCAGAAGTTTATTTAGGACTTCCGGTTTGCGCAAACTATCCATCGTCAAAATATCTTTGTACAGATAACTGTCCGATAGAGACAGCAAAAGACTCTGAGCATTTCCGATGTTAGAGAGGACGTCCGGATAAGAGCCATAGATAAGCCGTGTTTCCAATAAGCGCTTTACATCCAGATATCCTGAAGACTTATAAATCTCGTTGGTGGAGATGGGGAACATCTGATACTCAAATTTGCGTCCCGTGAGAGGCTCATTGAGCCGGTTTCGCAATTCAAACGCCGATGAGCCGGTTGCTATTATTTGCACATCAGGTATGTTATCAACAATCAGTTTGAGTGTCAAACCGATATTGTTTACTTTCTGCGCTTCGTCAATAACTATGAATCTGGCACCACCTACCAGCAATTGCAGTTCACGCAAATTGCGGTTAGTAAGCGCCTCCACTACTTGCGGCTCATCGCAGTTGAGGTATTGCACTTCCGCTTGTTGTTCTTGGATAATCTGTTTGAGAAGTGTTGTCTTGCCGACCTGCCGTGCCCCAAGAAGGATAATCGCTTTGCCCTGGAAACATTGGTCGATGATGATTGGGTGTAAATCTCGCTTAAACATACCTACGCCGGTTAAAATCGCTGCAAAGGTACAACTTTTATTTGAATTATGCAAACTTTTTGGAGTATAATCCGAAAAATTATATTATTTTTTTGGAATATAATCCATAAATTTGTGCTGTTTTATGGAATTGCGGTGTATGTTAATATGTTGTGTTTGCCGTTCGCGAATTGCGAACACTTAGGTAATTGCGCATTTGTAGTTGTTTATATACCCCTCCATATATAAGTCAAAAAAGTGTCCGAATCTATCACCTTCGCGTTCGGCAAGGAGGTTACAAAAGTCGATACCACTCCGCTTAATCGACGAGGTAACTCCTGCCTTCGCTCTCCCCATGCGGAACGCTTTGCTGGTTCCTGTGGGGACCCCAATATAGATGGACTTTTTTTGTTTTTTTTGTGCGAGAGCACGTAAATATTTTTTCCTTTCTTGCACGTTTTGCGTGCAAAGGTACAACAAAAATTGCACATACGCAAATAAAAAGAGAAAAATCGCCTTTTAGGGAGGCGATTTTTCTTGCTGTACGGTTAGCCGTTGTGCGCTGCGTCGTACTCCTCGCCGCATACCTTCCACAGGTACGCCGTCATGGTCTTTTTGCCGGTTGCCAGATCCTTCTGGGCGATGAAGTCCAGCTGGTCCTGCGAGATCTTGTTCAGATCCTTCCGGCGGGTAGCTACCATCGCGCGCACCTCGGTGAAGCGCTCGCGGAGCGCCAACTCTTTGGCAGAGGGCTGGGTGCTGCGGCTGTACTCGCCTACGGCATAGATACGCGTGCAGTCCGGGTTGGACGTCGGTGCCACACGGTGGGTAGCCAAGAGTGCGTTACTGTGCTCGCTGTGAGGAGCACCTTTCTTCGGACGTTTGCTCAGCAGACCTGATACAAACTCGATTCCTTTCATCCATTTTACAATTGCCATAATTGTTCGGCGTTTGCCGAACAGAAGACCGCTGCGCTGACAGAATACAGACCGCTGCGCTGACAGAATACAGACCGCTGCGCTGACAGAATACGGACCGAATTACACCATGCGGATGGTAAACAGACCGCTGCGCTGACAGAATACAGACCGCTGCGCTGACAGACCTAATTGCATCTGTTCGGACCCCTACGCCGTGAGGGGGTAAAAAAAATGAGTAAGTAGATTTGTCGGTACTTTCTTTTCCGCCGTGTACCATTTCGGCGTTTGTTAGTTAATCGAAAACGCGGCGGTTTCGGCCTACGCGGCCTGAGCGTAATCTTCTTAATCGCGTATTCATGCCAGCATGATACGCCGCTTAATAATCTTCCTCTGTCCGGCTGAAAGCCGTTCGAACCGCCTTCTAGAAAACTCGCTACCGCTCTTAGAAAACGGCCGAAAACTGTTTTCTAAAAGCCGAAGGCGCGTTTTCGGTTACTACAGCTTCTTGGAAGCATCGTAGGTTTCAGCGCTTATGCTACGGCTCAGTACGACTCCCGAATACTTCGGTCGTATGAACTTTCGCCGTACACTACGCTTTCCCCATCACAACTTTACAAGTTGCGCCGGGGACCCCGGTCATTTTCGAGTTCCATCGTAACTCTCAATGGTTTTGGTGACGATGGTGCAGGTGGTGTCGCCTCGTTGGTAATACTGGCTCTGGGTGGTGATGGTCCTGGTGACGTTACAGGAGCTCAAACCCCAGGCTATCGCCAGACAACTGAGGAGAGCGGTCACTGCCGTGGTCACGATCTTGTAAATTTTTTGCTTGTCCATGTTTTTTTCTTTTTTTAGGTGGTTTTTTATAGATGACAAAACTGCCATCGGGTAGTTGCTGCTTCATGACGAAGCCCTTTTTTCTGAGCCGTTGTGCGACCTCTTTTGGGTCAGCACCGGGCGATAAAATAACTTTTCCCATCGTGTAGAAAGAGTGCTAAACGAGTCGTAAACGACCCCTGAGTAAATGTATTTCGAAAGACGGTGCAAAGATAATAGTAAAACCCCTTTTAGTGTTCCTCAGAGAGTGAAAATTTTATCAGAAAATCGTATTTTTTCCGTTTTTTTGCTTCTTCATAGAACCATTTAAGGATTTTGCGAAAGCGTTTTTCCGTGATTAGGTGTTTTTCCGCCACCTGCCTTCGCGCGTCTTCTCCACGGATTCCGTTAGCGCGTGCTATGAAATAATCATCCACCACGGCTTGATTGCGTACTTCTATCTGATGCCGTTTCTCC
>CALEPS010000198.1 GCA_937910305.1 uncultured Bacteroidales bacterium | reverse complement strand
AACCGCCGTGTCCGCACTGTAGGCGAGCAGCTCTACAACCAGTTCGGTATCGGTCTGGCCCGTATGGCGCGTACCGTACGTGAGCGTATGAACGTCCGTGACAACGAGGTCTTCGCTCCTACCGACCTGATCAATGCGAAATCGATCTCTTCGATCATCAACTCCTATTTCGGCACCAACGCGCTGAGCCAGTTCATGGACCAGCAGAACCCGTTGGCGGAGATCACCCACAAGCGCCGTATGTCGGCTCTTGGTCCCGGCGGTCTGAGCCGTGACCGTGCCGGATTCGAGGTGCGTGACGTTCACTACACCCACTACGGCCGTCTCTGTCCTATCGAGACGCCGGAAGGACCGAACATCGGTCTGATCTCTTCGATGTGTATCTATGCGAAGATCAACGACCTCGGCTTTATCGAGACGCCGTACCGTCAGGTACATGACAGCGTAGTCGATCTGGATAACGACCATGTCGTTTATCTGTCTGCCGAAGACGAGGAGAAGCAGGTGGTTGCGCAAGGTAACGCACCGTTGACGGAGGATGGTCATTTCATCCGCAACAAGGTCAAGACCCGTCTTGGGGCTGATTTCCCTGTCGTATCGCCGGATCAGGTGAACCTGATGGATGTGGCTCCGTGCCAGATCGCTTCGGTGGCAGCTGCGCTCATCCCGTTCCTGGAGCACGATGATGCCCACCGTGCCCTCATGGGATCGAACATGATGCGCCAGGCTGTGCCTCTGATTACCTCCGAGGCCCCGATCGTAGGTACCGGTATAGAGGAACAACTCGTTACCGACAGCCGTACCCAGATTGTAGCGGAAGGCGAAGGTCTGGTGACCTATGTGGATGCAGACGTGATCCGTATCCAGTACGAGCGCTCGGAGGAGGACGAACTCATCAGCTTCGAGTCCGCCGAGAAAGAATATAAGATGCCTAAGTTCGAGAAAACGAACCAGAATACCACGATCGACCTTCATCCGCTTGTCCGCAAGGGTGACCATGTGACGAAGGGTCAGATCCTGACCGAGGGTTATGCAACCCAGGCAGGTGAGCTGGCGCTGGGTAAGAACCTGAAAGTGGCTTATATTCCTTGGAAAGGTTATAACTACGAGGATGCTATCGTGCTGAGCGAGCGCATCGTTCGTGAAGATATGTACACTTCGGTTCACGTAGTGGAGCAGTTGCTCGAGGTACGTGACACCAAACGCGGTCTGGAGGAGTTCACCGCCGATATCCCGAATGTTTCGGAAGAAGCAACGAAGGATCTCGACGAGAACGGTATCATCCGTATCGGTGCCTACATCCAGCCGGGTGATATACTGATCGGTAAGATCACGCCTAAGGGCGAGACCGATCCTTCGCCGGAGGAGAAACTGCTGAAGGCTATCTTCGGCGAGAAGGCCGGTGACGTGAAGGACGCTTCGCTCAAGGCGAGTCCGTCGCTTGATGGCGTTATCATCGATAAGAAACTCTACATGCGTGCCAACAAGGACCGCAAGCAGAAGATGGACGACAAGGAGACGATGCAGAAGATGGATCAGGACTTCAAGGTAAGAGCGGAGGCGCTCCGTGCCAAACTGATCGACAAACTGTACGTGCTGCTTAACGGCAAGGCGGCTGTGTCGGTAAAGGATATCCTGGGTACCGAACTCATCTCCAAAGGCCAGCATTTCTCGAAGGAGCGTCTCAACGAGATCGATTTCTTCACCGTTCTGCTGGAGGGCTGGACTACCGACGAGCATAAGAACGAGCTGGTAGCACAGTGTATCATGAATTATATCGCCAAGTACAAAGAGATGGATGCATCCCTCAAACGCGAGAAATTCAACCTCACTATCGGAGATGAGCTGCCTAACGGTATTATCCAGATGGCTAAGGTCTATGTTGCCAAACGTCGTAAGATCCGCGTAGGTGACAAGATGGCCGGTCGTCACGGTAACAAGGGTATTGTATCGAAGATCGTCCGCGTAGAGGACATGCCGTTCCTCGCAGACGGTACTCCGGTGGATATAGTGCTGAACCCGATGGGTGTGCCGTCCCGTATGAACATCGGCCAGATCTTCGAGGCTGTCCTCGGTTGGGCAGGTCAGGAACTGGGTGTCAAATTCTCGACCCCGATCTTCGACGGTTGTACCATGGAGCAGCTTGATGAATGGACCGACAAGGCGGGTCTGCCGCGCGGCGGTAAGACCCAGCTCTATGACGGCGAGACCGGCGAACCGTTCGACCAGATGGCTACCGTAGGTGTTACTTACTTCATGAAACTCGGCCACATGGTGGATGATAAGATGCACGCCCGTTCGATCGGTCCGTACAGCTTGATCACCCAGCAGCCGCTTGGAGGTAAGGCGCAGTTCGGTGGACAGCGTTTCGGTGAGATGGAGGTCTGGGCACTCGAGGCACACGGTGCCGCACACGTGCTGCAGGAGATACTTACTATCAAATCCGATGACGTCACCGGACGTGCACGTACCTACGAGGCTATCGTCAAAGGTGAACCGTTCCCGACACCGGGACTTCCCGAATCGCTTAACGTGCTCTTGCACGAATTGCAAGGTCTGGCACTCAGTATCAACATGGAATAAAATTGGAGGACAATTATGGCTTTTAAACAAGAAAATAAACGTACCGGTTTCACCAAGATCTCTATCGGTCTTGCGTCGCCTGATGAGATTATGCAGATCTCTTCCGGTGAGGTGCTCAAACCGGAAACCATCAACTACCGTTCCTATAAACCGGAGCGCGATGGTCTGTTCTGCGAGCGCATTTTTGGTCCTACAAAGGATTACGAGTGCCATTGCGGTAAATACAAACGTATCCGTTATAAAGGTATCGTCTGCGAGCGTTGCGGCGTGGAGGTAACGGAGAAGAAAGTCCGCCGCGAGCGGATGGGACATATCAAACTCGTTGTGCCCGTTGCACATATCTGGTATCTCCGCTCTCTGCCGTCCAAGATGGCTGCGCTGCTCGGTATCCCTACCAAGAAACTCGACTCCGTCATCTATTATGAGAAATATCTCGTAGTACGTGCCGGTGCGCTGGCTGGTCAGGAGATAGGTGAGAAGAACGAGACGGACAAGAACCGTCTGCCTATCGAGGACAAGATGCTGCTGGACGAAGACCAGTACATGCAGGTGCTCGCGATCATGCCGGAGGATAACGAGATGCTCGAAGACACGGATCCTAACAAGGTGATCATCAAGATGGGTGCAGAGGCTATCTACGACCTCTTGGCGGCTATCGATCTGGATTCTCTGTCTTACGAACTCCGTGCTGCGGCGGACAAGTCCTCTTCGGCGCAGCGTCGCCAGGAGGCGCTCAAACGCTTGCAGGTAGTGGAGGCCTTCCGCGCCAGCAACGGTAAGAACCGTCCGGAATGGATGATTCTCCAGGCTATCCCTGTCACACCGCCGGAGTTGCGTCCGCTCGTACCGCTGGATGGCGGTCGTTTCGCAACCTCCGACCTCAACGATCTCTATCGTCGCGTGATCATCCGTAACAACCGTCTGAAACGACTCATCGAGATCAAGGCGCCGGATGTCATCCTGCGTAATGAGAAACGTATGTTGCAGGAGGCGGTGGACTCGCTCTTCGATAACAGCCGTAAGACCACGGCTATGAAATCCGAGGCTAACCGTCCGCTCAAATCGCTCTCTGACTCGCTCAAGGGTAAACAGGGACGTTTCCGTCAGAACCTGCTCGGTAAACGTGTGGACTATTCCGCCCGTTCGGTTATCGTCGTAGGTCCGGAACTGAAGATGCACGAGTGCGGTCTGCCTAAAGAGATGGCGGCTGAGCTCTATAAACCGTTCATCATCCGCAAGCTCCTTGAGCGCGGAAAGGTGAAAACCGTTAAATCGGCAAAGAAGATCATCGACCGCCGCGATCCGGAGATATACGAGATCCTCGAGCACGTAATGGAGGGACACCCTGTTCTGCTTAACCGTGCTCCGACGCTGCACCGCCATGGTATCCTGGCATTCCAGCCGAAGATGATCGAGGGTAAGGCTATCCAGCTCCACCCGCTGGCTTGTGCCGGATTCAACGCCGACTTCGATGGCGACCAGATGGCTGTACACTTGCCCCTCTCCAACGAGGCTATCCTCGAGGCGCAACTGCTCATGCTCGGGTCGCATAACATCCTTGACCCGGCTAACGGTAACCCGATCACGGTTCCTTCCCAGGATATGATCCTTGGTCTGTATTATATTACTAAAGAACGCGCAGGCGTGAAGGGTGAGGGACTCTCCTTCTATTCCGAGGAAGAGGCTATCATCGCGCTTAACGAAGGCGTAGTTGATATCCATGCCAAGGTCAACGTACGTATCAACGGACAGATGGTGCAGACCACTCCGGGACGCGTCATCGTCAACCAGTATGTACCGGCTGAGATTGGCTTCCAGAACGTGCTGATGAAGAAGGGTGCTGTCAAGAGTATCATCACCAATGTGATTAAGACCTGCGGTGTGGCTCGTGCTGCACGCTTCCTCGACGATATCAAGGACCTCGGTTACTACCGTGCTTTCCGCGGCGGTCTGTCCTTCAACCTCAATGATATTATCATCCCTGAGGAGCGTGAGGAATATGTCGCTAAGGGTAATGCTACCGTTGATGAGTTGAACTTCCAATACATGAACGGTTTCATCGGAGATGACGAGCGTTACCAGAAGACGGTTAACAAATGGAAAGAGATCGACGAGGAACTGACCGGCATCGTGATGAAACACATGGCGGAGGCGGACGAAGGATTCAACTCTGTCTTCATGATGATGGACTCCGGTGCCCGTGGTAACGCAGGACAGATCAAGCAGTTGGCTGGTATCCGTGGTATTATGGCGAAACCTATGAAAGCCGGTTCCACCGATACACGTACTGATATCGAGAACCCGGTTATCGCGAACTTCAAGGAGGGTATGTCGGTGTTGGAGTACTTCATCTCCACCCACGGTGCCCGTAAGGGTCTGGCTGATACCGCTTTGAAGACCGCCGATGCGGGTTATCTGACACGTCGTCTGGTCGATGTATCGCACGATGTGATCATCAACGAAGAGGACTGCGGTACGCTCCGTGGTATCACCGCGCGCGCTATCAAGGACCAGAACGGACACGTCAAGGCTTCTTTGACCACACGTATCCTTGGACGCGTCTCGGTACACGATATCTTCAACGACGAAGGCAAACTCATTGTCGCTTCCGGCGAAGAGATCCGCGAGGCGCAATGCGAGGCTATCGAGGCTGCAGGTATCGAAGAGGTAGTGATCCGTTCGGTGCTCACCTGCGAATCCAAGCACGGCGTCTGCGCGAAGTGTTACGGACGTAACCTCGCCTCCCGTCAGATGGTACAGAAAGGTGAGGCTGTCGGCGTGATCGCTGCACAGGCTATCGGTGAGCCGGGTACACAGCTGACGCTCCGTACCTTCCACGCCGGTGGTTTGGCTGGTTCGGCTGCTCAGGATAAATATACTCTTACACGTGACGGTATCGTTGAGATCGAAGATCTCCGTACGATCACTACAGCGGAGGGCGAGACGATTGTCGTAAGCCGTAAGAACACCATGAACCTCAAGGACGAGAAGACCGGTGTTATCCTGGCTACGTTCGATATCAGCTACGCTTCGAAACTGTATATCACTCCGGGCGAGAAATATCCAAAGGGTACCGTTGTCTGCGAGTGGGATCCGTATAAGGCTCCGTTGATCATCGAGCAGGACGGTTTCATCCGCTACGAGGATGTCATCGAGGGTGTTACCTGTAAGACTGAGGTCGATGAGGCTACCAAGATGAAGGAAGTGTTCATCACCGAGTCGAAAGACAAGACCAAACTGCCGCAAGCGCATATCGTAGATAGTGAGGGTAATATCCTCCGTTCGTACAACCTGCCTGTTAAGGCAAGCTTGAACCTCACGGACGGCGCTCCTGTCAAGGTAGGTACGATCCTCTTCTCTATGGCTCGCGCTACCAACAGCGGCGGTGATATCACCTCCGGTCTGCCCCGTATCACCGAGCTCTTCGAGGCTCGTAACCCGTCCAACCCCGCTGTCGTGGCAGAGATCGACGGTGAGATTTCGTTCGGTAAGATCAAACGTGGTAACCGTGAGCTCTTCATCACCTCCAAACTCGGTGAGCAGAAGGCTTATCTCATCCCGCTGACCAAGCAGATCCTCGTGCAGGAGGGTGACTATGTCCGTGCCGGTGTAGCGCTGTCTGACGGTGCTATCACGCCGGAAGATATCCTGGCTATCCAGGGTCCGACGGCTGTGCAGAACTATATCGTCAACGAGGCACAGGAGGTTTATCGTCTGCAAGGTGTGGAGATCAACGACAAGCACTTTGAGATCATCGTCCGCCAGATGATGCGTAAGGTAGAGATCCTTGAGCCGGGCGACACCCGCTTCCTGGAGGGAGACGTGGTTGACAAACTCGACTTCTTGGAGGAGAACGACCGTATCTGGGGTCGCAAGGTGGTTACCGATGCCGGTGACTCCGATGTCCTCAAAGAGGGTCAGATCGTTACCGCACGCCGTCTGCACGACGAGAACTCGTCGCTCCGCCGCCGTGATAAGAAACTCGTTCAGGCTCGTGACGCCGAGTGCGCAACGGCTAAGCAGATACTGCAAGGTATCACGCGCGCCGCTCTGGGTACCAAGTCGTTCATGTCCGCCGCTTCCTTCCAGGAGACGACGAAAGTCCTCAACGAGGCTGCTATCCGCGGTAAGGTGGATTACCTCGAGGGAATGAAGGAGAACGTGATCTGCGGTAACCTCATCCCTGCCGGTACCGGTCTGCGTGAGTTCGCTAAGATCTCCGTGCATAACCAGGAGGAGTATGCGGCTATCCAGGCTGCACGCGAAGCAGCGGAGGCTGCCCTCAACGGTGACGAATATAACCGCTAATTCCTAATTAGACTAGTTGTCCTGGTTCATCTGGTTTATCTGGTTAGACTAGTTCACCTAGCTCTCATAGGTGGTAAGCCCTTTCTCAAAACACCCTGCTCCGAAATGGAGTGGGGTGTTTTGTCTGTTAACTTTTACGACTCATTTACGACTCATTTACGACTCACCGCCGACTCGGCAACGCGACCATCACGCGACCACCCTAGGACGACGTCGGCCCCACGTCGGCTTCACACCGGATCCTTTATATGTGTAAAAATTGGCGAAAATGCACTATTTTGTGTAAAAATCCTCACGCGCACCCCCTCGCGCTTGCGTATATAAAATATTTTTCGTACCTTTGCGCCGTGAAAATATAACTGAACAGAGAGAACAATTAGTCCGTAACGGACGAATAAATATAGAAATATGAGTGATCCGCAACAGTTCATAGGACGTTTATCAAGGCTCGGAAAGAAAATACTTCCGGATACTGCATCGTTGTGGCTGTATGGCTCAAGAGCTCGCAAAACGGCACGAGAGGACTCGGATTGGGACTTACTCATTCTTCTGGATGAAGACAAACAAAAAAGTACTGATTTTGCACAGTATGCCTATCCGTTTACATTGATGGCCTCCGCAGAGGACCAAATGGTTATTCCGCAGATTTATACAAAGAAACAATGGAGGCAAATGCATTTTACTCCGTTTGTAAAGAATGTAGAACAAGATAAAATAGTGCTGGTATGAGTTTGTCTGATGAAGAACGCCGTATAATGGTGGAATTGGAAATAGAGCGTGCCGAGAAAATCACTGAACAGTTCCCAACGCTTCAAGAGCAAAAGTATTGGGATACATTGGTGAACAGGATGTATTATGCAGTCTTTCACGCTGTAAGCGCATTAATGATACACAATGCAATTCATGTGCATACTCATAGAGGAACACTTATCGCTTTTAACAAAGAATTTGTTAGAACAGGAGTATTCTCAGAGGAGGAAGGCCACTTGTTTTCTAAGTTAGAAGGGATGCGTGAAAGAGGAGACTATAACTGCTTTATTGATACAACAGAAGAAGAAATAGTCCCGCTTATTGAGCCTCTGAAAGCACTTATCGCAAAGATAAAGGATAAAATTAGTCAATAATCAACAATAACTAATCTTTTTATTAACAATTAAATCTCAAGTATTATGAGAAACAAACTCACAGATTTTTAACCTTAACGAAGAAAATATAACTGAATAGAGAGAACAATTAGTCCGTAAGGATGAACAAAGATATAAAACCATTTAAGATTAAGTAATATGACAGCAGTACAAACACGAGCAAGTAATCGGTTTCTTGAAGCCATGGGATCTATGGTTGAGGATGAAAGAAAAGTTAACGCAGTGATGCGGTTTATCGTATCGTTGCGTGAGGAAAAGTTGTCCATAGATCCGGACTTCAAGAATAAACCGATGTACACGGTCGAGGAGTATTTTGACGGCCTGGCAAAAGATCTTGGCGAGGAGTACGGGATGAATGATATACGTGAGGCTGTATGAGGAAGTATGATATAAAGCTTACCGAAGAAGCCAAACAAAATCGAAAGTCGTTGGCCCGCTTCATTAAAGAAGAAGTCCAAGCGCCTCTTACGGCTAAGAGATACATGCTTGGGTTAGAGGAAGAAATTAAGAAGCTGGAGAACTCAGCAGGCTCATTGGCAGTAGATGAAGAGTTGTCTCGTCAGATAGGGATAGAGGTGCGGCAGACGCATTACAAGAAAGTGGCAATAATTTATTCAATAGAAGACGACATGGTCTATATTCACCACATCATCCCACAAAAAATGGTAATTTATCCGGTAAACGATGAAGAATAATTGTGACTAATCAAAACTAAATATAACTAATCTTTTTATTTGACAATTAAATCTCAAGTATTATGAGAAACGAAAAACCAATAGATATGAGTAGAATAGAAGAATTGGAGAGTAAGGAACTCTTGACCCCGGAGGAGTTCAAAGAACTTGGTCACTATCGTATGTCCCAAATGATTCATCCTCAATAAATAACTAATCTTTTGTTAACAATTAAATCTCAAGTATTATGAGAAACAAACTCACAGATTTTTAACCTTAACGAAGAAAACAAAACTGAATAGAAAACAAATAGTCTGCAAGGGCGAACAGATATAAAATACAATGAAAACAACATCCGAATACATAGAAACATTGAGAAAACACGCGCCGATTTTGCGTGAACGTTTCGGTATAACTTCTATGCAACTTTTTGGGTCTGTGGCTCGTGGCGAACACAATGAAGATAGCGATGTAGATGTGTTGGTGGAAATGCCTCCTAAGTACTATGAGGCATGTGCAGCCAATGATTATTTGGAAGAAATAACCGGCTGTCGTGTAGATATGATCCGTCGCCATAAAAACCTCACTCCGTTTTTTATCAAACAAATAGAAAAAGATGGTATTAGAATATTCTAAGGAAATAGAATTGGCACATGCAGTGCTCGAACAACTCAAAGATGCGATTGTTCAGTTGCAAGAGTGGAACAAGGATGTTGCTAATATGAACGAACTGGAGAAGTCCCCTTATGGCATACAGCGTTTAGCAGGAAACTTTATGCTGATTCAAGTAATAGGGGAAAGTGTGAAGAAGATAGATGGCTATACTAATGGTGCATTATGGCAGTATCGTCCGGAGATACCATGGAAAAAAGTAATCGCAATGCGAAATCGTATATCCCATGGTTACTATGATTTAGATACCGAATATATGGACGATATTATAAAGAACGACCTTGCTCCATTATTAGATGCGGTAGAATATCTGCTCCAGATAACCGACGAGTTGTATTTGACAGTATAAATCAACATAAATAACAAATCTATTTACCTTACCTACGAAAACAAAAAGCGGAAAACTACCGGCGAAAGCCGTCCAAAATAGATAAAACAGCGACAAAACGCAAATAAATCTTGCACATATAAAATGAATTTTATATCTTTGCAGGCGAAAAGAAAGAATTATATGACACGAGAAGAAAAAATAAGGTATTGGTTGGAATTAGCGGATAAGGATTTCGTGGTAGCGGGAGATTTGATGGATAAGGGGCATTGGCTGTATGTGGCATTCATGTGCCATCAAACATTGGAGAAAACCATCAAAGCTTATCATGCCAGATATCAGCAAGATGACCCTCCGTACATCCATAACCTGATCCGGTTGGCTGAGAAATCGGGTTTGAGTGAGTTGATGACAGAGGAGCAACGATTGTTCTTGGACATGATGACGCCAATGAATATAGAGGCGCGTTATCCGGATTACAAATCACGAATTTCTGCAAGCCTCAATAAGAGTGTATGCGAAGATTTAATGAACCAGACTAGTCAAATGCAACAATGGATAAAGAGCAAGCTATAAAATTAGTACAAGCCTATAAACAAGCTATATCGCCGATATACAGAGATGCAAAAGTGTATTTGTATGGTTCGTATAGCAAGGGAACGGCACACCAAGATAGCGATATAGATGTGGCAGTAGTTGTTCCACATGTGGAAGGGAATTGGTTTCATATTGTACCTCCTTTGTGGACAAAGGCCCGTAGCGTCAGTTCGCTCATAGAGCCGGTTTTGATGGCAGAGGATTGTCCCTCACCATTGTATGACGATGTGATGCGTACAGGTATTGCAATCCAATAACGAGTAAAAAATAAATAACTAATCTTTTTATTAACAATTAAATCTCTATTATTATGAGAAACAA
>CALEPS010000197.1 GCA_937910305.1 uncultured Bacteroidales bacterium | reverse complement strand
GGACGAAGGATTTGAACTCTTCCAGATAGCCCACGTGCTTATCAAAGATCCCGAGTTCGTACATCACGTGCAGGAAAACCCGCATTATCATGCCGGTTGCGGCAGGTCGAATTACTGCGTAGGACGCATGTACACGCAGAATATGAAATGCCACGAGTGCGTTGAACGGGACGGAGAGCAGATACCCGCACGCATTAAGAAAGAGATAGCGCACTTGGAACGCAAAGCCCAGGAGTCTATTGCTGCGGCCAAATGAAAGAACTAAATGGTGAATGATCAAATGGCAGGCGGCTCGATGTTAGCTTTGGTAACCGGCGCTTCGTCCGGAATAGGATTGCAATACGCCACAGCATTGGCGCGGGATTATCATTGTGACCTGTTGCTGATCAGCAATCAGGAAAAAGAACTGGAGCAGGTGGCTTCCGATTTGGCTGCGGCTTATGGCGTCAGAACCATTGCCCGTTTTGCGGACCTCAGTCTTGCTGACGCAGCAGAAAAACTTCATGACTGGTGTGTTGAGAACGGCTATGTGGTAGATATCCTTATCAATAATGCAGGGGTGTTCTTTTTCAATCCGTATTGTGAGACTTCGATGAAACGTATCGACCTGATGCTGCAGTTGCATGTAGTCACAGTAGCCAAGTTGACACGGCTTTTTGCGGCGGACATGTGTGCACGGCAGCTGACAGAAGAGGAAGCCGCACAGCGTATATGCGGCCATAAACGCATGAAAGGCTACATTCTCAATATGAGTTCTATGTCCGCATGGATGGCTATGCCGGGAATTCAGACCTACAATGCGACCAAGGCGTTTATCTATAATTTCTCCAAATCTATCTGGTATGAACTCAAACCGCAGAACGTCGGTATTACCGTGATGGCTCCCGGGGCGGTGGATACCGGGCTTTTCGGCTTGGCGCCCAACCTGCGCAAACTGGCGGTGCATCTTACGGTGTCCATACCTCCTGAGAAACTCGTCAAAAGGGCTCTACGGAAAATGTTCCGGAATAAGAAGGCAGACACTCCGGGGTTCATCAATTGGCTGTCCACGCCGATCTTGAAACATACTCCTGATTGGCTGTTATTCCTCGCTATCAAATATGTAGGGAAATACCAAAAATAATCGAGTTGTTATTATCTAAAAGGCACTATTGTTAAGAAAATCATAAAACAATGGTGCTTTTTTGTTAATATTTAATATACGATTATTATTGCAGTTAAAAAAAGTAACCTTTTTCTTAAATTCAAATTGCCTGTATTTCGAAAAAATGTTGTATCTTTGCGCCGTTTTTTGGACTTTTAAGCAAATATGAAACATTTTTACAGTTTATTGGTATTAGTTTTTATCTCTCCTGTTCTTTGGGCGGAGACGTTAACGGGTATTATTACCGACGCTTTTACGCGTGAGCCGCTTATCGGTGTGACGATTCTGAATACGGATAACAACAGCGGAACCGTTACGGATTTTGACGGTTCGTATTCGTTAGAGGTCACTTCCTTACCTGCTCATATTAAATTCTCTTATGTGGGCTACCAAACAGAGGAGAAGGTTTTCAAGACTATTCCGTCCGTTTATAATCTGGTACTTCAAGGTGACAATGAGGTGCTTGACGAGGTAGTCGTAACAGCCGGTCGCTTTGAGCAGCGCATGACCGATGTCACGGTGTCTATTGAGGTGGTGAAACCGCAGGCGCTACGCAGCCAGGCTCCTACAGACCTGTCCGCTACGCTCCAGACGCTTCCCGGCGTAGAGGTGATAGACAAACAACCGTCTATCCGTGGCGGTGGCGGATGGACCTATAGCGTGGGTTCGCGATGCCAGGTGCTGATGGACGGAATGACGATCCTGAATCCAAAGACCGGCGAGATCAACTGGAATAACGTGCCCTTGGAAAATGTGGCGCAGGTGGAGGTAGTCAAAGGAGCTTCGTCTGTTCTCTACGGCTCGTCTGCGCTCAACGGCGTAATCAATGTGCGCACCCAGCGTCCCGGAACGGATCCGGAGACCAAGATTTCCGGTTATGTAGGCGTATATGACAATTATAAAAACTACTCCTACACGGGTGCACGCCTTCCTCTCTATTATGGTGCGGAAGCTTCTCATTCGCGCCGGGTAGGGGACTTTGATTTCTCGGCAGCGATCAGCGGGTTCAAAGATGAGGGTTTCCGCCAGCAGAGTTTCAATGACCGTGCGCGTCTGGGCGGAAACATGACCTATCACAAGCCTATGCCGGAAGGCAAATACATGAATATGGGCTTCAACCTCAATTATGTAGCGAACCAATACGGCGATTTCTTTATCTGGCGCAGCCCCAAGGACCCGATTCATCCTTCTCCGCTGACCAACATGGGACGCAAGGAGCATAATTTCAATATCGATCCGTTCTTCAATTATGACGATGTAGATAAAGGTATCTCGCACAAACTGCGCACGCGTTTCTATGTCACTGCAGATAATATCACCACTCCTTCGGCTACTCTCACGACCGAAGAGTTGCTCAAATGGGGCGTACAGTCGTTTGATTTGGACAAAGTCAAAGGATATTACGACCAAGTGAAAGGTTACACGGATGGTGGAATGGCCATTTCGGACGCATTGTTGGTTACTTTCCAAGATGTAGCTATTCCTGTGGTAAACGAGGACTGGCTGGGGGCGGTGACCAATGGTATAGACTTGGTGAAAAACGGCTTGGGTTATACCGGTACAGTAGCAGAACTGCAAGACGCAGTGGCGTACGCGATGAACCTGATGACCGATCATACCCCTACGCGTCCTGAGTTGACATACAACGGCTATGTGGATTACCAGTTCGCCAAACAATGGAAATCCGGCGTGCGTCTGACGACCGGTATTAACTGGAATCATATTACCAATACCGCCAATATCACCGGCACGCACCAGACGGATAATTTAGCAGCATACCTCCAATACGACCATCGTATAGCGAACCGTCTGTCGCTCTCTGCCGGTGTCCGTTTTGAATACTACCGCATGGATAATGATCTCAAGGAAGCGAATATCCAGATCGGCAAATGGCTTTGCCCGGTACGTCCGGTCTTCCGTGCCGGTCTGAACTGGGAGATCTACAAAGCCGGCTTCCTCCGTGCTTCGTTCGGGCAAGGATATAGAAACCCTTCTATCACCGAGAAATTTGCCCGCAAGGATATAGGTGGAGTAGGTGTTTATCCGAATCATAATATCAAACCGGAGTCCGGTTTCAATGCCGAGATCGGTTATAAGCAACTATATAAGTTTGGTCCGGTATCCGGTACGCTTGACGTAGCAGCGTTCTACACCGAGTACCAGAATATGATCGAGTACCAGTTTGGTCTCTTCCGCAATTCGGATTATACGATGATTAACTCGATGGACGATGTGATCAGCGAGGTGCAGAATATGATTAATGATATCAAGACCACCAAATCGCTCAGCAACGCGGGTATCGGTATCGGTGCGCAATTCGTGAATGTAAACCATGCGCGTATCTACGGTGCCGAGGTGAGCACGGCGGGAAAAGTGGATATACAGAAAGAAATGGATCTGCGTTATTCGATCGGTTATACCTTTACCGAGCCGGAGGATATGGACAACGACAAGCGTATCGAGGAGGAGAAAACCTATTCCGATCCGCTGCAGATGAAGAATAAATCGAATGACTCCAAGTATCTCAAATACCGCAACAAGCACTCCTTCAAGACAACGATTGACTATACCTATAAATGGCTCTCTCTCGGTGTCAACATGTCTTATCGCAGTAAGATTCTGGCGGTGGATTACATTATGGTGGACGAGCGCGTAAAAGAGCAGAAAGATCTGATGGACTACGCTCGTATGTTTATTTTCGGTTACGAAGACGGACTCTCGCTCCATGATTATTGGATGAGCCATAATAATGGTATTTTCACGATGGACCTGCGCGCAGCCGTTCGTTTCAAAGAACATGTGGAGGTGCAGTTTATGGTTAACAACCTGCTCAATACCGAGTATAGCTATCGCCCGATGGCGTTGGCTGCTCCACGAACATTCGTTTGCCGACTCAATATCACATTATAATGTTCAATGTTTAGTGAGATGAAAAAGATTTTTACTACAATTATAATTGCCTGTGTATCAACTATTACCGCGTTGGCGGTGACGGTGAGTGACGCAACGGGCGTGTTCAAAGGAACGCTGAATATCGGCGGTGATGATTATCCGAACGAAGAGGTTTATATCCTGCCGGGCGTGGAAGCAAACGCCATCACGTTTGTGTTACCGGATTTCCGATTCAACGGAGTTTCGTTGGAAGATATTGTGCTGGTTAATATCCCGATGGACGGGGAGGGTACGCTGACGTTGGATAGCCGTCCGCTGTATATAAAAATTATCCAGACGCGTGCGGAGGTGTCGATGCTGAGCGGAAGTCAGATCAACGGGACTAATGCCAACGTGTCGCTTTCTATCGAGGCTGATCTCCCGGAGCCGATTTCGGTGGTCTTTGCAGGATGCAAAGTGACGAACAAGAACTATGCCCTTAATAACGGCGGATTTGAGGGATCATGGAGCAACGATGAGCCATCCGGATGGCATTCCTTCCCTTCTGCAACGGGTGGTTTTGCCGGTTTCGTGAATGGTACAGATCAGTTCTCACAGAGTACGGACGTTCGTCCCGGTACCACAGGCTCCCATAGCGTGAAGATTCAGACCAAAATAACCTTAGGCGCGAAGGGTAACGGTAACTGCACGAACGGACAGATTAATGCAGGCTCTACCTCTGCGGGGGATGCCAGTGGAAACTATAACTTCTCCGATCCGTCCAATACCGGTTATAACACCGCCTTTGTGGGGCAACCGGATTCATTGGTATTTTGGGCAAAATATATTCCTGGAGGCGGAAGTGTAACGGATAACTCCAATAAAGCCCGTGCAAATGCAGTGATTACCCAAAATGCGCGTTACCAGGATCCTGAGACAGGCGACTATGGAAAAGTCAAGGTGGCAAGTGCCGCAATCAATTATTCTGCTACTTCTTCTAAGGGTTGGCAGCGTCTTTCAACGCCCTTTACCTATACCTCTTTGGATCCTTCTACAGCGGCATATATATTAGTTACGTTCTCTTCTAATGCTACACCAGGGGGCGGTAATGCAACCAAGAATAGTCCGGACGTAGTTTATCTGGACGATGCGGAGATCATTTATAACCACTCCCTCACCTCGTTTACGATGAACGGCTCTGCTGTTCACTTCACGAACGGTGCAGCCCAAACAGATGCAGAGTTCAGCGATAGCGAATATACGTTTGCGGCTACCACGAATGGCAAAGCCTCCAAATCGTTTATCGGCTATGACGCGGAGCATAACCAAGTGCATGTTTATGTAGTGCCCGATAACTTCTCGCAAGCGCGCGTGCATTCCCTATATACTTTGTCTATGGCAGAGCCGGTACCGCCAGTATTGGATACGGAATATAGTTATGCCGCTTCGACATGCGACAATGCGCCTTATTCGGACGAGTTATTCCAAAACCTGACCGAAGGAGGAACGTACCAAACAACGATCCCGAATACGCAGGGAGGCGACTCGCTTATTACCCTGACGCTCACTGTCCTGCCCACATATGCTGTTGCGGAGACGGCAGAGATGAACATGGACGAGACTTATACTTGGCATGAGAAACTCTACAAGGAACTTGTACCGGGTGTACACCATGATACGCTCTCTTTGCAGACCCTCGCTGGATGTGACTCGGTTTATACCCTGACGCTGACTGTCAAACCGATCGCATATGCATATGAAGAGGTCGTTACAGCCTGCCGCAATGAGGAGACTTCATGGCATGGTAAATCGCTGCCGACTGCGGAGGAGGGAACATTTGTCCTGTATGACTCGTTAAAATCTGTCTATGGCATGGACTCGGTCTATCGCTTGACACTTACTGTGCTACCTACATGGCGCTTCGAAGAGAAGAAATATGTCAATGAGGCTGACTTGGAGTGGCGCGGACAGACGATCAAAGATCTGCCCAGAGCGACGGAGCCCTATCTCTTCTACGATAGCCTGACGGCTTCTAACGGCTGTGACTTAACCTATGTTCTGGTGCTCTATGTATCCGATATCCCTGTCGCTTATGGCGCGTACGAAGCGGTTATCTGCGATGGAGAAAGTGTTACTTTTGAGGGTGTCACCTATTCCGAAGCCTTCGAGGGGGACATCCATGTGGACGAACTGAATGTTTATGGAGGAGACTCAATCGTCCGCCTCACTGTAACCGTCCTGCCGTCCTATACTATTGAGGAATATATGACGGTGAACCAAGGCAGCAACGTAGAGTGGGAAGGCTACCGCTTGGGTAATATGGATCTGGGCGAAATGACGCTGAGTGCAACTTATTATACGGTTGACGACTGCGATTCGACTCTGGTGCTTCATCTTACCGTCCGACCAATCGCAACCGATATGGAAACAACTGCAGAAACGGATAAACGTTGTGCGCAGAAAGTATTCTACAACGGACATCTCTATATCATTCGCGAGGATGAGTCTATATATGATATCTTAGGTAAAAAAATAAAATAACTTTTAACACAAAAAAGCAATGAAAAAGATTTTTACAACTCTTTTTGCCGGGCTGTTGATCTCGGCACAAGTAATGGCCATCACCGTAATGGATGTGTGTGGTCGGTATGACGGTACTTTGCTGCTTGACTCGGAAGAATATCCCGAGAGCCAAGTGTATCTCTTGCCGGGTGTAACGGATAACACGCTCACGTTTGTACTGCCGGATTTTAAGTTCAACGGTGTAAGTCTGGGTAGTATTGTACTGCCGAATATCGCCATCAGCGAGGATGGTCAGTTTTCCATTGAGGAGACCACTCTCTATTTGGCAGGTATCCTGAAACTTCGCGCGACTATTAATATCTTATCTTCCTATGAGGAAGAAGGTGTGACGTACAAATCGCTCGCAACGGACAACAAAGCAGGAATCGTACTGGAAATTGCGGAGCCTAAGACCTTGCCGGAGCCGATTATCGTATGTTTTGCCGGCAATGCCGTTCGTTCGAACAACTATGTGCTGCCGAACGGAGGTTTCGAGGGCGCATGGACCAACCATGAGCCTGCCGGATGGCACTCGTTTGGTACAGCAACCGGTCCTCTCGCTGGTTTTGTAAAGGGCAATACAGCCCAGTTCTCTCAGTCCGCAGATGTACGCCCGGGCTCCAAAGGCAGAAACAGCGCCGTGCTGTCTTCTAAAACTATTTTCGGTGTTAATGCCAATGGAAACTGCACCAATGGTCAAATTTATGCAGGTTCAATGACTGCCGGAGAAGCAGCATCCAACTACAATTTCTCTGACCCGGACAGTGCGTTCAATACGCCGTTCCAAGGTCGTCCGGACTCTATCGTCTTCTGGGCTAAGTACATACCCGGTAACCGCAATGCGGCTGACGACGCTAACCAAGCTCGACTGAGTGCTGTTATCACAACCAATGCACGTTATCAGGATCCCGAGTTGAACAACGACTCCATTAAACATGCTGATTTCCGTATGGGTGCTGCTACTCTCAACTACTCGGCTACTGCCGACCTGGGATGGCAGCGTCTCGCAGTGCCGTTTGTTTACAATCCTGAGAATCTGGATAAGGAGCCGGCATATATCCTCGCTACTTTCACCACGAATAAGCTTCCCGGCGGCGGTACAGGAACGAAAGATAAACCGGACTCTGTATTCATCGACGATGTAGAGTTGGTTTACAACAACAGTATTTCGCTCCTCGCACGTGGTGAAGATGCTCTCGAATTTAATGGTGAGGCATATCAAATTAATGAGACCTACTGCGACTCTTGCGGCGAGTTTTCTTCGATTGGAACAGGTGTTTCCACCCAAGCTTTCTATGCTTTTGATGCCATTCACAAATGTGTCTTCGTATATGTGATTGCCGATGACTATGCCCAAAGCGGCAAATACAATCTCTATCGCGTGGACTTCACCGACACCAATGCAGAGGGCACCTCTACAGACCCGAAGGAGCCGGAGCATCAGGGTATCGAAAACGTTTATTCCGGAAACGCGCGCTTTGAGAAAGTGCTGATTAACGGTCAGCTCTTTATTCGCTCCGCCGATGCATGGTACAACGCAGCCGGAGTCCGCGTGAAATAATTATTTTTCTATGAAAACAAACTTCTTTACGAAATTTACCGCCATGCTCATTGCTCTTGTAGCGATGGGCATAAGCGGTAATGTATGGGCGCAAGAGCACTTACCATTATCTGGGAAATCCTATACTATTGGTAAGGGATCGGCTACCGATTGGACTCACCAGTATGAGACCTTGTCGTTTACTGGAGTTCCAGACAAATTGTCGTTCAATTATGCCTATATTTATCAAGTAGTCGCAAATGTCGGTAACCCGACGCTGAATTACGCCAGTTTATCTGGTTTCGCTCAACTCATTTTAGGTATTGGCGGCTATAGCGATGAGCGAAAAGGTGTAGGTAATACCCACATGCTTTACATCGAGGAGAGTGCAGATGGTAACTCATGGAGCACCATCTGGACAAACGACGATGCAACAAATATGGATACCCATTCGTCCGGAGATATCCAACTCTCCAAGGCTACGCGGTATATCCGTTTCCACCACTCCTGTAACTTCTCGAACTCCTATACCAATATCAAGGTTACAGAACTTAAGTATGTGGAGGATCCTGAACCTGCTACCCTTGATTTCGGTTCGGCAGTAATTAACTCCGGCGAGGTGACCAAGACTTCGCTCATCAACTGGTGTAATATCTCGCCGCTGACCGTTACTTGCTCGAACCCGCGTTTCACGGTTACTCCTACTTCGTTCGGAGATATAGATACCTATGGTTCGCAGACCCTGACGGTTACTTATATCCACACCAGTGAGACGGGAGTTAACGAAGGCGATATTACCATCTCCAATGGTACGAATACCAAGACAATCCATGTCTCTGCGAATACGACCAAGCGTGCGCAGACAATTGACTGGAATGCGGATTTGGCGGCTACCGGTTTTGCTATGAACACCGAGGAACAGTACCCGGATGCAACGATTGCCTATATCGCCTCTTCTACCAGCAGCGGGCGGGTTACCTTCACTTCGGACAACTCCGAGGTTATAGAGGTCATCGCCGATACTGCTCTCTTGGCTAAGGCTGTTGGTACAGTAAATATCACAGCCTATCAAGCCGGCGACGCAGAGTATGACGAGGTGAGTGATACCAAACTCTTTACTGTCACCGAACTGCTCAAACAGTCCATCGTTTGGGACCAGGACCTCTATGGCTTGCTGACCACAAGTGGATCTGTTGAGCTGACAGCTACCGCTACCAGTGGCGGACCTGTCACCTATACCTCGGCGAATACCAACGTAGTGACCGTGGAGGGAAATATCCTAACTATTGTAGGCGAAGGCGAGACGTATATTACTGCTTCGCAGGCAGGAGGTGAGATTGACGGACATGAGTATCTGCCTATCTTGCAAAACAACTATGTGATCGTTCGCAACCCGGCTTCGCAATGTAATGGTATGGCGCTCTCACAGAGTTCGCTTACGCTCAATGGCAGCAAGAAACAGCAAGATTTTAACCTTTCCGGTATTCCTGCTGTCCTGACCTTTACCGCTAAGCATGGAGAGAAAAATACCAGTTCTTGGGGTAGTGCGACTTATTCCGCCCTCATTGTAGAGCAATATGTCTATCGTGACGGTCTCTGGGATTGGCACGAAGTATATAATAATGTGGTAGGAACGAGCGATACGCAATCCGGTAATATCTCGCTGGATGAGTCCGCTACCAAACTGCGCTTCCGGACTTTGGAGACCGGTACCGATCATACAATCACGAATATCCGTGTCAGCAGGGCTAAGTTCCTTCGCGCTAACTATGCACAGATCGACGAGAACGTGGAGTTTAATACTGAGTGGTCGAAGAAGATCACGGTCTCTCACTCTAATATTGACTTAATGACCCTTTCCATGACGCAAGGTGTGTTTGGACTGAGCCGGAATACAATTGGTGAGGGTTGTGGCGATTTCGGAGATGATGAGTTCACAATCAACTTCACACCTCATGAGAAGAATGTACATTTCTACGATACGATTGTCATTACCGATAATAAGGAGAATCCTTCTACGCTCCGCATTCCGGTGCATATCTTCACTACCGGTCTCAATCAGTACATCAACGGTTTTGAACTGCCGGAGGCTGCGTTAACGACCGAAGAGATCCCTGCTTTCACGGCTACATCAACCAGCGGTTTGGAGGTGGCTTATCTCTCATCGGATAGCACGATCGCCTATGTAGAGAACAACAAACTCGTGGTGCTCTCTGCCGGAACGGTGGACATCACGGCTTATCAAGCCGGTGACGAACGCTATGCTTCGGTTTCGCAGACGAAGACAATTGTCCTCTCTAAAACACCGGTTGAGATCTACACGGCGCCTTCCGCTTCGTGGATCGTTGCAGGAGAGACCCTTGCCGAGTCGCTACTGACCGGCGGAGAAGCTTCTACCGAAGGTTCGTTCGCATGGTTAGACCCAACGATAGTGCCGGAGGCGGGAGAGCAGACCTATACGGTTCGCTTCACCCCTGCGAAGGAAGCACTCTATGAAACGGCTTCGGCTGAAATCACGGTTCTCGTATCGGGAGAGAACAAGCATGACCAGACGATCACATGGAGCGACGAGTTGCCGCAATTCTATATGCGCGACACACTCGCTCTGACCGCCTCTGCAACATCCCGTCTGGAGGTGTATTTCACCAGCTCGGACAGCGCAGTGGCTTATGTCGATGCCGAAAACCGTCTGATCACCCTCGCTGTCGGCGAAGCTGTTATTACCGCGCACCAGTCGGGTAATAACTTCTATAACCCGGCAGAGCCGGTTGCGAAGACAGTGACGGTTATTCCTTTCCCTGCTACTTACGGCGAATATACGGCATTGGTATGCGAGGGTGACTCGGTGGAGTACGCCGGCGTTTGGTACCGCGAGGCTGTTGTGACGGAGGTGACGCTGGCGGGAGCTAACTATCTCGGTGGTGACTCGATTGTCACGCTTACCGTCTCGCTTCATCAGCCTTATGCCTTTGAGGAGACCAAGATGATCTATGTGGCTGCGGAAGAGACATGGGAGAATATCAATCTGGCTACCCTTCCGGTAGGCGATACCACCCTTGTTGCCGAGTACCACTCGATCTATGGTTGCGACTCTGTCTATACGCTTCATCTGACAGTGATGGCGCGTCCTACTACGTATGGAGACGACACCCTCTATGTCTGCGCGGGAGAGACGGTTGAGTATGCCGGTAAGACCTATAAGCGTCCGGCGCATGACTCAGTCCGGCTGGCGGGAGTTAACTATCTCGGTGGCGACTCGATCGTTGCTCTGGTGGTATATGTCCGTCCGGTAATGCGTATCGTCTCTCGCGACACGATAGTAGCCGGCACAGAGAAGGTATGGCAGGGATATGACCTCAGTACGGTAGGCATAGGAGACACCACAATCGTAGCCGAATATTCGTCTATCTACGGCTGTGACTCGACCTATATGCTCCATCTGACGGTGAAACCACGCATTATCACCTACGGCGCAGAAACGATCCTTGCGTGCTCGGGAGAAACCGTGGAATACGAGGGTAGAACCTACAACCGGTCCGCTACGGACACTATTGTCCTCTCCGGTCAGAACTACGCCGGCGGTGACTCAATCGTAGCGCTTGCGGTTATCTTCTCACAGCCGTTCTTGGAGGAGTCCATCCTCACGATCACAGAGGGTGACGAAGAGACGTGGCAGGGTATCGACTTGAACGGTATGCCGGTGGGTGACACCACGCTCGTTGCAACGTATCAGACTCTGTACGGCTGTGACTCGACCTATATGCTCCATCTGACGGTGGAACCACGCATTATCACCTACGGCGCAGATACCATCTATGCGTGCTCGGGAGAAACCGTGGAATACGAGGGTAGAACCTACAGCCGGTCCGCTACGGACACTATTGTCCTCTCCGGTCAGAACTACGCCGGCGGTGAC
>CALEPS010000196.1 GCA_937910305.1 uncultured Bacteroidales bacterium | reverse complement strand
CTCGTCGCCCTTGTAGTAGATAAAACTGCCGTCCGGCTCAATCGAGTGTACAAACTTGCGGAAAGTATCTACATATTGCGGGAAAGTAGGGAAGACATTGATATGGTCCCACGCAATACCGGTCAGGATAGCTACATGCGGATGGTACCAAAGAAACTTGGACCGCAGGTCGAGTGGGGAAGTGAGGTACTCGTCACCCTCAAACACGGCATACTTGGCGGTGTCGGACAGCCGTACCATCCGCTCGAAACCCTCTATCTGGGCACCTACCATATAGTCCGCTTCGATCCCTAACCGCTGCAGCACATACAGGATCATGCTGGTCGTAGTGGTCTTGCCGTGGCTACCGCCTACTACAATACGGATCTTGTCTTTCGTTTGCTCATACAGGTATTCGGGGAAGGAATAGATCTTGATTCCTAACTCGCGGGCTTTGACCAACTCCGGATTGTCTTCGCGGGCATGCATGCCCAGAATGATGGCGTCAATGTCCGGCGTGATACGCTCGGGATGCCAACCCATCTCGTCCGGAAGCAGTCCCGCCTCGCGCAAATGAGACAAAGCAGGGTCGAAGATTTCATCATCCGACCCCGTAACTTTGTACCCCGCCTTGGAGGCAACGGCTAATGCCAGATTGTGCATTGCCGCGCCGCCAATAGCTATAAAATGAATGTGTGTCATTAACTAAACAATTTACCAAACTCTTCGTGCGAGATCTTCTTTTGCTCGATCTTCACTACGCCTTTCAGCGCTTCGTAGATCTTGTTCTCGGCTACGCGCTCTACAATGCCGCGCAGTTGGTTCTCCTGCTTCAGCATCTCGTTGGCGTAGTTGGTTAGATATTGGTCGTCCACGTGCATCAGACCGTACTGCATGAATTGCATGCGGGCTACCTCTTTCGCATATGCCTCTACGTCCTCTTTCTGCACGTCGATCTTGTATTCCTTCATCAGCTGGTCTTTAGCCAGATGCCATTTCAGTTCCTCCAGCATCTTGTCGAAATCCTTGTCTAGCTCTTCTTGGGTCATCTTCTCGTTGGTCTCCAATACCCAGCGTTTGAGGAAATCAACAGGGAACTCGATCTTCTCCATCTTCTTCATGATAGCCTCTTTGGCGTCCAGACCGAATTTGTATTTGCTGTCCTCAGCCATGTTGGCTTCGATCTCTGCTTTGATGCGGGCGCGGAACTCTGCCTCGTCTTTCGGCGCGTTCTCGCCATATACTTTCGTGAACAGTTCTTCGTTGAGAGCGGCATCCGTATGGCGGGTGATCTCTTGGATCTCAAAAGAGAAATCGCTGGTCAGACCGGTTGCCTGCTCCTTGCTGATACCCAGCAGGGAACTTACCTCTACTTCGCTGCCGAAGGCTTTCGTCGGGTTGAAGGTCACTACTTCGCCTTTCTTCGCTCCGATGAATTTCTTCTGCTGTGTCTTCTGTTTCATGTAAGCCGGATTGAGGACGGCACCCTCTTTGACGATCTCACCGTCAACCTGCTTGGCAATACCTTTCACGATGTCGCCTTCCGCTACCTCTTCTGCCTGTGCGTATTCGCCGAAGCGTGCGCAGTACGACTGGATCTGGTTGTTGACCATCTCGTCGGTAACCTCGATCACGTACTCGGTCAGTTTGTTCTTGCCTGTCAGTTTGGCGTCGAACTCGGGGGCTACAGCGATGTCAAACATAAAGGTGAAACTCTCCTCGTTGTCCAGGTCGATCTTCGGGGATTCTTTGCTTGGCAGCGGGTCACCTAAGATATTCAGTTTATTGTCCTCGATGTGCTTCTGCAGACCTTCGCCTACTTTCTTGTTCAGCACGTCAGCCAAGATACCCTTTCCGTACATTTTCTTTACCAGTCCGGCAGGCACCATGCCCGGGCGGAAACCCGGCATTTGCGCTTTGTGACGTACTTCTTTCAGTTGCTTGGTTACTTCTTCCTGATAGTCGGCTGGCTCGATTGTCAGCGTTACTACAGCCATCAGGTCTTTTAATTCACTTTGATTAATCTTCATAATATAATAAAAATTTACGTTTTATTCATTTACGATGTACGATTTATGTACGATTTTTTCGCTTAGCGGATCATTTTGCGTTTTTTTTATTTGCAACCTTCGTCCTTTCTTCCCTTCGTAAATCCTTCGTACATGGTACTTTTGTCCTTCGTACTTGTTTAGGCTCTTCCCGCTCTCTTGCGCTCCAACTCGTCGAGAATGATTTTACGGATACGCATTGCGTGCGGGGTGACCTCTACATATTCGTCCTCTTTGATGTACTCTAACGCTTCCTCCAGACTCATCTTCACGGGCGGCGGCAGCACGGCTTTGTCGTCCGCGCTCTTGGATCGCATATTGGTCAGTTTCTTGCTCTTGGTCACGTTGATGACGATGTCGCCCTCTTTGGCGTTCTCGCCTACTACCTGACCGGCATACACTTCCTCTTGCGGTTCGATGAAGAACCGTCCGCGGTCCTGCAGTTTGTCCAGCGCATAGGCATAAGCCGTTCCTGCCTCCATGGCGATGAGGGAACCGTTGGTACGCTTGACAATTTCGCCTTTCCACGGCTGGTATTCCAGGAACCGGTGCGCCATGATAGCTTCTCCGGCGGATACGTTCATCACGTAGGTACGCATACCCATGATACCGCGGCTCGGGATAGTGAACTCCAGATGTACGCGGTCGTTCACCATCTCCATCTTCGTCATCTCGCCTTTGTGGGTGGAGACAAACTCGATGATCTTACCGCTGCATTCTTCCGGCGTGTTGACCGTCAGACTCTCCACCGGTTCGCATTTCACGCCGTCAATCTCTTTGATGATCACCTGCGGCTGGCCTACCTGCAATTCATAACCTTCGCGGCGCATGGTCTCGATCAGCACACTCAGATGCAATACCCCGCGGCCGAAAACACGCCAACTGCTCTCTTCCGCGCCTTTCTCTACGCGCAGAGCAAGGTTCTTCTCCAATTCCTTGTTCAGACGGTCCTGGATATGACGGCTGGTAACGAATTTTCCGTCCTGTCCGAAGAAAGGACTGTCGTTGATACAGAAAGTCATACTCATTGTAGGCTCGTCAATAGCAATCGGCTTGAGCGGTTCGGGGTTCTCCGCGTCGCATATCGTGTCGCCGATTTCGAAGCCGTCAATACCGATCAGCGCACAGATGTCGCCGTTCTTCACTGCGTCGGTCTTGACATGACCCATACCCGAGAAAGTGTGCAGCTCTTTGATCTTGGTCTTGATCATCGTACCGTCTTTCTTCGCCAGTGTGACAGTCTGTCCGTCGCGCAGTTCGCCGCGATGAACGCGTCCGATAGCGATACGGCCTACATAGGAGTTGTAATCCAGACTCGTGATCAGCATCTGCGGTGTGCCCGGGTTCTCCTGCGGAGCAGGGATATACTTGATGATGGCATCCATCAGGTCTGTCAGGTCGCTTTTCGGCTTGCGCCAGTCGGTGCTCATCCACCCTTGCTTGGCGGAGCCGTACAGCGTTTGGAAATCCAACTGGTCATCCGTCGCGTTGAGGTTGCACATCAGGTCAAAGACCTCTTCCTGCACCTCGTCCGGACGGCAGTTCAGTTTGTCCACTTTGTTGATAACGACAATCGGTTTGAGACCGATCTCCAGTGCCTTTTGCAACACGAAACGGGTTTGCGGCATGGCGCCCTCAAAAGCGTCAACAAGCAGCAGAACGCCGTCCGCCATGTTCAGCACGCGCTCTACTTCGCCGCCGAAATCCGCGTGTCCCGGAGTGTCGATAATGTTGATTTTTGTACCTTTGTAGTCAATGGCGACATTCTTCGCCAGAATCGTAATACCGCGCTCGCGCTCCAGATCATTGTTGTCCAGAATCAACTCTCTCGGCTGGTCGCTAAATTCTGAATGCTGACTGCTGACTACTTTTGCCGTGTACAGCATCTTGTCCACCAGCGTTGTTTTGCCGTGATCAACGTGAGCAATAATAGCTATATTTCTAATGTTTTGCATAATGCCCCATAATAATTTGCCCACAAAATTACTGCTTTTTTTTGATATACGCAAGCGCGCGCGGATTTTTTTTTATTTTGTAATCTTCAATTTGTAAAACGCAAATAGCAAAATGTTAGAAGAATAGGCTTTCTGCTGATATTTTGTAAACTCGATTCGGCAGTTTTTAGAAATTTATTGCTTTTTGTCAAAAATATTTGGTAGTCTCGCTCAAAGGCAGTAATTTTGCACCGTTTTTCGATGACGTCTGCTCTCAAGGTACGTCGAAAAGGCGGGATGCCCACGCATTGACGTGAACGGAAAACGGTATTGGTCTATTTAAAAAGAAAGGAGATAACTATGAGAAAGTACATGTGGAAAGTTAGTTATCTAATGACAATTTGCTGCCTGATGGCAGGTTACACAATCGCGGATGCTGCAAAAAGCAATGATAATTTCACTGTCCGTTTCCGCGAGAACACGTTGGTGGTAACGTCCACCCAAATGGAAGAAGCCAGAATCTACTCAATGCAGGGTAAACTGCTTCAAAAAGAACGTGGCAAGTTTGTTGAGTTTGAATTGGATCGCGGTACATACCGCCTCTTTGCAAAAGTCAACGGCGAAACAGTGACACGGAGAATAGAACTTCGTTAAACGGAAAGGACGCTTCGGCGCCCTTTTTTTGTGTCCTTTCACCTCTCACCTTTCACCTTTCACCTTTCACCTCTCACCTTTCACCTTTCACCTTTCACCTTTCACCTTTCACCTTTCACCTTTCACCTTTCAACTATCCCCTTACTTCGCCGCCTTGATATACAGCGGGATGGAGAGGCCGAGGAAGACAAAATTCGGCAGCCATGCAGCCATAAAAGGAGACATCACATTATTGACGGAGAAAGTGGTACTGACGGTGGAGAAAAGGATATATCCGGCGGTCAGAACGATACCGATACCTAAGTTTTTCCCCATTCCGCCGCGCACTTTCCGGCTGCTCATTGTCACGCCGAGGAGCGTCATGATGAATGCTCCCAGCGGTGAAGCCCAGCGTTTGTGGTATTCCACCTCAAAGGCTTTGACATTGCCGCTGCCTCTCTCCCGTTGCCGTTCCATGTAATGCTTCAGTTCCGGCGTGGTCATCTCCTGGGCCTGCTGCGCGGTGATGAACAGTTCGTCCGGAATGATCGGCATGGTGATGTCTTTGCGTTCGCCGCGCTCCAGACTTTCCCTCAGACCGGTGAAAGTCCGTTGGGTATATTTGTCCAGATGCCAGTTCTCAAGCGAATCGTAGTAGATCCGGTCGGCAGTGATACGCTGGACAAGGGTCTTGCCTTCGAATTTCTCAATCGAACAGCGGTAACCGATGCCTGAGCGGTGTTGGAAGGACTCGATATACAGAATCGTGCCCGGTTGTACCTCCATCTGGATGTTACGCGCGTGCTCGGAGGTAAAATGCTCTACGTATTTGTCGGTGAAACGCAGCATCCGTTCGGAGCTCCGGGGAATGATCCATCCGCCCAGCGCAATACTTAGTATGAAAAGCAGCGTCGCTGAAACCAGGTAGGGTAGCATCAGCCGGTGGTAACTCATGCCGGCGGCGTGCATCGCGATAAACTCCGAATTGCCTGCCATCTTGCTGGTGAAATAGATTACGGAGATGAAGATGAACAGCGAACTGAACATGTTCATGTAATACGGGATGAACGGCAGGTAGTAGTCAAAAATGATTTCGCGGAGAGGTACTTGGTTCTCAAAAAAATCATCCATCTTCTCCGTCAGGTCAAAGACGATGGCGATAGACAAAATGAGCACGATTGAAAAGAAAAACGTGCCCAAAAATTTCCGAACTATATACCAGTCTAATCGCTTCACTAACGGTTTAACGTCTCGTTGCGAGACCATTTTAACTATTTAACGTCGCAATGCGACTTTCTTAACATCACAGCCTCGCTGTGATTGAAGGCATCACGCTTGCTTTCCACTCGCTGTAGTCTCCTGCCAGGATATGGTTCCGTGCCTGCGTTACCAGGTCCAGATAGAACGCAAGGTTATGTATCGACAGAATCTCCAGTCCCAGCATCTCTTGTGCGTGAATCAGGTGCCGTGCGTAGGCTCTCGTATAGGCGTGATCCACATAGCTTGTGCCGCTCGGATCGAGTTCCGTAAAATCGTCCTCCCATTTCTTGTTCCGCAGGTTCATCACGCCGTTCCAGGTGAAGATCATTCCGTTGCGGCCGTTGCGGGTAGGCATCACGCAGTCGAACATATCTACGCCGCGTTCGATAGCCTCTAATATGTTCCACGGCGTTCCTACGCCCATCAGATACCGCGGTTTGTTCTCCGGCAGGATGTCGTTGCATACCTCAATCATGTCATACATCACCTCTGTCGGTTCGCCTACAGCCAGTCCGCCGATGGCGTAGCCGTCGCGGTTCAGGTCGCGCAGACGCTTGGATGCCTCCTGGCGCAGGTCGGTGTAGGTGCAGCCCTGAACGATAGGGAAGAGGTGTTGCTTGTAGCCGTACAGGTCGTCTGTCCCGTCGAAACGGGCGATACAGCGGTCCAGCCAGCGGTGCGTGCGGTCCATCGAGTCTTTGGCGTATTTCTTGTCCGCCGTACCGGGGCAGCATTCGTCGAAAGCCATCATGATGTCTGCGCCTATCTCGCGCTCTATGTCCATCACGCTCTCCGGCGTGAACAGCAGTTTGCGTCCGTCAATATGGCTGCTGAACCGCACACCCTCTTCCGTCATCTTGCGGATGTCGGTCAGGCTGAAGACTTGAAATCCGCCGCTGTCCGTCAGGATCGGTCTCTGCCATCCTTCGAACCGGTGGAGTCCGCCGGCTTGGCGCAGGATCCCGGTGCCCGGACGAAGAAAGAGGTGGTAGGTGTTACCCAGAATGATCTGCGCTTTGATATCTTCCTCCAGCTCTTTGCGTTGCACGCCTTTGACCGTTCCTACCGTTCCTACCGGCATGAAGATAGGCGTCAGTATATCGCCGTGGTCGGTATGAATGACTCCCGCCCGCGGTCCTACTGCCTTTGCCTCGCTATGTAGTTCAAAAAATGCCATACTCGTTATTAAGTTTTGTAAATCGAAAATGCGGCGGTACGGCGCTTGATGCGCCTTTGCGTTCCAGTCGTGCGTCTGTTCGATGAGCAAGCTCCTCGCCCTGTCGCCCTGCTGATCCGCTGCGTCCGGCTTGATAGCCGTTTTACCGCCTTACAAAAATGCGCTTCGCTTACAAAAATATCAAAAATAGTTAAAAAACTTCGATATTTCCGTTATGATTATAATATCTCTCTATTTGAGCTTTAGGACTGGTACCGAAATTCACAAGAATGGCAACCGGCCAGCCTGTTCCTCGCAGATAACCGAAAGTTTGATAATGTTCTCGTTCTGTTAATTGGCTGAGAGCCTTACATTCGATAATAATATTGCCTATATTGCTCTCTACTACCAGATCCATTTTTAAGTAGGCTTTCATTTGTTGGCCTCTATAGAGCGGATGGTATTCTAATTCCTTGTGAATAGTGAATCCGTTTGTAGTCAGCTCTGTAGCCAATGCTTCTTGGTAAATATATTCCGGTAACCCTGCTCCCAATTGGTTATGCACCTGCTGCATGCAACCGATTATGCCATAGCAAGTAACGATTAACTCTTGCCGTCTGGGTTCTTCTACGATATGGATGATGGACTTATCTGCCATATTTTCGGTATTTTCTAATCCCGAAGGGATATTTTTGTAAGCAGCCATGTTGTCGTCCATTAGGGACGATAACAAGCGTAAGGGACTATTAGGCGGCTGCGAGACTTGCTCGCAAGCCGGTTAAGAGGCAATTACGCTCAAGGCCGTGTAGGCCGAAATGGCTGCGCATTTTTCTTTTACTCTCACACACGGTTATTCGTAGGAAACACGATGCTCGGCTTGAAAGCCTTTGCCTCCTCCGGCTCCATGAGTGCGTACGCCATGATGATGACCGTATCGCCTACATGCACCAGATGAGCGGCTGCGCCGTTGATACAGATGCATCCTGAGCCGCGTTTGCCGGGGATGACATAGGTCTCCAGCCGTGCGCCGTTGGTGTTATCTACCACCTGCACGCGCTCGCCGGCATAGATATTGGCTGCCTCCATGAGGGCTTCGTCAATAGTGATGGAACCGATATACTCTAAGTTAGCCTCGGTCACCTGCACACGGTGAATTTTTGATTTCAGTATGTTCAAATACATAATACTCCAAATTAGCACACAAAAGTACTGCTTTTTTTTGACATGCGCAAGAAAAAAAGTACTTTTGCATAAAAAAGAGCCCCGCAGGGCTCTCTTTGTGAACTTTTACGACTCATTTACGACTCGTTTAGCACTCATTTAGCACTCGTTTAGCACTCATTCTCGTTACCATCTCGTTACCATTACGGACGTGACCGTATCGTTTTTATTCCACTCTTGCTCCGCGTGCGTCGTACATCTTGCCGTCTTTGACAATGTACAGGATGCCGTCAATCATAACCTTGCGGGCCTTTGTACCTTGTACATTGTCCCCTTGTACATTGCCGAGGTCTGTCGGAGTGTTCTGTACCGGCGATATCTCCAGCACGAATCTTCCGGTGTATTCACCTGCTTCGAGGCTCACGGTGTAATCCAGTGCGCTGAGGCTGGTGCGGACATTCGCCTCTGTATCTACCAGCGTCACACCTACTCCGTTCGTGCCTTCCGGCATGGCGAACGTATATTCGCCTGCGTTCTTGATCGTCACGCCTACCGGCACTACCGTTGTCTGTCCGGTCTGAAGCGGCAAACTGTTACCGGCTACTGTTTCTGATCCGATGAAAGTGTAGATGTTTGCCTTGTCCCGGTTCATGCTCTTGCTCATATCGAAGCCGAACTCGAATCCGGAAGTCACTTCTTCTTCGTCTGACATCCGTACATAGGTACGGTCGGTCATCTGATCGTTCTGCTGCAATTCCAGACACCATTCATATACACTCGGCTCTTGTTTCTGGCGCGCTACGATAGATGACGGAGAAACACTTGTTGTCCATGTTACATTGCCGCAGTATTGCACGGTATAAGCATGCATCGCATGGTAGGTGAAGCCGGAAGCCGAAGTAGGTGTCAGAGTGTTGTCTGCCGAGTTCCAAGTGTAAAGGAATTTCGGGCCGATCTTATTTGTCCATTCGGTGTTAGCATAGCTTATATTGGTGGTATTTATGTATGTCGGAACACCCATGATATTCCAGTGGCTGTCTGCTTTCGTGCGGTCCGAACCGTTACGAACGATTGTACAGGTGTGTTCATCCAATTCGGCAGTCACGGTTCCTGATTTAATATCCGGCATCGTTCCGCTGGACGGGAAGAACAACTCAGCCCGTTCATTGTTGTTCGCCCATACAGAGGATTCTTCGCCCAACTCATCCAGATCAAGAGCCAGGATGTATCCTACGTTCTTTTTCAGGACATATCCGTTACGGTTGGTGATGAATCGCCAATAGGAAGGAGTATCTTTCCAGAATCCGTTCGCTGCACGTGCGGCTCCGTCGTAGTATTCCATGATCCAATGTACGCCATATGTACCGAAACCGAATACCTCATTCAGATTCACGTCAAACGGGAAGGAAACATAGAATACATCCCGCTCGTAACGCGACAGCGGCGATGCCAAGGGCTGATGTACAGGAGTTTCTGTTGTACCCGTGTTAATGGTACTCTTGTTGTTCAGCGTCCATTTGTTGAACCGCATAACGGCATAAGCGGTCTTGATGTTGGTAATCTTGCCATCGTCGGTAAACGTCAATTGAGCGATATCTTCCTGATGCTCACGGATAAACATGACATCGGCGTGAATTGGCATAGGTTCGTCGATATTTCCTTCCGGCAGCAAAGCCGCTAACAAACGGTCGGTCTTGAAATCGTATATCACGCGTACTGTCAGATAAGAACCGCCACCGGTGATCAATTGGATGGCATTAGGAATGCCGTTTGAATCGCCGTCATTGCCATCAAACGTATTGTTGTCTTCGCCTTTGTAGTAGAAGTTACTTCCATTGAATAGCGCATACAGTTTGACATACGAAGAAGGCAGTACTTGAACGGTAGTCTCATAAATCCAGTTTTCGTCGTCAGTAAACTGCATACAATGCGCACCCGCACCATGGTTATTGCCCGGGGCATCTTTGCTTTCGCCCGTAAGAACCTCGCCAGCCTGTGATTTGATGTTATCGCTGTCTGTTCCGCGTAATACAAGGAATTTGGAACCGTCTTCCTTACCGCCGGAGAGGTATGCCCGGTAAACGGCATTATTATTTTTATTCCACATAAAGCGGATGTTTGCTTCTACTTTTATATCTCCGTCTCCATGTCCCAAAGTGTTTACATAGATGTGCGATGCGTCTCCGCCTCTATAGGAGGATGTTACCAGCGTATCGGAAATACAAGGGCTATAATCATTGGCGACAACGAATTTCACGTTAGCATTTGCCCATACGTGTGTCATCCAATAGTGGGTGTAGTCGCTGTTCCTTTCCGAATATTCGGAATAGGTCATCATATGGTCTGCGCTCTTGTAGTTATCCCATTTGTTATTGGCTGCATCGGTACGGATGTAGAAATTGCCGGTGTAGCCTACTACGCTCTCAACCGAGATAGCACCACTTCCGTCCATCTTCAGACAGATGTTATACACGCTGTCTTTCGGCAGAGATGAAAGCCCGGCGGAAGTAGAGACATCCGTTCCTGCGCTCCATGTGATAGCTCCGGTAGATTCGTCTACTGTCGCTTGCTGAATCTTCATTACGGGTGAATCGCCCGGACGGATAAAGAAGGAAACAGTGTCTTTGCCGTTATTTACTTGCGGTACGATTGCGGATGGATGCCAATTGGTATGTTCGCCGTCTTTGTAAATCACACGGTAGTCGCCGCCCTTGATAGGGTAATCATATGACATACGCAGACGATAATGGCTGCTATTATCCGCAGAATACGTCAGATGGAAAGTGTATTCTCCAGCAGCATTCGTGGTAAGACCACATTTATGTCCTCCTTCTTTCCAACTCATTTCCCACGGAACGTCCTGACCATGATTTGTATAAGTCATGGCATTCTCATTGCCGTAATATACATCGCCTTCACGCATAAGCTCAAACTTATACGTCGTAGTTGCCTCCAAGTCTACCACTGCTGTCATAGGCATTAGTTCATCTGCAGAAGTAAACTCAGCGGTTTTGAGGAGTGTATTTCCGGCATTGTTGTATATTCTCAAAATATATCCCGTCCCCGGTGTGTATTTGGTCCAGTAACCCTCATTGTAATATTCAGCTCTATTATCGTTCTGTTTTACGCCTGTTTGTCCTGCACGAGGCACAAACATTGGCGTGCCGGCATAGAAACCGTTGTCATTATTTTTGTTTGTCGTCAACGCATCAGAGTTACGTGTCGGGAAAACAACATGAGCAACATTCGGTGAGTTTTGATAGAAGAACTCATAATTATCCATGCTCTCTTGTGTAAACGAGACGTATTGAGTTGTGGATTTATTTCCGTATTCATAGTACCATACATCCGTTTCTCCTATGCGAGTCATCGCAAGGTTCTTATTTGTCTTGTTTTTATTACCTGTACCTTTGTTAGCATTATCACCAGAACCCCAATAATCGCCATCCAATAGGTTAACATAAACATTGCTCCAACCCAACGTGTTCTTGAAATAAATGATTCGTTTCTGGGTGTATCTTGCAAGAAGGCTACCATCATAGTTGGCTTTGATCCTGATAGCAGGGGTAGTAGTCGAATCAACGGTGGTTGTGCCGTTGTCGGTGGTAATAGAAACACCATCTTTGGCTACCCAACGCAAGAATGTATAACCAAAGATATCCGGCGGAGTAATTTCCTCCGACCACTCTAACGGCTTTCCGTTGACTGTGGTAGAGGCGGCAATGGTGGTGTTCCCGCATTTGTATTGCACGGTCACAGTATGATCTCCGGCTACTTGGAAATTCTGAACGGCTGTACTTAGTACCGTTCCCTCGCAGTCAGCTCCTAAATGCAGCGTAGCTTCTACTTTGTAAGTTCCGCTGGTTTCAGAAGCAGTAAAGGTCAACTTCCCGTCTGTATAAGCCAAATCTGTCGGTTGCGGATCCAAAGGGTTGCCGTTGCTGTATTGTATTTCCCAGCAGATAAATGTTGTTCCCTCCGGTGTCGGATCAATGGTCGGTGTTACACCTACCGTTCCGCCCGGCGCTACTGTGGCAGCGTCAAACGTAAAGCCGGTGATAGCGGCTTGGCGGAAGTACGCATAGAGAGTGGTGTTCTCGTCTAAATCCCAATCCTTGGCAGAGGTACCATCCGCATTGTAATATTTGGTTCCATTTCCATTGGCTTCAGTATAATAGCCATAGAAACCATATCCGTTTGTGGCTTTAGGAGCTGTTCCCATAGCAGGCATAGCTTCGCCGTATGTGGCAGTGACAGAAGTATTCACTCCTGCTGGCGCAGAACCATAATTTGCTTCGCTGCTATAACTCAATGTAACGGTGTATGTTTTAGGCTGGAATTTAGCATAGATAGTTTTTGCTGCAGACAAACTGGAACCGGCAAGTGTGAAGGTACTCTTGTCTGCACTGATGGTGACGCCATCGCTGCCGCTTGTGTATGCTGTAGTGCATTCCGAATTGCTATACCATCCCACAATCTCATAGCCTGTAGCCGGAGTGGCTGTTACAACAATCTCTGTTCCGCCGACCACTTTTGTCCCATTTGAAATAGCAGAACCGCCAGCTGTTGCCGCTACAGTACTTGTTCCCGAAGTTCCGCCTTTGCCAAAAGTAACTTGCCATTTGCGAGTGAAGAAAGCATAGACAGTCGTATTGGCAGAAATGTTATATTCATAACTTGCGTTTGTGGTTGAAGGAGTAGTGCTTGT
>CALEPS010000195.1 GCA_937910305.1 uncultured Bacteroidales bacterium | reverse complement strand
CCCCAATCCCCAATCCCCAATCCCCAATCCCCAATCCCCAATCCCCATTATTCATATAAAAATATAGTTTTATTAAATTGAATAAAAATAAAATAAAATTGTCTCTTTAATGTCGAAAAGAGAAGAGTCAATTTTCATCAAAAAATATGTAGAAATATTAAAATTTAAATCCTTAGTCCGTAATCAAAAGGTAAAAATAATAAAACCAATTACTAATAAAAAAAAAGAAGGCGAATTACCAAAAATAAAACTACCTTATATAAAAATACTTAAAAATGAAAGTCCTCCTTTAAGAGATAATGCTCAAACAACTTCAAATGATATTAAGAATAATAATGAAAAAGATACATTGAAAACTTCAAGAGGAATAAAAGAAAATAATAAAAGCATTGATGATGTTCGCAAAAAAAATATTAAAGTTATAAGTGATGATTTTTATCGCCGACTATTAAAAAATAACAATAATAATAATAATAAAGACAATACTTTAGAAAAATCCAACAGTGCATTAAATATCCACGAAGAATCATCAAAGGACGACAAAGACAAAGAAAAAAAATTAATTATAAAACTTCCTTTTTTATCCAACATTAAAAGTCGTTACAAAGATTACAACAACGATGCAAACTTAAAAAAAGTAATAAATCGTTCTTTAAATGATATGGATTTAAAAAACGAATTTCAACGAAGACGTCCTTTTTCTAAATTAAAGTTAAAAAATATATATAGAAAATCTCAAAAGTGTTATTATCATATTTTACCAGGGAATAATTCACAATTAGTTGAAAAATGTTTATTAACGAGACCCAACTGGGAAAAAACAAATGAACCAGAAAATTTAACCTCGTGTAATTTTATATGGACTGAATTGTCTCATGAAATGAATTTTCAACTTCACGGTGAAATTGATTATTCACAAGTTGTAAATCATTTTGAATTTCATACTGAAATTTCTAATAAAAAAAATCTTTTTATTAATTTATTGAGATATTGCGAATATAACAGGATTAATTTATTCTCGTTTTATCCTTTAACTATAATACTTTATTTCAAAAAAGAGTTTTATGCTGAACAAATTGAAGGATTTAAACAAATATATCTTGATTTGCCAAATATGATAGAAGGTAGCATAAAGGAAAAAGACGAAAAAACATACACTGATTATTTCCGAGCAAATTTAGTCAAGCGTGTAGGAAATATGCAAAAAATAATAATCCCCAAATCAAATTATATAGGTCGTAATACATGGCTATTAAAAAGAACCAATTTAAACAGAGGACGTCAAATCAAAATATTTTCAGATTTGCGACAAATTTTAAACGAAATCGAAGAAAGCAAAACAAAATGTAATAATTTAATAATACAAAAATATATCGAAGCGCCTGCGTTATATAATAATAGAAAATTCGATATACGTATCTGGGTTTTATTTTCTTATATATATCGAAATAATACTATTGATGTTTATGTGTTCAAAGAAGGTCATCTTAAAGCCTGTAGTGAACCGTTTTCATTAAGTTCTGATGATTTATATGTGCATTTAACTAATTACTCAGTGCAAAAATATAATCGTAATTTTTCTAAGATTGAAATCGGGAATGAAATATCATTTAAAACTTTCCAGGATGAATTAGATAAAAAGCGCGTTAATAAAAATTTTAAAAAAGATATTTTTCCAAAAATAATAAAAATAATAGCAATTTCGGCGAATGCTTGCAAGAATAAAATTAATATTTTAAATAGGAATAACTGTTTCGAAATTTTCGGATACGATTTTTTACTTGATTATAATTATCACATGGTCGATGCCGGCAGAATAAGTTACTTTTGCCATAATAGTTCGGCGTTTGCCGAACAGACCGTCCTGCGGACTGAAAGACCGCTATCGCTGTAAGACCGGTCTGCGACCTGAAAGACTCCTGCTCGGTTCTCCACGCCGTGGGAGGGGTTAAGATTTGGTTTACTGGTTAATAGTTTAGAGTTTTTTGATTTACCGAAAACCGCTTCGCGCAGAAAACGCGGAATCCTGTGTTGCTAACCCGCAACCCCGCGTGCCCGTTTATCCGTCTGCCAATGAGCGAGCTCCCGGCATCCGGCTCTCCGTTCCCGCCAGGCAGCAGCGAGATCGCTTCTGCCGGATTCCTTTTAGAAAACGGCCAAAAACAACGAAGCATAGCGTAGTAGTAATTGTTAGAACGATAGCCTCGCCACAAGCGGCTCGTTTTCTTATCTCGCTACGCTCGAACGATTACGTCTCCACTTCGTTACAACGTTTTCTTTTGTTTTCTGACTCGGGCATGGATGGCAGGCTTTGCGGGATTAGACAACTTTGTTGTGAGTGAAAACAGATATATGGTTGTCTAGGAGCTTGCTCATAAGCAAACATATAGGTGTTTACGCTCAAGGCCGCGTAGGCCAAAATCCCGCAAGGACTGACAGCCACGGCAGAGGGTTTTCTAAAAGCGTAGCGCGTTTTCGGTTACAAGTTGCGCCGGGGACCCCGGTCATTTTCGAGTTCCATCGTAACTCTCAATCGTTTTGGTCTGGATGATGACCGACGTGTCGGCTTTCTGCCAGTACTCGGACTTGGTGGTGATGGTCCGGGTGACGTTGCAGGACGAGAGTCCGAGCGAAGCCGCCAGAGCCGTCAGGGCTGCAATGAGGACCGAGACAATCACTTTAAGGATTTGCTTTTTAGTCATAGTTAACCTCCTATTTTATCGCCGTTTTCGTCGTAGTTGCCATTCAGCTTGTGCATCGCATAGCCGAAGAGCGAACCATACTTGGTCTGACTCTTGTACTCCGCCTCCAGCTTGACCTTTTCCGTAGGATCTGCCAGGATAGCACGGACAGCAGCTGCCACTTTGGCGAAACGTGCCTTGGCTGCAATCTGCGCCGCCGATGGAGCCTTATCGCTCGGATAACACAACTTGCCAGTCGTCACCTTGCCGGTCCTTCTGTTGGTACGGAAATACACATCACTGTGCTCGCACACTTTCTTTTTCATGCTCTCGATGAGAGCCATTGGTTTGATTTCTGCCATTTTGTTAATAGTTTAGATTTTTCGTTTTTCCCTTCTCGCGCATATCTGCACGAGCCTTTCTTTGCGTTAATGCATCGTGCGCACGATCATTACCGCTTGTTTACACGCGTGGGATTTGAGTCCTTCCTTTTTGAGTTTCCAAGACTGAGAAGGAAATGACAAACGCCCTGAAAACTCATTATCTTATCTCTCAAATCTATTTGGGGTCCCCGGCGGATGCTAGCGCCAGTGCGTCCGATGGGGAGAGAAGGAATTGAGACAACTACACGAGCTACAAGGTAGCGAAATCGTTGATCTCCAATTCCGATGACAAAATTACTGCTTTTTCGCAACCTGTGCAACTATTCGTCTTCGCAAAAGTGAGCACATTCACTTTTCTGAAAATCTTAGCTTAAGTCATAGCCCGCATACTCGCTCAGATCAATCACTTCTACAATATATAACCAGTCACGATGCTTAAGCGCGTCGCAGTATCTGGCACCGTAATGACGGAACTTCTTCCAACCGTATAATAGGATATCCAGACCCTCTTCGCCGACCGCTTGTCCCAATGCGGCATCCAATCGCTGCACCAGCTCCTCCTTGCTTATGCGCCGCATCATAACGCCTGCGATACGATTTTCCATAGTTCCTTCTGTGTCTTTTTCGAACCGGCTTTGCGCATCATCCGCACGATCTCTGCTGTCGCCCGGAACCGCTCCCTCTGTGCCATAGCCCTCTCACTCACTTCCTTCGTACATTGCACTTTGTACTTTGTCCCTTGGTACTTCATCATGTCCCTTTGTCCTTTCATTGGGTACATGTAAATTTTGCCTGTTGCTTTCATTGTCCGGAAACATACGTTCCCTGCTTTTCCGGAGACTCTTTCAATCCACATTGGTAATTCTACTCTTGCCATAATTCACTAAACATTAAACATTAATCTTTAAACTTTTTATATCTTTTGCCCCATGTGGCAGCAAAATGACGCTGATTAGCAGCCTCAGCACTTGTCTTCTTATGTCCTGACCTGTTGGGGCAGCGTTGTACAAGTTGCTTTCCTTTGTACAGTCGGAAATAGTACCCGTCCCTTCGCAATTTCCCGCGTAGGACCTCAATTGGAATGATTAATTCTACTTTCATAATAAATTATACATCATCATTAGTGTTCATTAAAAATAACTTATTACCTTTGTATACTCTTGATATAAAGGACATTACGTGGTCGTTTCGTGCGCAGCGATTAGAACTGAAAATGTTTTTTATGTTTATGTCTTTGAGTGATTTTTATTCATAGAGTTGTACAAATTGATAGTAAAAGCTGTCTGTAAGCTTGCTTATAAGCAGATTTTAGTAGCAATTTGTGCGATAAGCATAGCTTTAAAAGCACTCAAGGGTTTTATAGGTTTTTGTTATTTTTTTAGTGGACACTACTGATACATCTTACATTTATACATCATACACAGTCCCGCTTCCGACGTCGCGACCATCTCGCGACCATCCTGTACGTCACCGTACCATCCTTAAAACATTAAACCTTTCTGACGTATATCACTTTGTTTCCTGTCGGGTTCGCCATCTGCCATCCGTCACGCGGTTCGGTTGTGTGATAACGGGCGTAATAATCGGCATAGGAGAGTTGTTGCATACAAGGCTTCCGCTGAAGGTAGAGCGCCGTGTCCTCAATTGCAAAATAAGGATTCGGATTAACCCGTTCGCCGCGCTGAAGGGCTTCGGCTATCCGGTTGTAGATGCGTTGCTGCATCTCAGGGGCATAACTGTTCCACAGTCGTTCACAAGCGCGTCGGCGGCGCTTGTACTCGCCTTGCGGTTTGAGCAATGCCCAGATACTGATAATACTGTACATAATCTCAAATATTTTTGTTTTGTTCGGTGGCATTTTTGCCGCCGCTTTTTTTCTATGTTCATCCTGCCTCGCCTTGCCATGCCTTCTGTACTATTAGGCAAGGCTTGGCGTGGCATTTTAGTTTTTTTTCTTTTGGTTCTTTTCTTTTTTGAATTGCAATTCGGCGACAAAAGTACTGCTTTTTCCGCCTATTCTTGTCCGAAAATCAGACAATCGGCACCAAGACCTATTTTTTCAGCAACTCATAGACATGTGCGCGGGACATCCCCAACGCATCGGCAGTCCGCTCTGCTACATGCGGCCAGCCTCGCCGGACCTGATAATCATAAAAGAGGCGAAAGATCTGCTCCTTCACCTCTTTAACGTTGAATTCCACCTTGTTGATGTTTTCCGGCTCTTCTCCCAGAACCTCTTCCATGCGGGTACGAACGAACAGGACTGTCTCCGCACCCAGATCGATGTGATTTTTCATTTTGTGTTAACTTTTTTTGATTGTTTTGCGGCAATATCGCCTTCGAGCCGCAAAGTTAACACTATTTTCCGACATCCCCTCCCTTAATTCCCAACTCCTCTCTCCCCCCTTCAGGGGGCCGGGGGGCCTCCTCCCCAACTCCCTCCCACATACAAAAAAGCCGCCCTCTCGGACGGCCAATTACAAAAAAATCCCACGTGTGCAGGCATATGCGGGAATTTTTTCATTATTTCATTGTAGCACTACTATAATCTTATCCTAGACCCCTTGCAATATCATCAGTTTTTATCCTGCATCCAAGATAACGCCAGACGAATCATAGCTTCCAAATAACGTATAATAAGAAGTTGCTTCAGTGTTTAGCGAAGCTGCAAAATTGAGAACATCACGATGGCAATGAAGATTTTGATTTATGATTGGACAATTGATTTGTATTGGAGCATTCCGTCTATGTAGTTCTTTAATTGCACTTATTGTCTTCTGGAAACTCCCTTTATGCCGCGTAAGTCTGTTATGTACTTTAAAGGATCTTTGCAACCCCAAGTAAGTAGTTACAACACTGCCTCATTTTTTCTTTGTTATCGCTTACAGAAAGAACATTCGTACATACCTTTAAATAGTTCATGTAAATGGTCGGATTGTATTGATATGAACAAATACGCAACATTATTTGAGCATAATTTTGCCATTCCTGATACTGCCCGTCCGTCACTTGCGGAGATGCTGCTAATATCAACCCACGACTTACAATATTTAAAATTGTATCTTTAATTTGACTCTTATTTTGATTCATCTGTCAGTTCCCTTTCTAAATCTGCTTGTGACGGTATTTCCTGATTCTCTACTAAAGCATTCAATTGCTTATTTTCAATTCGCTGATTGAAGCGCTTAATGCTTATTCCAAAACCCTCAAAACTATCAAACAATGGTACGATTAAAAGTGCCACCCACACAATAAATATCAAGTTCTTGCCATTAAATTCTGTAAAGAATTGAAATTCAACAATTTCTTCAAAATTACAAATCACATAGGGCGTTGATATGCTCATTAATATTATGTACCATAATTTTCTTACCCAGAAAATGGTCATATCAATTAAATTGCCTATGCTATGTAAAAGAGACATAAACACTTCTTTAGTAAATTCTAGTCTAATTCTACACATATGTAATGTTTATTCCAATAATTATTTGCGCTTGTATTCCGCTCATTGAGCGGTTAAAATTCAGTCTTTAATCGCGAGATACTATGATATTTTTTGCAATGTTGATATCCATTCATTAAACATCGGACAATGCTCACGGATTTTTTGCAACCCCAAAGACATAGCCAACACTCCTCCATATAACACTTTGTCATATCCTGAGATAATATCCATGAGTCTTTTAGACGGAGCTGTATTGGGGCCTTCATTTATCATCTCAGGATTCGGATGGGAAGTGATCACTGCTTCTAACTTTTTAAAATCACATATACTTGATCCGAAATATTCCTGATACGGACTAAGATCGCTAAACAACAAGCCTTCAAACTCATGTAGTTGGATATATGGAATGAACCGATCTCTTAACGTTTCATCCATGTCTAACTTCATTTGATCAAAAAGGAAGTGCATGCGTTTTTGCTTATTTTGGATACTCAAAGACTCACTCCAACCTGGTATCTTATCTGGATCCTTCAATCTATAATAGTCTACAAGCATCGTTACGTACGCGCCTTCTTCGAACAGATGGTTTCTTAGTTGACGTTTTAATGGTTCCCAAGTAATAATGCCTCCCCCTGACTTTTTAATTAATGGGCACACGACAGAGATGTCATATTGTTGGAAATAAGGTTGCAACACATCCTTACAAAACTCTTGCTCGGTAGGTCCTTCGCATACTATAATCAAACGTTTCATTGCGGCTGACCTCCTTTCAAAATATTTTGTTTCCACAAATCACCTAATGAGTACTCATTTAACCATGTTCCTAGTTGTGCTTCAGATAAGCGATTATATATACTTTCTCCATTTATCTGATCAACCGTCAGTATGTCTTCTGGTTGAAAATACCCAATCAAGTCTGTAGATTGAGTTGCAGCGATTACTTGACATCCACGTGCTGCTGCTGATTTTATCATGCCTGATAATTTTGCGATCGCAAAAGGATGTAATCCTAACTCCGGTTCGTCTATAATTATGGTCTGTGGCAATTGAGGTTGCAAAAACAATGTTGTTAGTGCTATAAAACGCAATGTTCCATCAGACAAATCATTAACTCCAAATACGACACCATACTTATCTTCCCATTGCAATTTAAGATTTTTTTCACTATCAGGTCTTAATACAAAGTTATGAAAATATGGAGCCACTGATTGAACTGTTCGAAGGATTCGGTTGTATGCGGTTATGTCTGACTGTTGGATACCATATAAGAATGCAGCCAAATTATCTCCTGTAGGATATAACACGTAACTCCCCGTCTCTATGTTAGATATTTTGGTAAATGGAGAGTTCTTGCTTGTGTCATGAAAATGATATCTCTTAAGTTCTGCCAGATAATTACGTATATATTCAGCGCGAGGGATTGTATTATAACGCAACTTGGATTCCGGAGAGTATGAAGAAATATCGTATGCGTCCGGCGCATATGGATTATGCTTGTACCATAATTTTTCTTCTGTTATTATAAACATCTCCTGCCCTGGCGTTAATACAAATGAATACGCATTCGTGTTATCAAATGTCAATTTTGCATATATTTGCTCCGTTACTTTACGTCCCTGAAATAGGAATGCATCCATGCCCCTATTCAAAGACACGTATGCTTGAAGATTATTTGCATATAAGTTTCGCAAGAAAGTAAAGAAGGATAATAAATTCGATTTTCCACTACCGTTTGCACCAATTAGGATGTTAATTGGTCTCAACAATAGCGTTTGATCTTTAATCGATTTATAACCTTTAATCTCAATTTTTTTCATATAAACACGTAAAATATTTTTACAATTCACGAATTCAGCGCACAAAGTTACAACAAAATAATCAAATATACAAATATTTGAACCAAAATTTTCATTATGCTCGCATATTTGAATATTTTGAGGTAAATATTTGGTAGTTGCAGAATACTGAGACTGTAATTTCAGAGTGGATACCCTTTAGGAGCGTGCCGAAGTTACAAAATATTTTTAAAAATCCTATATATACAAATAAAATTGAACTTTTATTTGATTTTATTAACTTTAACTTAAATTTAGTTTATCTATAGTTAATTCCCCATACAAAAAAGCCGCCCTCCAGGACGGCTATACACTATACACTATACACTATACACTATACATATCACTCACCACAGCAAATACCACATATAGAACGGCAGCGTCAGCAGCGCACCCCTTTTACTTCTCCCAACTATCTTCCTCCGTCAAGAACTGCTTCAGGCTCAATATCAGCGTCCCATTTTCATTATGCCAAGGCAACACATTGTTTTGCACAACGATGATCTTCTTGAACGAGTCGTATATCTTCAGCAACGGACGCTCTTCTTGCGCCATTTTATCATCGTCCGGCACAGCGTATGCCGATTGGATATAGTATCGTCTATCGCCCTTGTTCACCACAAAATCTACTTCAATCCGCTTATGCACATTCTTTCCGTCCACTTTCTCTACCACCTCTATCACACCCACATCCACCTCACATCCTCTCCGCAATAACTCCATGTATATCACATTCTCCATTATATGCGTTTCTTCATATTGACGGAAGTTCAAACGCGCATTGCGAAGACCGATATCTGTAAAATAAAATTTGTATGGCGAGCCTATGTATTGCTTGCCGCGGATGTCATAGCGCTTCGCTTGATTCAGCCAAAAAGCATCTTGCAGGTAACCCAAATACTGACCTACCGTATCAACGGATATCTTATCTCCTTTGGATTGGAACGTGTTGGCTAACTTATTCGCATTCGTCAACGAACCTACCGAGGATGCCACAAAATCCACCAGTTGATCCAATTGTTCTGTATGATGGATATGATATCGTTCAACGATGTCCTTGAAATAGGTCGTCCGGAATAACTGTTTCAGATAAGCCTTCTTCCGATCCACTCCTTCCGTTAGCACAGCCATAGGTAATCCCCCGAAGTTCGAATACTCTTGCCATAACTCATCCCATGTCTTTTCCGGATAGGCTTCATGAAGTTCCGATATACTCAACGGGAACACGCGCACCTCATCTCCTCGTCCTCGGAACTCCGTTACCACATCGCTTACCAAAAAACGAGAATTACTGCCGGTTACGTACACATCTACGTTCGGCATGTCCAGGTAACTATTGAGTACATCCTCAAATTCAGCCATCATCTGCACCTCGTCAATCATCACGTAATGCATCTTGTCGCCTTTGATATGCGCATCTATATAGGCTAGGCACTCGTCCGGATTGCGTAACTTCTTCATGCGCCTATTCTCCAACGAGAAAGCGATTATTTGCTCTTCGCTCACGCCATTCTCTATTAAATGAGCGCGGAATAGCTCAAATAGCAAATACGATTTGCCGCTACGACGCAAGCCGGTAATGATTTTTATCATCCCATTATGCTTCCTCGCAATGAGTTCGTCCAAGTAGTATTTTCTCTCAAATCTCATACGTTATCCTATTATTCGGTAGCGCGCTACCATTTTTTCGACTGCAAAAATACAACAATTTTTTCAATTATGCAAATAAAAAAGCTTTTTTTCAAAAAAAATAGAATAATTTCTATTGTTTTATGTTGTCTAATGGCATTGGGTGCTTGCACACGGATTTTATAGGTTTCATAAAACACAGGTAATCCTTCACTCCTTAATTCTTTAATTCCTTAACTCATTAATTCTTTACCCGCTATATATACAAAAAAGCCGCGACTCTCGTCAACGGCTCTGATCAAGCACCGCAGGTGCAGCCACGGCGGAGCCGTAGCAAGCGACTGCAAGTTGCAGCAATCAGGAAAAGCGTCCTTCGGGCGCTTTTTCTGTATAGTTTTCTGTGAACTTATCTCCGTAATTTCCTGTGAACCAGCAACGAATAGTTGCAGTTTTGAGTTAGCAAAAAAGAAAAAATTCGGAAATTCCGAATTTCTGCTGGTTTTTCGAATTTTCCCGACAACATCACACTTTTCTGACCACCAGTCTGACCACCAGGCATACTGAATATTTTACCATCACATCATGAATTCGGAAACACCGAACAACTAAGATTTTCACTTGCTCGCAACACTTCACGCAAGATTCTACCATCTTGTCAAAATTGAAAGTGCAAAAAATGCACATTGCTTTTTCGATCAATTCATCTCCTGCTCATCAATCGGTTATCACTTATTAGCTTTCATCAGTCGCTTTGTCTCGCGCATTTCTTTTTGCAGCAGTTCACCAGCGCCGCACGACTAATACCCTGCTCTATCGTCTTGCCTATACAGAACAACGCTTCATCTACGGATTTGCATTTGGAAATAATGGCGATGTGATGTCCCCATGGAACGCATGCAAAAGGAGAGGGAAATTCTCCAACGGGTTGTTGGAGTTTTAGGTTCTCTATGTCTCCACCAGCTTGGTGGAGTTTTAAATTTGTATTTCTGCACCAGCTTGGTGCAGCCACGGCGGAGCCGTAGCAAGCGAATGCAAGTCGCAGCAATTGCGGAACTAGGCCTCCCCCATCATCTATTCCTCTTTTTCCTTTTTCCTCTTCGAGCTATTCTGCTCTTGTTTTTGCCAATACTGCAAAGCAGAACGCAGATATGCACTATTTTCAATATCTTCAACTGTTATTCTGCCTTTCATTTTCCTATTTTTGAAATCTTCTTCCCATTCTTTGGGGACTAAACTAAACCACTTTGAATCGTCAAAAGCAAAAGCATGTTCTGCTCCTATTACACAATCTATAAAATTAGTATTCCAATTTAAGGTATTCTTGCTATATTCCAATAAATGATAGAAGAAATATTTGATATACCGCGTCTTGCTCAAAAGAGTCAGTATCTGTTCACTCGTGTATGTTCCATTTCTAAAGTTCTTCATTATTTGTCGGTAATCAGCTATACGCCCATAGACTTCAGGAGAATACTTGTTGTTTTTCCATACATTATTGATATAATGCAAGTTGGACGATTGAGCGCAATCATATAATGCGCTCCATTCATTATAAATATATTTTCCGCTTTCAGCGGTATTTTCCGATAACATTAATAGTATCCTGATGCGATTATCATAGTCAGATGTCATTACGAGCCATTTATATATTGATTGCCATTCCATATTAAGTTGCTCTTCCGTCTCTGAAGCTCGTTTTAAGAACACATTCAAAGCAGCCATTTCGTAGTTCTGTCCGAAGAAAATATTCTTATCGTCGCGCGGAGTTGCTATTGCGTCAAAATGATTCTCCATTACCCAAAGTATTCTTATTAACACCTCTTTTCTCGGGTATATCTGCGTTGCCACATACCAATTGATTTTATGAATAAACGCTGTTACTCGCGGTGTCCCGATAATCTTACGCGCAGCAGAGGAAAATTCATCATCGGGAGCTTTCATTATTCCAATGATTTCCGCATTAGAAATCTCATTCTCTTTATAGGTAGCAGCAAAATACTTGTGGAACTCCGTACGGAAACATATTCCAATCTGGGAATGTGCATCCCATGATGTCGGAAATAACAGTCTTAATATCTCGCCTATTATATCTATTTTTTGAAGTTTGCTTCTATTTATCACTTCATCTGCCAATAACCGCGGGTGCTCCATTGTTAGTGTACCGGTATCAACAACAAGAGCATCATCCGTATCATATTCTACCGCTGCTTTACGCTTATTACTATTATATTCCAATGCTTTTTCTATTCCGTCTTTCAAGAAATACCGCTCCAAGGAGGAATCATATCTCAATATATACTCGTTACTATCTCTCAATAAATGGTATATATCCGTATCAATACATTGGATTAGACATACTCCCACCAGATCACGGATGGCAACCTCTTTCAGCATCTCGTCATTGTTCGCTTGGAGATTGGCCAAGGCATAATCAAGAGCATTCAAGAAGCGTTTCCAATCTCGTATGTTCGAAAAAATGTGATTCTTATATTGTAAAACTTGAATAAACTCCCATACCTCACCACTATCTATACCGTAATGATCCAATAATGTTTCTATACCTTCTCTAAATATTTTCTCCATGCTATTGTCATCCGCGGGGAAACAAATCTCAAGATTAAAAAACTTTTTCAAAAATTCTTCCGGCTCTGAAATTTTCTTTTCAAGGAGTCGGTTAACCATCGCGTTCTTATCACCGGCAACAATGTAGTACAGATTGGGAAAATCCGCCATATTCCGAATCATCTGCAGCATTTTTAACATCTCATCTCCCTCTAATCTGTCTACATCGTCAACAAGCACAACAATGGGTCTTTCTTTTGCTTGTAGTTTGGTCTTGATATTGGTAAATTGGGTTTCAATAGAACTTTCTTCCCATTGCAATGCGGAAAATAATCTGTAGCCCTCAACTGATGATAGGATTTGAACATAACGATTAAGCATTTTCAATAAAGGTTTGTCTCCTGCTCCCAATTTTTCTTTAATTACGCGAAAGAAATTGACCATCAAAGTAGTATTGTCCTCATACAGCCATGGTTTGAACCAACATACATCTATGCCTCTGTCTTCTGCAAGTTCCTGCAGTTGCATGAAAAAACTTGTTTTACCTGCTCCGTAATGCTCGTTAATCAAAATTGTAAATGCTTGGGAATTGGACCGAATATTAGATCCTTTTTGAGAAGCAAGTATCTTATCTACAAGTTGAATAGCATATCTTTTTCTATTCATTTGATTATCTGCGACCGGAGTATCGCTAAGAAATGGCGTACTGGTAACAGTTATCTTTTTCGTATCACAATTCGCTAATATGCGTTTGCGTGCTAAAAAGAACTCAATGGCAGCTACCCATATCCATCCATAGTCCGTATAACTCAACACACCTCCTGCGAATCCATGGAATTGCAACCGATGATTTAACCGAAACACCAGATATGCGCCAAACAGGAAGAATAAGGTCCAATTACGCGAAACAAAGCACTCACGTTCTGACTGAAACCATTGATATTGGGTAAGATATACGATTGTTATAGCAACAAGAACGCATATCATTACCCATATGTTATTATTTGGCACAGACGAAGTGATAGGACAGACATACTCAATTGCCCATTTCACAAGTATATTTTTGAATATAACTATAGCACACAATACCAAGAGCATTGTTTTATGCTGCATAACAAATGTACTAATTCTTCTCAACATGTCTGTCAAAATATCCATACTTCTTCATTTCATTTTCTATAATCATTATCTTCCTCTTAAACTTCACCAACGTATCCGTTATTTTGCGCCCGATGATATGATCCAAAATCCATGCTTTTATAATCTGTCCACGCGTTCTCTCTACCCATGAACCGGCGAAATGATGAATGCAATAGGTGTTTTTCGTTAGTTTAAGCACTCGCGTACTGGTCAGCGGGCAGAAGTAATCCACCGGGAAGACATGCATATCGTTCTTGTAAATGCCATATTTGCCATTTATCTCAAAACCATTTTCTTGCATGATACGTGAAATCGTCACCGTATTGGTTGTCATATCCAGCGTTCCGTCCGGTTGGACGAAATGTCTGCCTTCGTAGTATACCAACTGTTCACGCACCCAGATGCCATGAGGCGCAGATGCCATGAGGCCGGTAACCGGTGCATTTTTCAGGCTGGCCTCATAGCCGGTAAAAGCCGGTAACTCCATCAATTCGCCTAACGGACGCAGTATCTCCACATCGGTATCCATATATAGACCTCCATATTTCTCCAGCGCCCACAGCCGCACGACGTCTGTCACAAACGCGAACTTGCGATTATCGTACGCCTCCCGCGCATACGGATACATATCGAGGTCGAAAGTATCCTCATTCCATAGCCGTAGTTCATACTCCGGCAAGTATTTCTTCCAACTCTCGATACATTTGAGTGCCAGCTCCGGCATCGGTTTGCCGCCAAACCAGCAATAGTGAATGATTTTCGGAATCATGCGTTCTTACTTCTTCCTTTTACTCGTTTCAAAAATTTAAAAATCTCGAATAGCACTCTATTTTGAGAGCATATTTTCTTGAATCCTCTACCGCTAAACATCTTCCCATATTTCTTTGCTGCATCAAAATCGCCCACATCAAATGCCTTTGCCATCAATCGTCCATTTGCATAGTCTCGCCACATCTCATCTGTATATGGAAATTTCTCAGGGAAAAGTTCACCCAGATACCGACACACTTCTTTATCTCCTTCTAACCGTCTTGCATATCTTTCTACGGAATCCGGACGAGTTATTGACACTGTCTCTAGGCACCACGTAGCAGTTGATTCAGGAAGGACATCGATATCCGTATAAGCAGTTAAGATTACCCACGCAGGCCAATCCTGTAATGTAAAGCGACGCTTAATAAACTCATCTAAATCCAAATGCGCTTTCATGAAGTTAGCACGATACATAATAGTAGCATTGCAGAAATGGCACCCTCCCCACATCGATTGCTGAATGTCAGTATGATCAATCTCTGCTTTGCACTCACGGATCTCACCAGTCGAACGGTTATGCGTGCGATGGTTCGTGATGAGAATATTGCACTCCGAATGAGCACGCATGTAATCCAATTGAAGTTGCAACTTGTTCGGATTATGCCAATAATCATCATTATCGCAATTACAGATGAACTCACCGCGACAATCCTTTACGCATTGCGCCCAGTTGGCACCTAATCCCATATTCTGCTCACGCAGAAAAAGACGGATGATGTCCGGATACCTCTGCCGGTATTGCTCTAAGACCTCACGCGCATTATCAGTCGAACAATCGTCACCTATCACGATCTCGATATCCGCATCTACTTGTTGCGAAAGGATGCTAACGATTGTTTGCCCAACCGTATTGGCACGGTTATAGGAAGGAACTATAACGGATATTAATATTCTGTCACCCATATAAATGCCTTTAAGACTTTATCTATCACTCGTATTATTATCCACTTGTGGTACTTCTCTGTTGCATGAAAATACCTGTGAACTATTTTTATCCATATTGGTCTTGGATCTTGAATCTGCAAATAATCCAACATAGTATCGTCCCACATATCTAACAATACATACCGCTTAATTCCTTTCTCGCGAATGAACTTTTGACACTCTTCAACCAAAAAAGGAGGAGTATCCAAGTCCACCAGTGAAAACAAATCAAACTCAGACCACAACCATTCATGTTTAACATCGTCTACTCCTTGCCAAAAGTCATTTCCGATAGGACGATTATAATATCTGCTCAACGTAACCACTGATCGATGATTTTTATCGTAGTCAACCATTTGATAATATCTTAATTTCACATATTGAAATTTTGTATTATAAATACCGAAATGCAATATTGGGAAATCCGATATTTTATATTCTTTACCACCTTCATGATATGGCAGACAATGAGTGTGCATATCCTTATTCTGGTTATCATATGGTGTTACCCCATCATCATGGAAGATACGATACATATCGTCTTGGAAAACCATTTTGCAATGCTTGTTATCTGGTAATATGTTTGCCCAATCAAGCATGAACATTTCTGAAGGTTTTGAATTTAGAACTTTCTGTCCATCTGCTGTTTTCATCCAATTTGCAGGCAACACCTCATCTATTGCTAGATAAATAAGAATTTTATCTCCTTTTATTTCTCTTGCTCTATTAAGTGCCATCATGGACCGGCGTGATTCACTATAAGATAAATCGTGATCATCTATTAGAATCACCTTATCATATTCAGAGCAGATGTCTCGAGTCGCGTCTGTAGACATCTGGTCTACTATAATAATATAATCTGCCCATTGAGAATTGGCATGACAAAATGCTCTTGTGACCCAACCATAATTTCGCGTTGCACTAAGGCATATTAATAACGGTCTTTCACCGCCACTCTTTTTTTTATTGTTTTCCATCATTGTTCTTGCAAATTTTGCTTATTACTAAAGTATGCTTTATGTATTTAGATATTGGTTTTTGTATTAATTCATACATTACTATAGCGGCAACAAAACAATATAAAAAAGTTACTACTATTCGTAACCAATTAGAATCTGCTTTTAAAAAAAATAATGTCCATTTCCCTACTTTCCATGCAAAAAACTGGACTAAGAAAAAGGCATAAGATATATTGGCAAAATATGAAACAATATTATTCCTATATTTGATAGAAGATTTAAGTGTTCCTAAAGACAGCAGCATGATTATAAAGCATGGTAACGCAACATAATTGTATATCATGTAGTCTTGCCATAACATATATTTCTTTAATAGCGATATGCCCAAGAATAGGAATATAATAGAGATTATTAGAGTTATCTTACTGCGTAATAGCCTTAATAACACATTGTCATAGCTAATATTAATATCTGCTAATAAGAGGCCAATAGTAAACTCCACCATGCGATAAAAAGGATTATCATAAGTACTACATATATTGAACCTACTGCTTATTACGGAGGACCATAAATCAATAAAAATAAGTATGCACAACGTAATAATTTTCATTGTTTTGTTTAGTTGCTGAGTTATATTTTGTAAATACGGATAAAAGAAATAAGCCAATATCAAACATGAAATAAACCATGTCCCACTATTGTGAGAAATATGAAATAGCGATGAAAAAGTAGATTGTAGACCTAACACTTCTATAGGAAATAGGACTATAATATCTGCCATATTTGTAGACTTTATTAACAGTATGTACATAATCGCTATTGCATAATATAACGGTAATATGTTCAATGTCCGTTTGATATAGAATGTACACAAGTTATTTTTTTCCATAATATCCTGATTGCCATATACTAAACGCAAAGAGTATCCCGATAATAAGAAAAATCCCGTCATAGCTACAGCACCTGCTGATACGAAGTCAGTTAAGACAGAATAGTCACATCCAAAATGCATCCATGAATGAAACATATATATTAAAATCGCCAAAGATATTCGCATTAAATCAAGACCTATGATTCTGTTCGTGTTTTGCGAATACCCCCCCTGTTATTCATAGGCTTGTTCGCACTCATATAGCACATAGATAATTGGATATTCTATAGCATGCTTTTCCATCTCCATACGGGTTGACCGCCTGACTCATTTCTTGATAAGCTTCTGCATTATCCAGCAAGGTACTCACCTCACAAACTATCTTATCGTAATTGGTTCCTACCAGATGTACTGTACCAGACTCTAATGCCTCTGGACGCTCGGTAGTATCACGCATCACAAGTACCGGTTTTCCTAATCCTGGAGCTTCTTCTTGAATGCCGCCGGAATCGGTAAGAACGATGGTAGATTTCTCCATCAGATAAACAAAGCACAAGTATTCAAGCGGTTCAACGAAGAACAGGTTTGCATATTGTGTCAAATCTTCTCCAAACACTTCGTGTATTGGTTTGCGGACATTAGGATTAAGGTGCATCGGATAGACGAAATCAACATCGGGGTACTTGGCTGCCAAATCGCGAATAGCCGTACACATAGAGATAAATCCATCCCCGAAATTCTCCCGTCTATGCCCGGTAATCAGCACTAATCTGCGGTTTCCATCCAAGCGTTTCGTATCATATCCTAACTGCAATAATGATTTGCATAGTCTTTCTTGTAAAACCACATCGTTCTTTATCTTATCCACCACCATATACAGCGCATCAATCACAGTATTACCGGTGACGATGATTTGGTTCTCCGCCACATTCTCGCGCAAGAGGTTCTGTTTTGCAAGAGGCGTAGGCGCAAAATGGCAGGTAGCGATACGTCCTGTCAGTTGTCGGTTCATCTCCTCCGGCCACGGGCTGTAAATATTATGCGTACGGAGTCCTGCCTCCACGTGTCCGACGGGTATCTGCTGATAGAAAGCCGCAAGAGCAGTAGCAGTGGAAGTGGTTGTATCACCATGAACGAGAACCATATCCGGCTGCACCTCCTTGAGCACATCGCGCATGCCAACGAGTACACGGGAAGTGACATCATATAGATCTTGATTTGCCTGCATGATATTGAGGTCGTAATCCGGCATAATATCAAAGATATGCAGTACTTGGTCAAGCATCTGCCGATGCTGTGCTGTAACACACACCAGAGTATTGAAATTCTCAGGCTGCGCTTGCAGCATCTTCACCAATGGAGCCATCTTTATCGCTTCCGGTCGTGTTCCAAAGACTAATAGTATAGTTTTCATTATCTATATTATTTTTTTTCATTTTCTCAAACTAATAAGTTTACAATATATGTTAGGAGATATGTTCGCTATGTATATTTTCATTCTCTGTTTCCACATCTTCTCTTTTTTCACGGAAAGTGGGAAAATATGAAGTGATTTGAGTTCATCT
>CALEPS010000194.1 GCA_937910305.1 uncultured Bacteroidales bacterium | reverse complement strand
CATGTGACCGTTCACTATTGCGCAGGGTTCAACACCTCCGCCACCACTATTGCCGTCAGAATTTTTGTATTCATACTCAAAGCCATACTCATAATTCGTAGGCATAGGCATATCCGGCAATGAGGTAGTCGCCTGAACACGCACTGAATCTCCGTAATGAATGTAAGGAAGATTTGTAAATTGAATGTCATCAGCCATAAGACCTGTCAGGCTTGCAACTAATGCAAGTAACAAAGTAAATGATTTTTTCATAAATTTTAGATATTTAGTTGTTATTATTTGAAATCAAAAGCGTGCGCTTTCGTTCGCTTAAATTTGGTTCCTTGAGGTCCTGAACTTACCCTAATTACTCAAATTTATGCACAGAAAACTCACGCTGTCACGTGAGCGTGCATAAACCTTGCTTGAGTAATTTATGATTTCTTGAAGTTGTTCAGGTTTCAAGGAAACCAAGTTAGGCTTATAACGCTATTATTTAAGTATGTTGTTTGTCTGTTGTTTTATGCCATAGGCAGATTTTAGGGGGGTGTTATTTAGTTTGCTTTCTATATTTGTTTTTAATCGGTCAAATATGACCGATGCTTTCTCCGGTTTAACGTCTTGGAGAGGGACGAGATATTTATTTTGCCATTAGTTGGTTCAGTTGCTCTTGCAGTTCAGCCTTGTTCGGCAAATACAACTGGTAACGCGCAGCAAAAAGATTGTTGTCAATACCCGCTAAGGCATATTCCATAAGCAATTCATCTTTCTTTGCTCCGAGTACTATACCGATAGGCGGGTTATCATCCGGCTGACAGATTTCTGTTTTGAAATAATTAAGGTACATATTCATCTGCCCGATGTCCTGGTGTTTGATCTCAGCACGCTTGAGGTCGATGAGTACATAGCATTTCAGTATTGTATGGTAAAACACCAAATCCACTTTGAACTGGCGGCTTCCGATAGGAATGACATATTGCCTTCCGATGAATGCAAATCCTCGTCCGAGTTCCAATAGGAAGGTCTCCATGTGCTTTTTCAAGGCAGTCTCCAACTCGCTCTCTTTGTACCGTTTCTGCACAGGTAGCCCTGTAAATTCCAGAACAAACGGATCGTGAATAAGGTCGGATGGCTTGGCTACTTGGTATCCTTGCTGCGCCAAGGCAAGTACACCCTCTTTGTCCGTACTCAATGCAAGACGCTGGAACAAACCGCTGTTGATTTGGCGTTTCAAACCGCGCACAGACCAATTCTCCTGCACCGCTTGAGTCATGTAGAACTGCATCTCCAACTCATCATCGCATTTCAGCAATTCCAAATAATGACTCCAGCTCAATTTTCCAGACACCGTCTGGATTTTTGGGAAATGCGTGTAGAACAATCTCATATTGAAGAGATTAGACCTTGAATAGCCTTTCCCGAGGCGCACGGTGAGGTCTTTAGACAAGTTGGTCAGCAGTTGCTTGCCGTATTCCGCTTTCAACTTGCCTTTCTGCTCAAACTCCACGATGTATTCACCGGTATGCCAGCTTGCAGCCAGAAGCGAGGTGTTGACCGCAGAGATTGCCTGCGTGCGTGCATCGTTCCACAAATCAGATATTTGTGACACAAGTTGTGCATAGCCTGAATCAGTTTGCGCTAATGAATGAAGCAGTTCTATTTTGTCGTTATTGGACATCGCGGATTTTAGTTTGTTTCCCTATATTTGTTTTTCTCCTTTTCCGAAGTGCTCGGAAGCACCGTTCGGAGAGGGACGATTCCTTATTTTGTCATCAGTTGGCGTTGGACGCTGCCGATGGTGGCACAATGGATAATTGGCATGTCGCCTGCTGTATGTTGGCGCGGAAGGAAACGACCTTTGGTAACCGCAGAGAGCATTTTCTCTACAAACGGCTCCAGATTGATCAAGTCCACATGTATCTCGCTGTGGGTGAGGTTGTATAATTCATCCGCAGCCGAACGGGAGATTTGCTCCACGCCTGCCATATCTAACAGATATTCGTTGGTCGGCACTAACGAAGCAGCCAAACGCTCCATCATCTGACGCGTGTGTAACTCCGCACCATATTGCTCTTGTATATTAATAATCTGTTTCATACTCAACTCATGTAATCAACAATCAAAAAATGCCGACAAGGTGCTTTCTAAAGAAAATATGTCTGTGTCGTTTCGCATGCCTTTGCAACTTTTGGCTGCAAAGTTACTGCTTTTTTTTGACATATGCAAGGTTTTGGGGTGAAAATCGTTTCGGCAGGGGCATTTTTGTCTCTCGGTCATCTCTCGGTCATCTCTCGGTCATCGCTCGGTCTCACACTATCGGTGCCAAGTGGCGCATGAGGCGTTGCCACGGCGTGGGATGCGCTTCTGCTGCTATGACCAAACGGCAGATGGGCAGGTCGTTTTCAAAGAGTTTTTTCTGACGAAGTGCCACCTCGCGGTTATAGAAGAATGTGTTAATCTCGTAATCAATGCTGAAACTGCGGTAGTCAAGGTTCGTAGAACCTACGCACGAGAGGTAATCGTCGCAGACGAGGGTCTTGGAATGGTTGAACTCGCCGGAGCGGATATAGAGTTGCACACCGGCTTGAGCCAGTTCGGCGTAATAACTCTTGTTAATCGGTCGCATGATAGCCGTGTCGCAATGTTCTGGCACCATAACCCGCACATCCACACCGCGTTGCGCCGCATTGCGCATGGCACTGATGAGCGACGGCGGCGGTGCAATATACGGACTTTGGAACCAGACGTATTTCTGCGCATGGTTCAGAATCCATTCATAGGCTGTCAGCAGCACCGGCTCGGGCGAGGTCGGGTCATCCGGCGTGACCTGCGTTAGCGTGCCCAAAGACTGACCGCAGGAGGGCTTATCCAAATGGAAGAAGAAAGAGTTTACAGCAGAATTAAGTTGCCCTCCTGCGGCGAGCCATGTGTCCAAAAACGCATATTGCAGCGAAGCGACCGCCTCGCCCGTGAGACGCAGGTGCGTGTCGCGCCACTGATAAAAATAATGGTCGTTGATGTTCATCCCGCCGGTGTAACCAATTCTGTTGTCGATGACCACTATCTTCCGGTGGTCACGGTAGCTGAGCGTCATCAGAAAACGCAGCAGCGAGAACCGCGAATCGGAGAAATTGACCACCTCCACACCAGCCTTGCGCATGGAGCGGAAATAGAGGTTCGGAATAGGCCAGTTGGCGATGTTCTCGTTGATGAACCGCACTTTGACGCCCTGCCGCGCTTTCACCATCAGAAGCCGCCTGATCCGCCTGCTGCTCTTGTCGATGCCGAAATGGTAGTATTCCATGTGGATGGACTCTTTGGCGTTCAGGATGTCGCCTATGAGCAGGTCATGTTTACGCCTGCCGGAAGTGATGATCTCCACCTCGGAAGCGGCAACACTCGGTCTCCCATCCTTGGCAAGCAGCATGGCCAACGGACGAAAACGCTGCTCTATGCGCATCGTGAGACTATTGGAGAACAGCAGCCGTTGCAGCGCTCCGGTGTCCTCTGCCTGCATCCTCGCGTGAAGCCGGCGGTGCTTGCGTTCATAGTTGCGGCTGCTGCGCCAGTTGATACCGAACACCAGCCACAAGAGCACCGCCACGCCAAACAGCGTCAGTAATATGATACCCCACGTATTCATTTGCTATTTTATGCACAAGTAATGTGCCAAATAGCCTTTTTGTCAGTTTTCTATATTTCCCTATGTGTTGACCGGGGATGTAGAAGTGATGATTATTAAGGGAAGAAGGGAAGAAAGAAAAGGTCGGCAAAGCCGATGTCCGAATTCAATTCTTAGCCGAAGGCACGATTATTACGGACGCAATGAACAAAGAAAGAGCGGCGTTTGCCAAACGCCTGCAACTACCAAGAAGAAAGAAGATGCCCTCTGGCAGACGGCGCAACTATAAAGAATATATAGCGGGATAGTACCTTGTGTAAATGAAGAAATAACTATAACTTAAAACAAAAGGTAACCCGTAAAGATTACCCTTTGCTTTAATTAGAGTGGTGTTGGTATTTACCATCCATCATCAGATGCCGGAGTACTTTGATTGGAGTTCGTTTCTGTATTCGTATTATCAGAAGAACTCTTGTCTTTTTTTCCTTTCATGGCATCAAACATAGTAGTAAATGCATCTTTGATGGCAGTCCCTGCTTCCTTGAATGCCTGCCCAACCTCTGAGTTTCCTCCATTACGTTCTCTCTTTTCGCGTTTTGCGTGACTGTTAGATGTTGTCTGAGAATCTTCAGAAGGCGCATTCTCTACAGCCCAAGAATCGTCAGGTGTACTTTCATATGATTCAGTAGCAGCCGATTTCATTGGCGGAGATATAAATCTGCCATCATCATAGAGCACACCTTCTACCTCGGAAGAAGCAATAGATTTTTGGGTATTGCCTTTCTTGTAAACTACCTCGTCCGCTCCAACAGAGACCACTGTCACATCTTCAATGTTTCCATTGTTATAAGTGGCGATGATGTCTGCTAAAGCAAACGTTGGTATTATTGCGCATAAGGCACACAGAATACGTTTCATCAGTCTTCAGGAACTAAGCGGAACATGTAACTTACATCGTTGTCATCAATGATGGAAAGAACATCCAACTTCTTGGTCTGAGAATAATATCCTTTCTTCTCACATTTAATTTCGATTTGCACATTTCCGGCATTGTTATACGTCAAACCTTTGATGTTGATTGTCTCTGTGCCTTCGTACGGAGTGGTCTCCAGATATTTGTAATTCTGGTTCTTTACTTCCGGTGTTTGAGAGATTACACGCCAAGATACATCTGCTCCTTGTGGGCGAGAATTAACATTCCAGTGTACTGCGATATGCTCTAAAGCCGTATTGCCTTCACCTGTGATTTTTTTGTTTGCCTCTTGTTTCGGGTCTTTCGCACGGTGTAAGAAATAAGCTACACGATCCCAGTCGATGTCAGCAAGCGCAGCGGCATATGCTTTGTTGATTGCCTGTTGAGCGTACGAAATAGATTGCGCACTACCATAAACACTTGCGCGACCTGCCACCTCTGTAGTCGGATAAACGATAGCACGGTTGTGATCAAAGATTTTTACATCCATAATTACAGTACCGTTCCATCCAATACCGGAAAGCCAGTCGGTGTGGAATTCCTTAATCGTGATTTGCATCAGATAGTCGGTAGCCACGTCTGCGTCCATATTGAAGCCCATGGTGCGCATGTAACGACGCATACTTTCCGGCACGAAAGAGCCAATCCCAGGATTTACGTTTACTGTTGGTTTGCTCGTTGCAGCAGCGTCATAGACCTGAATAAGGCGTTTGTCTGAGCGTCCGTCTTGTACATTGAGGCGGATACCGTACTCAAGATTTGCGTACTTGTCTGCCTGCGGATTTTCTACCAGCGCGAGATTGATTGTTTGTACTTGCGGCTGAGCAGGAGCGGCTACTTTTTTAGTAGAAGAACATGCAGTAGTTGCTAACGCTATGCATGCCATAGCTGCGATAATTGTTCTTGTTTTCATGATTAAATTATTTAGAAGTTAAACTTATTTTGCATCTGTTTTCAGTTTGATGAGTTTGGCAGAAACGGTGGTCTTGAGTACTATTTCCTTACCACGTTGTTCAATGTTAGTCGAAATTACGGGTTCTATTATACCATCTGCGCCCCGTACTTTAGATGCATTGATAACACGGTAAATAGCCAATTTACGAACGACATCTTCTGGAGCCGGATCTCTCAACGATACGCTTCCATAATCGTTTGTGAGGAAGCCGAAGCGTGCTATACCTTCGTAATCAACAAGTTTCCATTTGTAATCCTCATTGTCCCAACGATAAACGAGTTTAAATTCACCGTTTTCCTCTTTTACTGTAATCTGTTCTCCTTTCTTCTGTTCGGAATAGAAAATAGTGGCATCAGCGGTTACTGTATTTACTATTGTGTAATCTGTTCCGTGCTTGAGATTTAACTCATCTAAACCTACAGAGTTGATAGTGTTAATCGCCTTAGGGACAATTCTTTGTGTCATCTTCTTCGGACCAAAGCAAGATGTCATTGTGAACATGCATACCATCGTCATGGATGCAATAATCAGTTTTTTGTTAAACATAAATAAATGCATTTAATTTGTGTTTTTCTACTCACTTAACGGCTTTTCGAATACTCCGTTAGCTCGCATAGGGATGAGAGTGAGGCGCATAAAAAGAGCGTGGAGCTAAGTTGCTTCAATCTGGGTCTAAAGGATTTGCTGGACTACCTAACACACCAAATCTATACGAACAAAGCCCACGCTTCAACGTGAGCATTTTGGCTTGTTCCTTGGTGTGTTTTAAGTCTTAAGATAAGTGTCCAGCTTTCTTAGACCCAAGTATTTGAGCTAAAACGCTATAATTTTATGTATATTGCCTTCTTTTAGTTGTTTTGTTTCATAGGCGAGTATATTCGTTAATCTATTTCTTATTGATTTGACATTATAAGTCTATGCCACCAATAGACGGGGTGCGAAATTGGAATGTGGTTTTGTTGCATACATTAGATGGTTTGTTAATGACATTCGCAAAAAAGTCCTCCTTGCTCATGAGTTGGGGACGGACGGTTTTCTTAATGCCATGCGAAAGACGCTTGGCACGAAGGGTCAAGGTGTTGGTTCTTGCTGCACGCGGTTTCTCGTGCTCAAGAAGTACTATACCGTTGTTGATTAGTTGCATCATAGTGTATAATATTCCAATATCGGCTGCAAAGGTACGATTTTTTTTTGATATATGCAAATTTATTTGCAGAAATCGTATTGCGGGGCGGGATTTTATGTCGGAATAGGCAGTGTTAGTTGGCGGATTTGAGTTGGTTATGGATGATGGCGCGGAGGAAAGCCGGGAATTGGGCATAACGTTTGCCGGTGCCTTTGAGCGGGTCAAGGGGTGCATTGGCATCGGGGTGCGTTCCGCGCGTGTTGGGGAGTTGGGCGTTGAAACGGTCTTTGTACTCGGCGAGGAGTGCGCGGGCTTCGTCAAGGGTGTAGTACTCGGGGATGTGTGAGAACCGGCGGTGGCGGTACTCGGCGGCGATGGCTTGTTCCTGTTGGTCTGCGGGGAGGAGGTCAAGGCGCGCGATGAAGAGGATTTGAGAGGTACGCCGGCAGGCTTCCGTCCAACGGTTGAAATTGGCGAGTTCGGCTCCCTTGGGCGGGTTCTTCTTGTAGTCGCGCGGGTGCTTGACGGTATAGGCTTCCTGAATACCTTCATGGATGACGCGTCCGCGCTCGTCGCGGTACTTTTTCTGACGGTTGATGATCTTGTCCTTGCCGATGGAACCGTGGATCTCGGCAAAGGGATGGGTGAGGGTGACACGTGCCATATAATTTACGATTTAATCATTTACGATGTACGATTTAGATCCGCCAAACTTGGCGGATACTATGGGGAATGTTACAGATGTTATACTGTTCTTACGGTGTGATTTGCTTACTCACTAACGAATAACTAATGAATCACTAACTAATCACTAAAGAATCACTAATGATTCGCTAATAGTTGAAAGCAGCAAATCAGGTGCAAAGGTACTGCTTTTTTCGGAGATATGCAAGTGTTTTTTGCAGAAATCGTACAACGGGGCGGGATTTTATGCCAAAATATACAGAAAGCATATGATACACGACGGCATTTCCTATCCGCCAATCTTGGCGGATGCAAAGTGGAAATACCGAAGGGAGAAACAAGAGAACTGTCGAACGGAGGAATAGGAGAAATGCTGAACACCAGCCAGAAAAGCACCGCCACGCCAAGCAGCGTCAGGAATATGATAATTAGCGGATGCATGTATCGTTCGGTTTCTCCGTATCAAGGTCAATATATGCTTTCAGAAAACGCAGCAGTTTCTGCTGTGCAGGCACCAGTTCCGCAAGATCGTTGTTCGTGAACGGCTCTTCGCGGTATTGCTCCATCACTTGGCGGAACATCTCTTGCAGCGACGGAGGGGTGAAAGTGATAGCGTTCGCTCCTGCTTGAATGGTCTGATGGATGCTCTCAGTGGTCGGACCGCCTGTCGCTATTATCGGAATATCAGGGAACTGCCGGCGGATGTTACGGACGATGCCAATCGTTTTGTGTCCGCCTGCCACGTTCAGTATGGACGCGCCGGACTCGATACGTGCGGCAAAATCCGTATCTTCGCTGATGACCGTCACCACAATAGGGATGTCTATCGCCCTCGACACTAATTGCAGGTTCAGATTGCTCGTCGGCGCATTCATCACTACGCCCATGGCACCTTGGCTCTCCGCATCTTTGGCAAGGGTAATCGTGCGTACGCCGTGCGTTGTGCCACCGCCGATGCCGCAAAACACCGGACGCGAGCAATGTTTGATGATGGCCTCGCTGATGGTCTGCTGAGGTGTGAACGGATAGACCGCAAACACTGCATCCGCATCGCAGTTGCGTATCACGGCTATGTCGGTCGTGAAGATAAGACTTTTAATACGCCTGCCGTTGATTACGATTCCGCTTGCCTCGCGTATCTCGGAGGGCAGGCATAGGATATTATGCCGCAACCGACTCGTTACTTTGGGGATGTTCTTGTTTGTTTGCATAACTCAATCCTTTTTGTTGGTATTGGGGGCAAGGAGCAGCGCGAGGAACTGCTCCAAGTCTATAGCATCATAGAATACCGGCGTTGGATAGAAATGCAGCGCTTCATCCAGAGTATCGTCAATGATATCCGGAATATCCTGCGGATGCATTTGTTCGATGCTGTCCGGCAACTCGAACAGGACGCGTTGCTGCTCTATCCAACTAATAAAAAGCCGTGTAGTGCGCTCGTCCGGCAGGTCGATAGCCACTATACCTGTCTGGCGAGCCAGCGAAGCAATTTTCTGCTCCACCTTCGCACCGTACGACCTTAATAACTCCGGCAAAACGATTGCTTCTGCCAATCCTTCGGAAATGAAATAATTGAAATGGACGGCATAACCGATAGCCTGCGCATAGCCTCCGTAGCCGCGTTCTGACAACTGCTCTGCCTGCTCAACAGCTTTCTCTAACATCGCTTCTGCCAACCCAATGTTTTCTACTGCGAGAGCCATGCCTTGATTCAGTTGCATAATGATTTGTACAGCCGAAGCCTGAACTTCTTTTTTGCTGAATTGGGAAATATACGCCTCTGTCGCCAAAGTCAGAGCGTGCATGTACTGCGCCCCGGGCTGATAGTTCATATTATTTTGTGTATTCGATGCCATAGTTTATTTCTTTCGTTTCAGATGTTTCTCTTTCCATTGTTGCCATTTGTACCGCCTGCGCTGGCGGTTGAGCGCACGTTCCTGCTGACGCGCATAGAGTTGTTGCTGACGCGCCGCAATCTCGTCACGGTGCTCCTCCATATACCGCTCCATACGGCTCTTGCGGGGCTTGATCTCCTCCGGCGGAACGCTTGTTGTATAAGCGGACAGCGCATAATAGCGCTTGCGGACGAAGAACAGTCGGATAAGCCACGCCACGAAGAAACCGTCCGATAAAACATGGTAAACGATGTTCCAAGGATGGGGGATGGTGAGGAATAATGCAACAAACCACGCAGCCAAGTCAATGCTAAAAACGATGTCCCACCACCGCTCTTTGTCCTTGAAATCGAGGCAGTTATAGCCCTCATCGCTTACCATGATTGTCTCAGTGGCAGAGAGTGTCATGTCTATTGTCTTGCCTTTCTTGCCGATGGGGATATAATTCCCCGTGCGGATGGTTACGGTATAATATCCGGCAGGCAGACGCAGCCGTGCCTGCGGTGTGCGCATCACTCCAACCAGCCGACCGTTGATGATCACTTGGTAAGGCATCTTCAGCAAATAATCTTTCTGCCTGTGTGTAATAATCAGTTCCGCCATAACAATTTAACGATTTAACGTCTCGTTACCTCCTTTCCACCGGCACTACACTATACGCAACGGTATTATAGTACTTGTCCGCGATTCGCAGTTTATGGAAAGTCCATACCAAAGCCAGACCGTCTGCTATCCTTTTGAGCACCAGAACCGCCGTCGTAGCACCGGCCGCAATACGCCCGACCAAAGTTCCGGCCAAAGACAAGAGGATTGCTATTACCAACATAAAATCCCACCTCTTGTCTTTGCCGGATATGATCAGATAATTAGGGTGTTCCGGCTCGATATGTGTATATGCTTGTGAGGAGAATATCGGTACGATGCTCCGTACTTCCAAATATCCGTTTCCTTCAGGGACAGACACTCGTTCTTCCTTCTTTTTGATTGTGCAGAGGTACTTGTTTTGAAAATATATTGTCCTCGGCACAGGTAGTAATTGGTTACTATGTATGATCAGTTCCGCCATAACAACTTAACGATTTAACAGTTTAACGATTTAACATTTTTCTAACAAACAATGTGCCATATACCCCCTTTGTCAGTTTTCCATATTTCCCTATTGATTGACCTGTTTTTCAGATTGCTTACTCTCTTTCCGCTCTTTGTACCTGCCGATAAAGAAAAACAGCAAACAAGTAATCAAGAAATATGCGCCGCTTAGAATCCATAATGTAATATATTCCGTGCGTGTAGTCCATAATGTCGCCCCCATGGAATTGATATGAATGAATCCGTGTGCACCGGCTGTATAAGGAATAATATAGGACAGATACCGCCACGCGTCCGGTATCAGTTCCTTCGGCCATGAGATACCGGCAATAAAGAGGAAGATAAGCGAAGTGGAAATCAACAACACTATTCCGGATTCCCTGTTTCGGATGAATACGCTCACGCACATAGCGAAGAAGATAGTGGCCAACAGGAATGGCACTATGAACCGCAGCAAGTCACCTACATGGCCTATATGCGGCAGATTGAACAACCTTGGCATGGCTATCAGCAAAACAGCTGCCAATGCATAGTAAATCAGGAAATATGCCGCTGAGCGTCCCAAGACAAGCCGGAAGACGGAATACCCCATTCCCCGTCCGGGAATACGGTATAATTCTTTGTTTTCCTCGCGTGCCGTTCCGCCCAGCATACAGATACCGAACAAAAGGGTTTGGTGAAGAATCATTACCAACACAGCAGGGATAAGAAACGAGCCGTAACCTCCTGTTGGGGTGAACAATGCCGTCTCGGAATAGGGAGCCTCCTGTACCAGCGACCATGCCATCTCCTTGCCGGTTCCCATTTGCTCATAGCGGTCAATCTGGATATTATTCATTGACTCCAGCATCACCATATTACAACTCAGATAGACCCCTTTCATGTACAGAAACGAAGACATGTCGCAGTAGAGCGACAAATGCGCTTGTCCGAACGGATCTGCCAGTTGTGCGGCGTAATCATGCGGGAAATAAAGAATCCCGTGTATCTTCTGGTCGCGCAGCAGCCGCTCTGCCTCCGACATGGAGGTACAATAATATACTACCTTGACCTCCGGAGCGGCGTTCCATTGATGGATAAACTCACGGCTCTCAGGCGAATGGCTCATATCCACTACCGCTACCGGGATGTCGGTAATCTGGTCGTTCCAGTAAACGGCTTTGTAGATAACAGGGTAAGCCAGCGTGGCAAGAAAGAAAATAACCATCACTCCCGGGTCTCGGAAGATGCGTTTCAGTTCGGTAGTAAAGACATTCCATGTGTCTAATGTCTGCAACCAAAGGTGCCGGAATATATGTTTCATTTCAATGGATAGTTTTGATAGACCAACGCTTTGTGCAGGCGTGGAGAGACGATGAGTGCCAGCAACAGGAACGCACAAAGTGACAGAGCAGGGACCATGCTGTTGCTCCATGGAGCCGCCATCAATGCTTCGTTCACATAAATCAGATAATAATGTCTCAGAGGCTCCAGCCAACTGAGTGCCCGAAAAGGCGGGAGCATATTCGACACCGGATAAGTGAATCCCGAAAGGGAGAAGCCAAGCATTGAATATAAAGCCCCGATGGAAACAGCATCCCGTAACGTAGGCACACATCCAATTAGGAAGATACCGGCTGCCTCCATGGCGAATATATAGAGTAACAAACCAAACAACAGTCTGGCATGACTGCCATAGACAGGAAAACCTGCGAAACCGAACATCATTGCATAGCAACCGAACCCTAAAACCACATACATCACCGTATAAGGAATGAGTTTGCCGATCATTGCCACGGTATAATTGCCTCCTGCTGTGCGCAGCCACTCGCGCGAGGTCTTCATCTTCAACTCATAGCCTATAGTAAAAATAGTGAGCATGATACAGACTAACCCTAATATGCCGGGCAGAATAGTGCTGACCAGATAGACGGAGTAGTTGTTCCACGGGTTGGCAACCATGTGCCCTTCGATAACTAACGGTTGGATGCGTTTCATAATCAGGTCTTCCGACATCCCTTTCTTCCGCAACACTTCCCGCTGGAACGCACCCGACACAAGATTAGCCACCGTCAGCATCTGCTTGTAGGCGGTGTTCCCGCCTACGGTATAGGCGTTGGTTACATAAAAATCCATCTGAGGACGCTTAAACGCCACAAGGTCACTATAAAAACCCTCCGGTATGACGAAAATACCGTATATGCGACCCTGCTGCATCGCCTCACGCGCCTCGGAATAAGAGGAAGTTACAAGACATATATCCACCGAAGATGTAGCCTGCATCTCATGGCACAACCTGCGCGAAATGGTGGTCTGGTCTTTGTCCACAACTGCCACAGGCATTTCTTCCGCCGTCCCTTGCCGCATCAGAGTGATAAAAAAGAACGTGGAGAGCAACATCACACCCACCGATGCAAACATATACAACGGTCTGGCGAACATCTGCTTCAGCTCCCGCCGCATCACATGCCATATAGAAATAACGTAATTCACTGCTTTTGACTTTCGACTTGTGACTATCTACTTTCTGCTACTTCACTACCAACGCTGTCATACCCGGACGCAGATTAGGGATAGACTGCTGCGGACGGCATTTGACATCAAAAGTCCGTACGTCATAGCCGCCGTTCTGTTGTGTCGTGCGCCATGTGGCATAAGTGCCCATTGCTTTCACATGCGTAACGACTACCGGATACCGTGCTTCTCCAAGGGCAGGAATCTTGATTTCTACAATGCTGCCCGTTGCAAAATCGGACAACATGTCTTCACGCACGGCGAATGTGAACCATACATCGTCCAGATCCACAATAGACATCACAGGGCTGCCTTGCCCGACCAATTCGCCTACCTTGGGGAATAGTTCGCTTACCTCTCCGTTGCAAGGCGAGAGCAAGTAACGCTCTGCCTCTGCTGCTGCTACTTCTTGCAGAATACCGTCCACTTGTGCCACTTGTGCTGCGGCTGCAGCTTTATCTTCTTTACGCGCGCCTGCCATCGCCATGTCATACTGGCTTTTGGCGGCACGCACAGTAGCAGAGGCTGCCTTGTACTGCGCTTCTACTTCATCGCGTTTCTGCTCGCTTACTACGCCTTTCTCGTATAACCGCTGTACGCGCTCATAGCTCTTGCGGTAGATTTCTTCGCCTGCTTTGGCTTTTTGGTAAAGTTCGTAAGCACCGGTTATCTGCTCATGTTGTGCGCCGTTGTGAGCCTTCTGATTCACTGCCTCTGCCATGCTGCGGGCGGCTAAAGCCTGTGCTTTCTTCGCCTCCACCTCCGGAGAGTTGATAATAACCAGTGTGTCGCCTTTGTGTACCTGCTCGCCTTCCTCATAGAGATACATCTCTATTCGGCCCGACACCTTGCCGGATACACGGTACTCTGTCGCTTCCGACTCGCCTTGAATAAGCGTTTCTTCCGGGCGGAGGGCAAACACTCCCACCAACGCCACAATAATCACTACTGCCAATAGGGCTACCAAACCCAATAACAGTCCTCCCTCTTTCTCTTTTTTCATTGTTTCTAATTGTTAAAACCAATATATTGAAGCAGCTTCGCTTCATTCATTTTTGCTTCTGTCTGAGCATCCGTCAGATCGGTTGCGGCGGACATCCATGCCGTCTGAGCCTGCATCAGCTCCGATGAAGAAATCATCCCCGATGCGAACGATTCCTCCGCCATCCGTAGCACCTCCGCTGCGTTACGGCAGGTCAGTTGTGCCACAGCTATCTTCTGCTGCGACTCCATCAGTCGCTGGTTCGCTTGCGTGGTCTGCAAGGTGAGCAGTTCGCGCGTTTCTTCCGTCTTCATCGCCATAGCATTGGCGGCGTGTTTGGCAGCTTTGTACCGCAGAATATCATCCGCGTGCGCTATAGGTACATTCACCACTACTCCGGCGGAAAAGAATCCGTGCCCTTTCCAGTCGCTCCGCACACCGTTCTCCATGCTCGGGTTAGTATAAACGTACCCGGCCGAGGCTACTATGGTTGGTTGCAGACCTGCGCTCGCTAATTTGGCGCTACTACGGGCAATCTTCTCCGTTTCCCGGGCCATCTGCAACTCCTTGCGGTTGGCTACTATGCTTTCGGCATCGAACTTGTCGCCGGCTAAAGTGGTTTGTTCCAGACCGCCCGCATCCACGGTGAACACCTCGTTCAACGGAAGACCGCATACTTGTGCCAAAGCCATTCGGGAGAGCGTCAGTCCGTTCTCGGCTTGCAGTTTCTTCACTTCCGCTTCACCGCGTTTGGTGCGCACTTTCAGTAGGTCGGACTGCGTCGCCATACCTTCGTTCACCAAGTCCGTCACATCGCTTTCCAATTTGCAGAGCAATCGGTAGTATTCATCGGCCAAGCGGTGTTTCTGCTCCACGCTTACCATACGCCAATAGGCTTCATCCACTTTGGCTATCACCTCGTCATGCTTGGCTTCGGATTGCAGAGCGGCTATATGTTCGGTGGACTTGGCTATCTTGTAGTTCTGGGTGAGCATACCGCCCGTATAAATAGGCTGTGTCACTCCTGCATGTGCCACCACTACATGTGTCATATCTACCGTCAGGCGGTCATATACCTGTTGATAAGCATTGGCTATCTGTTGCCCTGCTGCGTTCTGGACATCCAATATCGGCTGTTGCAAACGGGTTCCCTCCAATTCGGTCGCCATGCGACTCAAAAAGGTCTCACTACTCCAGTTGAAATAGTTTGTCCCGTCAGTATTCACGCCTGCTGTCCCGAAATCAAAAGCGTGTTCGTTGGCTAACAGATGGATGTTCTCCGAGTTCCACATATACGCGCCGTTGACAGTTACTTTTGGAAACATTGCAGCCAAAGCTGCTTTGCGGTTCAGTTCTGCGGCTTTTTGCAACTCCTGTTGGGAGCGGTTTGAGCAGCCCTGACTCAATGCCATCTCACGGCATGCTGCCAAACTATACTGTATAGTATCTCCCGCCTGCACATGTATTGCTAAGCCCAACAGACACAATACCACTGATAATTTACGTTTCTTCATTGCTTTGTTCATTACTATGTTGCACTGTTTATATAGGTTAAATTGGCTTCGGCTTTGTACTATGATTAGTTAATCAGCTCCCGTTAGCCGAGTCTTTTCTTACAAACGATGTGCCATATACCCCTTTGTCAGTTTTCCATATTTCCCTATTGATTGACTTATGCCCTAAAATATGGCATTTGGAAAACTTTTTGCCGCTAAAACTTGCACAATTCGTAAAAAAGTACTATCTTTGCAGTCGGAAACTCCACTTGGTAAAGGAACAAATGCGAAAATGAATAAATGCGTAAATATATAAATGCCCCAATGCCCTTATGCTGAATCAGGATATTATCTTTTCGGGAAACTTGGACGAGTTGTTGCAACGCTTCAGCAATGAAAACGACTGCTCGCTTATCATCTATTGTACGGAGGGCAAGCTGCAAATCGAGATCAATGAGCAGCAATATCTTATCCGTCCGCACGACATGTTGTTATGCCGGTCGGATCTCATCATCGGCAACTACATGCGCTCTCCGGACATGAAATGCGGAGCCGTGGCGGTGCGCAAACACGCACTGGACGATATTTTCTACCTCTGCGTGCGCGAAGATACCACGTGGTGGGAGAAATCGAATTACATCCTGCAACATCCGGTAATCCACTTGGACGAACGGCAACAGGAACTGATCCAGCTCTTCAACCGGCTGTTCCAGCTATACAGTGAAGACACCCGTCCGGGACTGAGCGAAAACATCCGCCGCATCTTTGCGCAAGCCGCTATCTATGAACTGTTATGCTGGCTCGAAAAAAGCATCGAACAAACGCCGGAAACGGAGCACAAGCAAGGGCGGCAGGAGATCCTTTTCCGGGATTTTGCCCGCCTGTTGCAAGAAAACAAAGGCCGTCAGCGTGAGGTTCGGTGGTATGCCGACCGTCTGGCTGTCACGCCGAAATACCTGTCCGTAGTCTGCAACACTGTTACCGGCAAGTCTGCGCAAGTTGTCATCAACGATCTGACCGTACAGGAGATCAAACGCTTGCTCCTCCAGACGGATATGAGTGTCAAGGAGATTTGCGTACAATTGGATTTCGTCAGTCTCAGTTTCTTCTGCAAGTACGTGAAGAAACACCTCGGCATGACCGCCCACCAATACCGTTCCTCCAGCCGAACCCACAGCACAAAATAAAAATTATAACTATTTATACCATGAAAATACTTCTCGTCATTGACACGTACGACACCAACAACAACGGCACGTCCATCTCCGCCCAGCGTTTTGCGGCGGTACTCCGCGAGCACGGCAACGAAGTGCGCATCCTTACTACCGGCGAACCGGCACCTGACAAGTTCGTCCTCAAGGAGTTCAAAGTGCCCCTTTTCAACGACCTCATTCACTCACAGGGTTTCCAGTTCGCGCAAGTCGATCTGGACATCATCCGCGAGGCGGTGGCATGGGCGGACATTGTGCATTGTATGATGCCTTTCGCGCTGGAGACAGCTACCAAACTCATAGCTGACCAGATGCACAAACCGTCCACGGCAGCGTTCCACATCCAACCGGAAAACATGACTTCTTCTATCGGTCTGGGTAAGGCAGAGCGCATCAACGACAGTTTCTACCAAGTCTTCAACTGGACGCTATACAGTCGCTTCACGCACATCCACACGCCCTCGCAGTTCATGGCGGACGAGTTGGTTAAGCACGGTTACAAAGCAAAGATACATGTCATATCCAATGGCATTGACCCTTCGTTCGTCTATACCAAATGTCCCAAAGACCCACAATATGAGGGCAAAATCCTCATCGTCATGGTAGGACGCCTCTCCGGTGAGAAACGACAGGATGTCATCATAAACGCTGTGCAGTACAGCAAGTACGCCGACCGCATCCAACTTGTTTTCGCGGGCAAAGGTCCCAAGTATGACGAATACGTGGAGATGGGCAAACAACTGCCGAACCCGCCACAGTTTGTATTCCTGACCAAGAACGAACTGATTCACCTGCTGGCGCAGACCGACCTCTATGTGCATGCTTCAGACATGGAGAGTGAAGCCATCTCATGTATCGAGGCCTTTGCTACAGGATTAGTGCCGGTGATAGCCAACAGCGAAGACAGCGCCACGCCGCAGTTTGCTTTGGACGGGCGAAGTCTTTTTGCTCCCGGCCGCCCCAAAGACCTTGCGCGTGCTATCGACTGGTGGTTGGATCATCCCGAAGAAAAAGAGCGCATGGAGCATGAGTACGCCGAAGCTGCCAAACAGTACAATATCGACGAGTCTGTTCGCCGGTGCGAAGGTATGTTCCGTGAAGCGATAGAAGAAATGAAACAACACTAATATCATGCGTAGAGAACAACTGCATAAAATAAACAGGATTGCCACATGGCTGATTGCGGGAATGGCGGTGGCAAACGTGGGATGGCTCATTGCTGCAAGAAGCACATGGGACGAAGTCGTTTTCCGTGGATTGCAATATGTCGCAATGCTGCTGATTATGTACCTGCCGCATCTACTCCGCAGCCGTTTCCGTATCGAAGTGCCGTGGCTGCTGTCGGTCTTCATCGTTGTTTTCTGTTTCTCCTCGCTTATCATGGGCGACGGGCTCGACCTCTACGGGCGTGTGCCATGGTGGGACAAACTGCTGCACGCAGAGAGCGGTTTTCTGCTCTCGATGATTGCTCTCTGGCTTATCCATATCATCATGGCGGAGAACGACAAATACATCTATTTTAACAAATGGTTCCTCTGTCTTTTTCTGGTCATGTTTTCGCTCGGACTTGGTGCCTGCTGGGAGATTATCGAATATACGTATGACAGCCTTATGGGCACGAACACGCAGCAGTTCATGGCGACCACTACAGGCTCTATCTTTACTCCGGAGGACGAACCGCTCTGCGGTCATGCCGCCCTGCGTGACTCGATGCAGGACCTCATTCTTGATCTTGTTGGCGCACTCCTCGTCGCCGTCTATGGATTCATCCGCCACGACAAACTTATCGAACGCTACAAAAAAATAGCCGCTTCGTAGATGTAAGGGTATAGCAAGGGTATACGATTAGCGCGAGGTTGGCCGGCTTTGGTTACACCCGCATACCATGCGGGACAATTGACGAAAGAAGAACCTATTTGGAAAACCTTTCGCCGACGAAGCCGTTGCTGATACAAACAGTAGCCAAAGCCACCTCATTGTGTGCTTGCAGAAAATCCAATGCTCTTTGCATGATTAATGGTGATTTAGTTGTGAAATGATACGATTGATGTCTTCGGTAAAGGGGATAAAATGCTCAATACCTGCTTGATACGGCTGCGGGTAGTCGCGGTTGAAACGGACGAGCGTGGTGTCGGGGAGCTGCGCTGCCATCCTCTCAAACGGCATTCGGATGATCACCGGCGTATTGAACCCCACGCCGAACTCCAACAGTAGCAGCCGTTTGTCGGCAGCCCTTTGCACAAACGCGCTATACCGCGCCTCCTGCTCATGCCACCGGGCATCCTCTACGAACGTGTTGTCGCACCGCAGGTTCATTGCCACCGGCTCGCCGTCCGGCGT
>CALEPS010000193.1 GCA_937910305.1 uncultured Bacteroidales bacterium | reverse complement strand
TGTCTTTGCCAACGAGGACGAGTCGTTCGCCTATACGCATCTCAATCCGGAAGAGTCCGTCCAGATGATAGCGGAGCAATGCGATATAGCGGTTGTGAAAGTAGGCAAGAACGGTTCGTACATACAGCAGGGCAGCAAGCGTCACCATATTGGCGCGATCACCACATCCTGTACGGACTCCACCGGTGCCGGAGACTATTTCGCAGGCGGCTTCCTGCATGCTCTGGCGGACGGTTTCGATATCCGCCGATGCGCCGAGATAGGTACTATCGCTGCAGGCCGTGTAGTGGAGGTGGTAGGCACCAAACTGCCGGACGAGCAATGGGAGGAGATACGTCGTATATGCGCGCTCTACCGCGGGTTTATGCAGAAATATGACAAGGAGTGACAGAAGTTGAGAATTGAGAATTGAGAATTGAGAATAGAAAATGAAAAGCATACTAAAACCGTTTTATATCATTTACCAGTATCTGGTCGCTTGGCCGATACTGTGTGTGCTGACGGTCTTCACGGCTGTTTTCACCATCTGTACCGTTCATTGGCGGAATGCGGAGTTTGTGCATAAAGTACAGCAGTTCTGGTCCCGCTCGTTTCTGTGGCTGATGTTTCTGCCGGTGACGGTAGAGGGCGCGGAGCATATCCGGCCGGGTCAGAGTTATGTGTTTGTGTCGAATCACCAGTCGATGTTCGACGTATGGCTGATCTACGGTTGGCTGCCGGTGATCTTCAAATGGCTGATGAAAGCGGAGTTGCGGAAGGTGCCTTTTGTAGGGACGGGATGCAAAGCCGCCGGACATATCTTTATCGACCGCCGCAATGCCAAAGCCGCGATGGAGAGCCTCAAAGAGGTGGAGAAGCAGCTGGTAGGCGGTGTATGCACCGTGATCTTCCCGGAGGGAACCCGTTCGCTGAACGGCGAAGTGGGACGGTTCAAACGCGGTGCTTTCCAGATAGCCATCGATTTGGGACTGCCGGTCATCCCGCTTTCGCTGGACGGATGTTTCGAGGCGTTGCCAAAGGGTAAACCTTTCGTCCACCGCGTGCCTTGCCGTATGTATATCGGTGAACCGATAGACCTGAATCAGTTCCGCGATGCCGAAGGAAACATGGATTCCAATGCCGCTATCGAGGCGGTCCGCAATGCCGTCATAGCCGGTAGAATCAAACAGCAAAACAAGTAACAAAAAACAAACTACAAACTATAAATATCAAAGATTATGTATTCCGATCCGAAAGACTGTCTCTATTGTCAGAACAATGAGACTTTGCACAATTTGATGATAGAGATCGCGCACCTGCGCGTGTCGCGCGCGTTTTTATTTAAGGAGCAGACCTATCACGGCCGCTGTCTGGTGGCATATGACGGGCATGTCAATGACCTGAACGAGCTGTCCGACGAGCAGCGCAATCTCTTTATGGCGGACGTAGCCGATGTGACACGCGCGATGCAGAAATTATTCCATCCCGAGAAGATCAACTATGGCGCTTTTTCCGATAAATTAAGCCATCTGCATTTCCATCTGGCTCCCAAATATGTGGACGGTCCGGATTACGGAGGCACCTTCCAGATGAACCCGGGCAAAGTCTATCTCTCCGATGCCGAGTACGCCGAGATGGTAGAGGCACTCCAAAAAGAGCTGAAAAACTGAATTCCGATAACTGAATGCTCTTCAAGGAGATCATAGGACAGGAGGCGACGAAAGCGCAGTTGCGTCAGGCGGTGCGTGAGGGCAGAATACCCCACGCGCAGCTGTTTACCGGCATATCGGGGATCGGCAAACTGCAGCTGGCTCTGGCTTATGCCCAGTATCTGAACTGTCCCAACAGGACGGACGAGGACAGTTGCGGCAGTTGTCCGACATGTCTTCAATACCAGCATCTGCAGCACCCCGATCTGCATTTCGTCTTTCCGATTGTCAAGACGGATTCCGCCGACACATGCAATGATTTTCTGGAGCCGTGGCGTAAGATCATCCTGGAGAAACATTATTTCGACCTGGATGACTGGCATGCCGCTTTGGGCGTGGAGACGAAGCAGAGCATGATCTATGAGAAAGAGAGCGGGGAGATCCTGCGCAAACTCAGCCTCAAGGCCTATGGCGACGGCTACAAGATCATGATCATATGGCAACCGGAGAAGATGAATGCAGCCACGGCGAACAAACTGCTGAAGATACTGGAGGAGCCGGCTCCGAAGACCGTTTTTCTTCTGGTCTCCGAACATCCGGAGCAGATGCTGGCTACCATCCTGTCGCGCGTACAGACGGTCCGGATTCCGAGGCTGGAGACGGAGACTATCGCTGAGGCTTTGGTCCGCAGAGGTATAGCTGCTTCCAGAACGACCGACATAGCCCGGATAGCGAACGGCAGTTTTCTCGCTGCCCTGAAAAAAGCCGGTGAATCCGAGGAAAATCAGCAGGAACTGCGTGATTTCGTTGCTCTCTTCCGCGATGCTTATACGGTAGGAGTTCTCCGCGACCCGCAGAAGAAATACGAGTCGCTCAAACATCTGCGCCAGTGGTCGCTGGACATGGCTGCGACAGGCAGGGAGAAGCAGAAGCATTTTCTGCAGTACGCCCAGCAGCAGGTGCGCGAGAATTTTATCCGTAATATAGGTCAGCCCGAACTGAATTACCAGATGGAGGAAGAGCGGAATTTCTCCGTTAAGTTCGCGCCTTTTATCCATTCCGGCAACGTAGAGGCGATCATGAACCAACTCGACTTGGCGGAACGGCAAATAGAGCAGAACGGCAATGCAAAGATGATCTTCTTCGACCTGTGTCTGCAAATGATAATATTGATTAAAAAACCAAGAAAATGAAGAAATATACAGTAGGAAACGAGCCGCAAGAACTGGCAGCGGCGGCAACCAAACGCAATTCAGCGCATATGTTGCCCGTATGCGACTGGTTGAGCGACCTGCCGGAGAATACCCAACTGACAGACCTGATAGAGGTGCAGTTCAAGAACACACGCAAGGGCTATTTCCATAACAGCGCGCACCTCCCGTTGGAGAAAGGCGTGAAAGTGGTGGTAGAGGCCAATCCGGGGTACGACCTGGGCGAGGTGGTGCTGACCGGCAAGCTGGTAGAGCTGCAGATCAAGAAAAACAAGATAGACGCTTCCCGTTACGAGATCCGTCAGGTGATCCGTATAGCGACGGAGGAAGATCTCGCCCGTGCCGAGCAAGCGCACGCGCGCGAACAGGAGACGATGATCAAAGCCCGCCAACTGGCCAAATCGCTCGGGCTGGAGATGAAGATAGGCGATGTGGAATATCAGGGCGACGGATCGAAAGCGATTTTCTTCTATATCGCAGACGGGCGGGTTGACTTCCGCCAGTTGATCAAGGTCTATGCAGAAACGTTCCGCATCCGCGTGGAGATGAAGCAGATCGGAGCGCGTCAGGAGGCGGGACGTATCGGCGGAACAGGACCATGCGGGCGTGAGTTATGCTGCTCCACATGGATGATCAACTTCTCGTCGGTAGGTACCGGCGCCGCAAGGTTGCAGAACATATCCCCCAACCCGCAGAAACTGGCAGGCATGTGCGCCAAACTCAAATGCTGTCTGAACTACGAAGTGCCGGTCTATGAGGATGCTTCCAAGGCATTGCCGCCGCGCCATCAGACTCTGGAGACGAAGGACGCTACCTATTATGTCTTCTCGACCGATCCGCTGGCAGGCACCATTACGTATTCCACCGACCAGCATATACCGGCTAATCTGGTGACTCTGACGGCTGCGCGCGCCCATGAGGTGATCGCGATGAACCGCCGCGGAGAGAAACCCGTCTCTTTGGAAGCCAACCGTGCCGCGGAAGCGGAGATCGGATACCAGACGGGCCATGGCGAGCTGACGAGGTTTGATAGAAAAAAGAAAAAACACCCCAGACGATGAAGCCATTTACGATGAACAATTTACGGCTCGCGATTGGTTTGCTGATAGGGGGTATATGCCTTCTGACATCCTGCAGGCACGATATCGTGTATAGCGAATTTGTCGCGATTCCATCGGGTGAATGGGACGAAAACCAACTGCCGGAATTTGCCTTCAACATAGCGGACCGGGAGGCGGCTTATGATATCCTGCTCTACGTCCGTCATACGGAGCGCTATCCGTATCAGAATATGTGGCTTTTTGTGCGCGGCAACAGACAGTACATGGATACGGTCGAGTTTTATCTGGCGGATGACAGAGGCCGATGGCTCGGAGACAAACACCATGGCTTTATAGAAATGCCCGTTCTGCTGGAGGAGAATTATCATTTCCCCGATACCGGGCGGTATTATTTCGCCGTTCAGCACGGAATGAGGGATTCGCTCCTGCGCGGCGTGACCGATGTGGGGATAGAGGTGATAAGGGTGAAAAATGAAAGGTAGAAGGAAATGGGCAAGAACAAACTAAAGAAATTTGCGGAGATGGAGACGTTCCACAATGTCTTCCAGCCGCCGTATGACCCGGAGTTGGCGGGACACTGGCGCGACCGCTATTTCCATAATGAGAACCCCGTTGTGCTGGAGCTGGGATGCGGCAGAGGCGAATATACGGTAGGACTGGCGGAACGGTATCCGGAGAAGAATTTTATCGGAGTGGATATCAAAGGCGCGCGTATGTGGGCGGGAGCCAAAGAGGCGGAGATCAAGGAATTGAAGAATGTAGCGTTCCTGCGCACCAATATAGAGTTTATCACGGAGTTTTTTGCTGCCGGTGAAGTGGATGAGATATGGATTACTTTCTGCGACCCGCAGATGAAGAAAGCCACCAAGCGTCTTACATCCACTTATTTCATGCAGCGCTATCACCGGATCGTGAAACCCGGCGGTCTGATTCATCTGAAGACCGACAGCCCGTTCCTATATACCTATACGACCGAGATGCTGCGGCTGAACCCCTATCCGGTAGTGGCGCAGACGGATGATTTATATGCCGATTCGCTCGATTCCATCGGTGTTTTCAAGGATGCGCGTGCGCTACAGACGCACTACGAGAAGCAGTGGCTCGACAGAGGAATGAAGATCAAATATATCGAGTGGCGGTTGGATCCTCTTGACCGGTGGGAAGAGCCTGTTATCGAGATAGAAAAAGACACATACCGTTCCTACGGACGCAATTATCAAGCATAGATTAAAATCACAAACAACATATATGAAACATTTTAACGAATACAAACAGTTGAACTTGCCCGCGTTGAGCCGCGAGGTGCTGGCGCAATGGGAGCAAGAGGGGTTATTTGAGAAAAGTATCACTACCCGTGAGGGACATCCGCAGTTCCTCTTTTTCGAAGGTCCTCCTTCTGCCAACGGCATGCCGGGTATCCACCATGTCATGGCGAGGACCATCAAAGACACGTTCTGCCGTTTCAAGACGATGCAGGGCTATCAGGTGCGCCGTAAGGCCGGTTGGGACACCCACGGTCTGCCGGTGGAGTTAGGCGTGGAGAAGATGTTAGGTATCACCAAAGAGGATATCGGCAAGAAGATCAGCGTGGATGAATACAACGCTGCATGCCGCCGCGAGGTGATGAAATACACCAAAGAATGGACCAACCTCACCAAGCAGATGGGCTACTGGGTGGACCTCGACAACCCTTATATCACCTACGATAACAAGTATATCGAGACGCTGTGGTACCTGCTCAAGGAGCTGTACAAGAAAGGCTATCTCTATAAGGGTTATACCATCCAGCCGTACTCGCCTGCCGCCGGAACGGGTCTCTCGTCACACGAGCTCAACCAGCCCGGTTGCTACCGCGACGTCAAGGACCTCACCTGCACCGCGAGGTTCAAACTCAAACCCAATGACCAAATGGTAAATGGTCAAATGGTAAATAGATTTATCATCGCCTGGACGACGACGCCTTGGACGCTGCCTTCCAACACGGCTCTCTGTGTGGGACCGAAGATTGACTACGTGGAGGTGGAGACGCCTGCCGGCGACCATATCATCCTTGCCGAAGCACGTCTGGATGCTTATCGCAAAGAACTCTGCGGAACGGACGAAGAAAGCAAACCGCTGGAGCCTAAGATCGTCGCCCGCTATAAAGGAAAGGACCTCGTTGGCCTCGAATACGAGCCGCTCTTCCCGTGGGTCAATCCGGGCGAGGGAGCATTTCGCGTCATTCCGGGTGATTATGTCACTACCGAGGACGGTACGGGTATCGTGCATATCGCGCCTACGTTCGGTGCCGACGATAAGAAAGTAGCCGATGCAGCCGGCGTGCCGGGGCTGTATATGCAGACCAAGAACAACGGACCCCGTCCGATGGTCGATTTCACCGGTAAATACTGGAACGTAGAGGACCTCGACGAGGAGTGGTACAAAGCCAACGTCAACGACGAACTCTACCGCAGATATGCAGGCCGTTGGGTGAAGAACGCCTATGACCCGCAGTTCACCGTGGACGGCAAGTACGACGAGGCGGCTGCCGCGAAAGCCGAGACACTCGACCTGCACCTCTGTCTGGAGATGAAAGCGGACGGACGGCTCCTGCGAAGCGAGAAACATGTGCATACTTATCCGCACTGCTGGCGTACCGACAAACCGGTGCTTTATTACCCGCTGGACAGTTGGTTTATCAAGTCCACCAAGGCGCGCGAGGAGATGATTGCCCTCAACAAGACCATCAACTGGCAGCCGGAATCAACCGGCACAGGACGTTTCGGCCAGTGGCTCAATAACCTGAATGACTGGAACCTCAGCCGTTCCCGTTATTGGGGAACACCGCTGCCTATCTGGCGCACCGAGGACGGAAGCGAAGAAATATGTATCGGTTCGATCGCGGAATTATTCGATGAAATCGACAAATCTGTCAAGGCGGGCTTCATGAAATCCAACCCTTGGCCGAACCATAAACCGGGCGATTACAGCAAGGCGAACTATGACCCCTCTGTGATTGACCTTCACCGTCCGTACGTGGATTCAATCATCCTTGTCTCCCCGTCCGGCAAGCCGATGAAACGCGAACTCGACCTCATTGATGTATGGTTCGATTCGGGCGCTATGCCGTATGCCCAGAACCACTATCCGTTCGAGAACGCCGACCTGCCGCGCACGGCGGACTTCATCTCCGAGGGCGTGGATCAGACCCGAGGATGGTTCTTCACGCTCCATGCCATCCACACGATGATAGAAGGTACGGTGGCGTACAAGAACGTCATCTCCAACGGTCTGGTGCTCGATAAGAACGGCAACAAGATGTCCAAACGTCTCGGCAACGCCGTGGATCCGTTCGGAGCTCTCGACAAGTACGGAGCCGATCCGGTAAGGTGGTATATGCTGACCAACTCCAGCCCGTGGGAGAACCTGAAGTTCGATCCCGAAGGAGTGGATGAAGTGCGCCGTAAGTTCTTCGGAACTCTCTATAACACCTATGGTTTCTTTGCCCTCTACGCGAACGTGGATGGCTGGGGTAATACGCCAAATCAGACTAACGAGACACTAACGAGAGAGAATCGGAACGGGAGAGATACGGGAGAAAAAGCAGAGTATGCCGAGATCGACCGCTGGATCCTATCCAAACTGAACTCTCTCATCAAAGAGGTGACGGAAGCCTACGAGGCATACGAACCTACCAAAGCAGGACGTGCTATCTCGGATTTCGTACAGGACGACCTCTCTAACTGGTACGTGCGTCTGAACCGCAAGCGTTTCTGGGGCGGAGAGATGAACGCCGACAAAGAAGCGGCTTACGAAACCCTCTACACCTGTCTCAAGACCGTGGCTCAACTCATGGCGCCGAACGCACCGTTCTACGCCGACCGTCTCTACCGCGATTTGACCGATGAAACCGTGCATTTAAGCACTTGGCCCAAGGCTGACGAGACGCTTATTGACACTACGCTGGAGCGCCAGATGTACCTCGCGCAGCAGGCTACCTCGATGATCCTCTCGCTCCGCAAACGCGCGGAGAAGAACGTCCGCCAGCCGCTGCAGAAAGCCGTCATACCGACACCCGACCAGGAGACGACAGACGCGCTCCTCCATGTGGCGGACCTCATCAAATCCGAGGTGAACGTCAAAGAACTTGTCATCGTTCCTGCAGAGCAATCGGAGATACGCCTTGTCAAGAAGATCAAACCGAACTTCAAGGTCCTGGGCAAGAAAGTCGGCGCGAACATGAAAGCCCTTGCTGCGGCTATCAACGCCATGTCCCAGGACGACATCGCGAAGATGGAAACCGAAGGTTCTTTCAACTTTCAACTTTCAACTTTCAACTGCACGATAGTGCCCGAAGATGTGGAAATTCTGACGGAAGACATGCCCGGTTGGCTTGTTGCCAACAACGGCATCCTGACGATAGCCCTTGATATCGAACTGACCGACGAACTGATTGAAGAAGGCATTGCGCGCGAACTCATCAACCGCATCCAGAACCTCCGTAAGTCCTCCGGTCTGGAGATCACCGACCGCATTGCTATCGTGCTGGAAGACCGTCCGGAGATCCATAACGCCGTCCTCCATTGCGGCGAGTATATCGCTTCGCAGGTGCTGGCTACTTCGCTCATTCTCAATTCTCAATTTTCAATTCTCAATTGTCAATTGATTGAGATGGACGGATATAACGTGAATATTAAAATTGAAAAAGCATAGTTATGAATGTCAGATTTATGATTTCAAATTTCAGATTCCTGCTTCTCGCCGTAGTAGGAATGGCTTTGGCGAGTTGCGACATGTTCAACAAGACTACGCCGTCGTACCAGTTGAGTGATCTGCAGGGGCTGTGGCAGGAAAACAACACCGAACATTATGTACGTTTCACCACCGAGCAGTCGGACGAGACAGGTTATCTCTACGGCCGCGAATGGGACGAGGCGGAGGATATTTTCGAGGCGGACCTCAAGCCAAAAGGCAACGGCTGGTTCAAGTACCTCTTCGAGACCTCAGGCAGCCTCACGGAGATTCATCTGATGGACAACGGAGGAGCGGAGATTCCCAAGGTCTATGTGGTCACCAAACTGAACGATACGGCGTTGGAGTACTACGAGAAAGAGCAGAAATCAGTCAAGTTCTATTTCACCAAAATGGTTGAGAAGCAATGAAACGCGCACTCAAAATCATAGGTTGGACGTTTCTGGGTATCGTGGTAGCCGTAGTGGCGGTAGCCTCTATCGCTATGTACGTGATCTTCACGCCGGAGCGTCTGACACCTATTGCCCGCCAGGCAGCGGACAAATTCATCACTTGCGAGCATGAGATAGGAGAGGTCGATCTGACTTTCTTCTCCACCTTCCCGCGCTTCGGCCTGCGGGCGGACGGGTTGCTGCTGATCAATCCGATGACCGGCAGCCGGAACGACACGGTCGTTGAAGCGAAACATCTGGTAGCTACAGTGGATGTGATGGAGTTCCTGAATCATAAGAATCTCCATGTCCATGAGGCGGTGCTGGATGATGCGCGGGTCAATTTCTATATCGCGCCGGACGGTACAACTAATCTCACCGGTGCTTTCGTCACTTCGCCGGATACGACAGAGGAGGACACCGCCGCTTTCTCGCTGCCTTTCGATGCACTCAAAGTGGACGGCTTGCGCATCAAAGCCAATTATATCACTTTCGTGGACGACAAGGATACTATCAATGCTTCTTTAGGAGAGACCGAGTTGAGTGCTAAAGCGGAGAGCTGGGATGACATGCTCATAGGGTTGGATGCGCAAGATGTATGCGCTTTGCTCAAAGGAGACAAATATGCCGATTCCCTGCATGTGGAGTTGGTCGCTCCGATGGCAATGAACCTCGACTCCATGCATTTTGCTTTCGATGGAGCACGACTGGCGGTCAATGATTTTAACCTACGCCTTGAAGGGGAAGTTACCATTCAGGATAGTATAGCCGTTGATGCCAAGGTCGAGACCGGCAAATGGCAACTCAAACCTCTCATGGCGCTTATTCCGGAGAAATTCGCCAAGTCGCTCAGCGACCTGGATGTGGACGGCGAGGCGGAGTTGGAAGCAACGATACAAGGTTATGTCTCTGACCATCAGATGCCGCGTGTGCAGGCGCATCTTACGCTCGACGACGGCGAAGGCAGTTACAAACCGCTGCCTTATACGCTGCGGGACGTAGAGATGGATGCTACTGCCGATATCCGCCTGACGGAAGGGCAGATCAGCAATGTGGAGATCCATAAACTGCATGCCGCTACGCGCAATTCTCAATTCTCAATTCTCAATTCTCAATTGTCCGACCTGATGGGGGACATGCTGCTTGATTTGGCGTTGAACCTCGACGCCAACCTGCCGGACTTTGCCTATTTCCTGCCGGAGGCAATGACCCTCAACGGCAAAGCCAAAGGAACCGCGAAAGCGAAGATCCGTCTGGATGACCTGACGGAGATGCGGCTGGAGAAGGGCAGGATCAGTGCGGACCTCGACCTCAAAGACATTCATTATGCGATGGATTCGATGGTAGCCGATCTGCCGAATACCCATGCTACGATACAGATGCCTAACCCCAAACCATCCAAACCGAAGGTTAACTGGGCGCGGATAGACCTGACGACGGACAAAGTGGATTTCGAGATGGCTACACCGCTGAAAGCGGCTCTCAAAGCCTCGTCCATCCAACTGGAGGCAGGTAACGTGCTCTCGAAAGATCCGGTGCTGTATGCAGCCGTAGGCTTGGATTCAGAGCGACCGGTAGAGGTAGAGATGGACTCGATGGGTGGCACGATTGATGCGCCTAAAATGAAACTGTACGCGGAGTATAACACCAAGGACACGACCGTCATGCCGGTGGCGCAGGCTGTGATAGACTGCGATGCCTTGGACGGGTTCTTCAAAGATATCAAAGCCGACTTGGCTGCTTCCCATCTGGAGGCTGCGCTATCCGGCGGACGAAAAGACAAGTCCGCTCCGCGCCTGCAAGCCAAACTGAAGACGCAGGCGCTGAATGCGCGTATGGGAGACGAACTGTCCGCCAAGACCGGCAAACTGGATCTGGAAGCCGCTGCGAGGTACAAAGCCGGAGAAGAAAATATCCTCCTCCAATGGAACCCGAGGCTGAAGGTGAACCTCAAGAACGGAGAGGTGAACCTGCCGGAGCGGTTGCCGGAAGCGGTGGTCATCCCGTCTATCGAGTTCAGTTATTCCAACCGCGAGATGGCGATAGACAACTCCAGTATCGAGTTAGGCAACTCCGATCTGAACCTGAAAGGCAATGTACGCAATATAGGCAAATGGTTCCGCCATGAGGCGGTTCTGGAGGGCGAGTTGGATGTCGTCTCCGACCATTGCGATGCCAACCAGCTGCTTGCCTGGTTCTCCGCCGACGAAGGGAGTGAAGAAGAAACTCCGTCAGCCAAAGAGGATAAAAATGACCAAATGGTAAATGACCAAATGGTAAATGAGACCGATCCCTTCCTTGTTCCTACCGACGTGGATCTGGCGCTCAATACCCATATGCGTCAGGTGGAGATCTTCAACCAGGTGGCTTCGGACCTCAAGGGAGGTATCTTCGTCAAGGACGGTACGCTGATCCTGGATGAGGTGGGATTTGTATGCCGCGCCGCCAAACTGCAGTTGACTGCTATGTACCGCACGCCGCGCCGGAACCATCTCTATCTGGGATTTGACTACCACATGATTGATGTGGACATCGACGAACTGCTGACGATGATTCCTAACTTGGAGCAGATGGTGCCGATGCTCTCTTCGTTCAAGGGCGCAGCGCAGTTCCATCTGGCGGCGGAGACCTATCTCAACAGTCAGTATCAGCCTAAGATGTCCACCCTCCGCGGCGCGGCTTCGCTTACAGGAAAAGACCTCGTGGTGCTGGACGGAGAGACCTTCTCCAAGATCAGCAAACTGCTGATGTTCAAGAAGAAGACGGAGAACAGGATCGACTCTATCAACGCCGAACTGACGGTCTATAAGAACGAGATAGACGTCTATCCGCTCTGCGTGCAGATGGACAACTACATGGTCGCCCTCGGCGGACGGCATAACACCGACATGACCTTCAATTACGATATCAACGTCCTCAGCCCTATCTATCTGGGCGTGAACGTGAGCGGGAACATAGACGATCTGAAGATCAAACTCGCCAAATGCAAGTTCGCCCAGGATTTCAAACCGCACTGGTATCAGAAAGCGGACAACCAGTCCCGCGAACTCCGTGAACGGATCAAGAAATCAATGGAGAAAAACGTCCGAATAAAGTGACAAAGGGACAAAGGACAAAGTGACAAAGGAAATTAATTACAGGATAATATGAAAAAAACAATTCTTTTAGGAGCGCTAGCTATGAGTTTATTAGCATGCAACCACGCCAACCCGTTGTTGGAGCAGCCGAACACCCCTTACGGCGTACCGGCATTTGACCAAGTGAAGAACGAGCATTATCTGCCTGCTTTCGAAGAGGCTATCCGTCAGGACAAGGCGGAGATAGAGGCGATAGCGAATAACGCAGCCGAACCGACGTTTGAGAATACGATTGTGGCTTTAGATCGCGCAGGCATGCTGCTGGACCGCGTGTCGGGCGTGTTCTTTAATGTCCTGGAGGCGGACGGCAACGACGAGATGAACGCGATTGCCGAGCAGGTGAGTCCGATGCTGAGTGAACTGAGCGACGGCATCATCCTCAACGAGGCACTCTTCCGCCGTGTAAAGGCTGTGTATGACCAGCGTGAGCAACTCGGGCTCAATCCCGAGCAGATGCGTCTGGTGACCGAGACCTACAAGTCGTTCGCCGACAACGGCGCCAACCTGCCGGAGGAAAAGAAAGAGCGGCTCAAAGAGATCAACAAGGAGCTGGGTCTGCTCTCCCTCAAGTTCGGCAATAACGTCGTAGCGGAGACCAATGCCTGCCAGTTCTTTGTGAAGGACGAGGCGCAACTGGCGGGTCTGCCTGAGTCCGCCAAGGCTGCGGCTGCGGAGGAAGCTGCGGCGGCGGGACATCCGGGAGAATGGCTCTTCACCCCGAAACGTACGTCTTTCACTCCGGTGCTCCAATACTGCGAGAACCGCGAACTGCGCAAGCAACTGCTGATGGACTACACCACCCGCGGAAACCACGATAACGAGAACGACAACAAGGCTGTCATCGTCCGTGAGATGGAGTTGCGTATAGAGAAAGCCAAACTCTTCGGCTATGACAACCCTGCGGACTATATCCTCGCGGACTGCATGGCGAAGAACCATCAGACGGTGGACGCTTTCCTCGCCTCCGTCTGGACACCCTCGCTGGAGGCTGCCAAACGCGAAGCTGCTGCGCTCCAGCAACTCCTGGATGAGGACCTGAAAAATAATTCTCAATTAGCCCCTTGGGATTGGTGGTACTACGCCGAGAAACTGCGTAAGGAGAAGTATGCGCTGGACGAGGAGGAACTGAAGCCTTATTTCGAACTGAACAACGTCCGCAAGGGTGCGTTCGGCGTGGCTACCAAGCTGTACGGCCTGCAGTTCGAACCGCTGAAGGACATGCCGGTTTATAATCCCGAGGTGGAGGTCTTCAAGGTGACCGATGCGGCAGGCGAACTCATCGGCATTCTCTATACCGACTATTTCCCGCGTGCGGGCAAGCGTCCTGGCGCATGGATGAATAATATAATGTCCCAGTATGTCGATGCAGAGGGAGTGGACCATCGTCCGGTGATCATCAATGTAGGTAACTTCAACAAACCTACCGCCGGCAACCCGTCTCTGCTCTCGATGGACGACGTAGAGACGCTCTTCCATGAGTTCGGCCACGCGCTGCACGGCTTGCTCAGCAAGGCGCATTACAAATCCCTCTCCGGCACCAACACCCCGCGTGATTTCGTCGAACTGCCGTCCCAGTTCATGGAGAACTATGCCTACGAACCGGAGGTGCTCAAGACCTATGCCTTCCATTATCAGACGGGCGAAGTGATCCCGGACAGCCTAATTGCTAAGATCAACGCCGCAGGCAAGTTCAACCAAGGTTTTGTACAGACAGAACTGCTATCGGCTTCTATCCTCGATATGGATTTCCATGAGTTGACAACCGCCGAAGGGCTGGATGTCAATGCCTTTGAGCAGGCGAGCATGGAGAAGATGGGTATGATACCGGAGATCATTGTCCGCTATCGTCCTACGTTCTACAACCATATCTTCACTACGGGCTACGAGGCAGGCTATTACAGCTATACCTGGGCAGCGGTATTGGATGCAGACGCTTTTGCGGCGTTCAAGGAGACCGGCAACCTGTTTGATGCCGAGACCGCTGCACGGTTCCGTCATCTGCTTGAGCAGGGCGGCACACGCGATGCGCAGGAACTCTATCTGGAGTTCCGGGGCAAAGAGGCGGACCCGCAGCACCTCCTCCGCCGCAATGGATTTATCGAATAAATAAATCGTACATCGTACATCGTTAAATCGTACATCCTTTGACTCGTCAGACTCAGACCATATTGTACCATCTGTTGCCGATAGCCTTCTGGCTGTTGGCGGCAGGTGGTGCGTTGCTGCCTGTTTTCTTGCTCCCACTCTCAACTTTCAACTCTCAACTTTCAACTCTCAACTATTTCCTCCCTGCCGTTTTGGTTCTCATTGCCGTTCTACTGCTTACTCATATCAAACGCCACGCTTCTGCCGTAGAACCGGCTTTTCTGGTGGCGGTGTTGTTAGGTGTCGCTTCCTGTTGGTTGCCCACCGTTGTTTTTCTGATTCTTCCTGCCTGGATATACTTGGCGTACCGTCATCTGATAGAGTGGCGGGTCATATGGGCGACCCTCATCGGTCTTGCGCTGGTAGCAATATGGGTAGCCGTCTTCGTTTACTTTGGATTAATAGAAACGCCCTCCCTTGAGGGGAGGGCTGGGGTAGGGTTCTTTGCTTGGATCCCCGTAGGCGCCTTCCTTGTAGCCTATATCGCTTCCGCCGTCGTGCGGCATAACCTGCGTGTACGATAGAATATGCCATATAGTCTTGCTGTTCACGGCTGTAGTCTTCTCATCATGCAGCCGCGGTGGAACAGGAATATCCCTCCGCGAGGTGCAGGAGGTTGTGGCGCAGGCGGACAGCCTGTGGCATGAGGGTAAGATATACGGCGTGGATGGCGGCGA
>CALEPS010000192.1 GCA_937910305.1 uncultured Bacteroidales bacterium | reverse complement strand
GCTTCCACCCCGTTGACTCTGACCAGCTGTCCTTCGAGATCGCTGCGCAGATGGCGTTCAAAGAGGCTTGCGCAAAGGCTAAACCGGTCCTCATGGAGCCTATCATGAAAGTGGAGGTTGTTACTCCGGAAGAGTCTATGGGTGATGTCATCGGCGACCTCAACAAACGTCGTGGACAGGTAGAGGGTATGGACACCAGCCGCACCGGCGCACGTATCGTGAAGGCGAAAGTACCATTGGCAGAGATGTTCGGTTATGTAACCGCTTTGCGTACCATCACCTCCGGACGTGCAACGAGCTCCATGGAGTTCAGCCACTACGAGGCAGTAAGCTCGTCTATCGCTAAAGCCGTGCTGACAGAAGTAGGCGGCCGCGTGGACTTGGTATAAAACGAATGACGGAATAACGTCATTACGTAATTACGATAATACAATAGGCACGCGCAAGCAAGCGTGCGTGCGCGTACCTATTAAATAAAATAATAATTAACCCTGCGGGGCGCGGGTCATCTTAGCAAATGACTCTTAAGGTTATCTGCGCTCTGCGAAGTATTAACAAAATAAAACAGTATTATTTATTATGAGTCAAAAAATTCGTATCAAACTGAAGTCTTTCGACCATACTTTGGTTGACAAGTCTGCAGAGAAGATCGTCAAGACCGTTAAAGCTACGGGTGCTGTTGTAAGTGGTCCTATTCCACTGCCGACGCACAAACGTATCTTCACGGTGAACCGCTCGACCTTCGTTAACAAGAAAAGCCGCGAGCAATTCGAGTTGGCGAGCTACAAGCGCTTGATTGACATCTACAACAGCAACAACAAAACCGTAGAGGCACTGATGAAGCTGGAGCTTGCATCGGGTGTGGAAGTAGAGATCAAGGTTTGATGAACGCCCAAGCGTTTCCTTCGGATAGTGATAAACTAGGATCCTAGGACCCTAGGGCACTAGGACACTAGAGATCAACCCGAAGGCGAGAACGCAGGCAATGATTAATTAACAATTATTAAAAACTAAGCAACAATGCCAGGTTTATTAGGAAAAAAGATCGGAATGACTTCCGTCTTTGGTGCCGACGGCAAAAACATCCCGTGCACCGTTATTGAGGCTGGTCCTTGCGTAGTGACTCAGCTCAAGACCGTTGAGAAAGACGGTTATGCAGCAGCCCAGATCGGCTTTATGCACAAGAGCGAGAAACACACCAACAAGGCCGAAGCAGGCCATTTCAAGGCCGCAGGCGTAGAGCCCATGCGCCACTTAGCAGAGTTCGAGTTCGACGGAGAACTGGCTCTGGGACAAACAATCACAGCTGCAGACCTCTTCGAAGAGGGCATGTACGTTGACGTTATCGGAACCAGCAAGGGCCACGGTTTCCAGGGTGTCGTTAAACGTCATGGCTTCGGCGGTGTGGGTCAGAGCACTCACGGTCAGGACGACCGTCTCCGCGCTCCGGGTTCGGTAGGTGCTTGTGCTTACCCGAGCCGTATCTTCCCGGGTACCCGCATGGCGGGACAGATGGGGGGAGACCGCGTTACGGTCCAGAACCTCGTCGTACTGAAAGTAATTCCCGAGTACAACTTGATCATGGTCAAGGGATCTGTACCGGGTGCTAAAAACTCAATCGTCATTATCAACAAGTAATTAGTTATGGAACTTAGTATTTTGAATCAAGCCGGTAAAGAGACCGGAAAGAAGATCGCTCTCAATGACGCCATCTTCGCAATCGAGCCTAACGACCATGCTATCTACTTGGACGTTAAGCAGTTCTTGGCAGCACAACGCCAAGGCACAGCAAAAGCAAAACAGCGTAGCGAGAACGCTCACTCGACCCGCAAACTCGGTCGCCAGAAAGGCGGCGGTGGTGCACGTCCGGGTGATCTGAAGTCTCCGGTTCGCGTAGGTGGTGGTACGATTTTCGGTCCGGTACCTCGTGACTATGATTTCAAACTGAACAAGAAAGTAAAACAGCTGGCTCGCAAGTCCGCGCTTTCGCTTCGCGCAAAACAAAATGAATTGCTCGTATTGGACGCTCTCAATTTCGAGGCACCGAAAACCAAAGCTATGGTAGAGGTTCTGAACGCTCTCCAGGTAGCCGGTAAGAAAGTGCTCTTCGTTATCGCAGACGCTAACCTCAACGCTCGCAAGTCCGCCGCTAATATCCAGCGCGTGAACGTAGTGAACGTCAACGAGCTCAATACCTACACTATTATGAACTCGAATGTAGTAGTCCTGACAGAGGCTTCGGCTGCTGCTATCGAGGCAACTTTTAACGCATAAGGAGGTAGAATTATGGCAATTATTATTAAACCAATCGTCACTGAGAAGATGACCGCCGCCGGCGAGAAACTGAACCGTTATGGTTTCGTCGTAGCTCGCAATGCCAACAAAGTTGAGATTAAGAAAGCGGTAGAAGAAATGTACAACGTTCAGGTTACGGATGTAAACACGCTGATCCGTGCTCCGAAGGTAAAACAGCGCTGGACTAAGTCCGGTCTGCTCCGCGGCGCACAGCAGGCTTACAAAAAAGCTATCGTAACACTGGCCGAAGGTGAAACAATTGATTTTTATAGCAATATCTAAAAATGGCTGTACGTAAATTAAAGCCCACAACACCGGGGCAAAGACACAAAGTTATAGGTGCGTTCGAGACAATTACCGCGAGCGCTCCTGAGAAATCGCTTGTGTTTGGTAAAACCAAAACCGGTGGCCGCAATAACGTCGGTAAAATGACGATGCGCTACATCGGTGGTGGTCACAAACAGAAGTATCGTGTAATTGACTTCAAGCGCAACAAAGATGGTGTTCCCGCAGTAGTTAAGACTATCGAGTACGATCCGAACCGCTCGGCTCGCATCGCTCTCCTGTTCTATGCTGACGGAGAAAAGCGCTATATCCTTGCACCGAATGGACTGCAAGTAGGTCAAACTGTAATGTCGGGAGAGAACGCTGCTCCTGAAGTTGGAAATGCACTGCCGATGTCGGTAATTCCTCTGGGAACGCTGATTCACAACATCGAGCTTCGTCCGGGACAAGGTGCCTGCATGGTACGTTCCGCCGGTACTTTCGCTCAGTTGTCGAGCCGTGAGGATAAGTATGCTATCATCAAACTGCCTTCAGGTGAGCTCCGCAAAGTGCTCGCAGCTTGCAAGGCTACTGTGGGTGTAGTAGGAAACTCCGACCACGCACTGGAGAAATCGGGTAAAGCAGGTCGTAGCCGCTGGCTCGGTCGCCGTCCCCGTAACCGTGGCGTAGTAATGAACCCTGTAGATCACCCAATGGGTGGTGGTGAAGGACGTCAGTCCGGTGGTCATCCACGTAGCCGTAAGGGTCTGCTCGCTAAGGGTTACAAGACACGTCACCCGAAGAACCAGAGCAACCAATACATTATAGAAAGACGTAAAAAATAACCTATTAAAGTCAAAGTAACATTATGAGTCGTTCATTGAAAAAAGGACCGTTTATCAACGTTAAGTTGGAAGACAAGGTGTTGGCTATGAATGAGGCTGGTAAAAAAGAAGTTATCAAGACCTGGAGCCGCGCATCAATGATCTCCCCTGACTTTGTAGGTCACACAATTGCAGTTCACAATGGAAACAAGTTTATTCCTGTGTATATCACGGAGAACATGGTTGGACACAAACTCGGCGAGTTCGCTCCTACACGTACCTTCCGCGGCCACTCGGGCAATAACAAGAAGTAATCCATTGAAATCAATTAACATTTAAAATTCCAGATTAAAATGGGTGCAAGAAAACATAATAGCGCAGAGGCAATGAAGGCCGCTCGTAAAGAGCAGTACTTCGCCAAAGCCAATAATATTCCTACCAGCCCGCGTAAGATGCGTCTCGTTGCAGACATGGTACGCGGCATGGAAGTGAACCGTGCACTCGGTGCGCTGCATTTCTCCACACGTGAGGCAAGCCGTGCACTCGAGAAACTCCTGAAATCTGCTATCGCTAACTGGGAAGTAAAAACCGGTAAGAAAGCAGAGGACGAAACTCTCTACGTAACGCAAATCATGGTTGACGGCGGTATGTCGATCAAGCGTATGCTGCCCGCTCCTCAGGGTCGTGCTTATCGCATCCGCAAACGTTCAAACCACGTTACGATATTTGTAGATACTAAAAATACTAACGCTGAAAAGTAATTTATTATGGGACAGAAAATTAATCCTATAGCAAACCGTCTGGGCATTGTCCGCGGTTGGGACTCCAACTGGTTTGGAGGCAAGAATTACGGAGATACGCTGCTGGAGGATAGCAAAATTCGCGAGTACCTCAACGCACGTCTCGCAGAGGCTAGTATTTCCCGTATCGTTATCGAAAGAACTCTGAAACTTGTGACTGTTACTATCTGCACCGCTCGCCCCGGTTATATCATCGGAAAAGGTGGAGAAGAGGTTGACAAATTGAAGAAGGAACTCCAGAAAATCACCAAACAAGACGTTCAGATCAATATCTACGAGGTTAAACGTCCGGAACTGGACGCTACTATCGTAGCTAACAAGATCGCTCGTCAGTTGGAAGGCAAGATCGCTTACCGTCGTGCCGTGAAGATGGCTATCCAGAGCACCATGCGTATGGGCGCTGAGGGTATCAAGATTCAGGTATCCGGCCGTTTGAACGGAGCCGAGATGGCACGTAAGGAGATGTACAAAGAGGGACGTACCCCGCTCCATACGCTCCGCGCGGACATCGACTACTGCCACGTTGGCGCTATCACCAAAGTGGGTGTGATCGGTGTGAAGGTTTGGATCTGCCGTGGAGAAGTGTATGGCAAGAAAGACTTGGCGCCTAATTTTGCTCAGAAGCAAGAGGCAGGACGTCCCGGCATGGATCGCCGTGGAGGCCGTGACGAGCGCAGAGGTTTCCGCCGAAACAAAAAACAATAATGTTTAACCGATTTGTAGATTAGAACAATATGTTACAACCTAAGAAAACTAAATTCCGTCGCTGCCAAAAAGGCCGCATCAAGGGCTTCGCTCACCGCGGTCAGGAATTGGCATTCGGCTCGTTCGGTATCAAGAGTATGGGTACCGTGTGGTTGACCGGTCGTCAAATCGAGGCTGCCCGTATCGCCGTTACCCGTTATATGCAACGTCAAGGACAGGTGTGGATCCGCGTTTTCCCGGATAAACCTATCACCAAGAAACCTCTGGATGTTCGTATGGGTAAAGGTAAAGGTGCTCCTGAAGGATTCGTTGTTCCATTGGAGCCCGGTCGTATTATCTTCGAGGTAGAGGGCGTTAGCTATGATGTAGCCAAAGAGGCACTCCGTCTCGCTGCGCAGAAACTGCCTGTTACCACTAAATTTGTCGTAAGACGTGATTACGACGCAACCGCAAATGTGTAAACTAAAAGAGTATGAAAACAGCTGAAATTAAAGAATTAACCACTGCTGAACTCCAGGAACGTCTGGCAGCAGAGAAAGAGGCGCTGGTTCGTCTCAAGTTAAATCACAGCATTTCTCCGCTCGACAATCCGTTGCAGATTAAGGTGGCGCGTCGTAATATCGCTCGCCTTGCAACTGAATTACGTGCAAGAGAAATTAACAAGTAAAAAACGACAATTGAAATGGAAAGAAATCTTAGAAAAGAGCGCGTGGGCGTAGTTGTTTCCAATAAGATGGAGAAGACCATCGTGGTCGCTGTCAAATGGAAAGAGAAACACCCCATCTATGGCAAGTTTGTCAATAAAACTCGCAAGTTCCATGTTCATGACGAGAAAAACGAGTGCGGCATCGGCGATACCGTACGTATTATGGAGACTCGTCCTCTGAGCAAGACCGTGCGTTGGCGTTTAACTCAAATTATCGAAAGGGCTAAGTAATTATGGTACAGCAAGAATCTCGTCTCACAGTATGTGACAACAGCGGTGCTAAGCAAGCACTCTGCATCCGCGTTCTTGGAGGTACCAAGAAGCGTTACGCATCCCTCGGCGATACGATCGTTGTTGCCGTTAAGGGTGTAATCCCTTCGTCGGAAATCAAAGATGGTACGGTATCCCGTGCTATCGTTGTTCGCACGAAGAAAGAGGTACGCCGGGCTGACGGAAGCTATATCCGCTTTGATGACAACGCATGCGTGTTGATCACCAACGCCGGTGAACTCCGTGGCAGCCGTATCTTCGGTCCGGTAGCTCGTGAGCTGCGTCAAACTAACATGAAAATTATTTCTCTGGCACCTGAAGTGCTCTAATCATCTAAATTATTACAGGTATGGCAAAATTACATATCAAAAAGGGTGATATCGTTTACGTAAACGCAGGCGCTTCGAAGGGTCAGACCGGCCGTGTGCTGGAAGTGCTCGTTGACAAGCAGCGCGCTATCGTAGAGGGTGTCAATATGGTATCCAAGAGTACCAAACCCAATGCTAAAAATCCGCAAGGCGGAATTGTTAAACAGGAAGCTCCTATCCATATCTCGAACCTCCAGGTTGTTGAGAACGGACAGCCCGTTCGTATCGGACGCGTTCGTAAGGATGGTAAGCTCGTTCGTGTATCTAAAAAAACCGGTAAGGAGATCTGATTATGAATACAGCAAGTCTTAAGCAAGATTATCAGGAGCGCATCGTGCCCATCCTGATGAAGGAGTTCAACTACACTACTGTAATGCAGTGCCCGAAACTCCAGAAGATCGTCCTCAACCAGGGTCTGGGCGAGGCTGTTGCCGACAAGAAGATCATCGAGGTCGCTCTCCAGGAGATGACCGCTATCGCTGGTCAGAAAGCCGTTGCAACTGTTTCGAAGAAAGATATCGCAAACTTCAAGGTTCGTAAGCAAATGCCTATCGGCGTATGTGTTACCCTCCGCGGCCAACAGATGTATGAGTTCCTCGAGCGGCTCGTTCGTGTAGCTCTGCCCCGTATCCGCGACTTCAAAGGTATCAACAACAAGCTGGATGGACGTGGTAACTACACCTTGGGTATTACCGAGCAAATTATCTTCCCTGAAATTAACATTGATAACATCACCAAACTGCTGGGTATGAACATCACGTTCGTTACTACAGCGAAAACCGATGAGGAGGGCTTCGCACTCCTGCGTGAGTTTGGTTTACCGTTTAAAAAGTAATTCAGACTATGGCAAAAGAATCAATGAAAGCCCGCGAGGTAAAACGCGCAAAGTTGGTTGCTAAATACGCAGCTAAACGTGCCCAACTCCTCAAGGATGGTGACTATGTAGGCCTTCAGGCCCTCCCGAAAAACGCATCCCCGGTTCGTCTGCACAACCGTTGCAAAGTGACCGGCCGTCCGAAAGGATACATGCGCGCATTCGGTCTCAGCCGTATTCAGTTCCGCGAGATGGCTTCCAAAGGACTCATCCCGGGAGTTAAGAAAGCGAGCTGGTAAAATTAACATTATTAAATATTGTCCCGACAGGCGGGATTAATTTAACAACAAAAAACAATGACAGATCCTATTGCAGATTACCTCACTCGATTGAGGAATGCTATCAAGGCCGGCCACCGTGTAGTGGAAGTTCCGGCTTCGAATCTGAAGAAGGAGATCACCCGTATCTTGTTCGAGAAAGGTTATATCCTTTCCTACAAGTTCGTAGAGGATGGTCCTCAGGGCACTATCAAGATTGCCCTCAAGTATGATCCGGTTAACAAAGTTAACGCGATCAAGTGTTTGAAACGTGTATCCACTCCGGGTTTGCGTAAGTATGTCGGCTATCGCGACATGCCGCGCGTGCTCAACGGTCTCGGAATCGCTATCCTTTCTACTTCGAAAGGCGTGATGACCAACAAAGAGGCTGTCGGACAGCAACTGGGTGGTGAAGTATTGTGCTATGTTTATTAATAAGGAGGAACAGCTATGTCAAGAATTGGAAAACTTCCTATCGCTATTCCCGCAGGCGTAACGATTACCGTTAGCCCCGAGAATGTAGTGACCGTTAAAGGTCCTAAGGGCGAACTCAGCCAGGCTGTAGATCCCCTGATTTCAGTAAACGTAGAAGGCGCTGTATGCCATGTTACCCGTCCTAACGACGAGAAAGAGGCTCGCGCTAAACACGGACTCTACCGCGCGCTTATCCATAATATGGTAGTAGGTTGCTCGGAGGGATATAAGAAAACTCTTGAACTTGTCGGCGTTGGTTACCGTGTAGAGCTGGCTCAACCTAATGTGCTGAACTTCTCGCTCGGTTATACTCACCCTATCTATCTCGGACTCCCGAAAGAGGTAAAGGTGGAAACCAAGTCGGAGCGTAACCAGAACCCGCTCGTAATCCTTGAGTCTTGCGACAAGCAGCTGCTTGGCCAGATTTGTGCTAAGATCCGCTCCTTCCGCAAACCGGAACCGTATAAGGGCAAAGGTATTAAGTTCCAAGGTGAAATCGTTCGTCGTAAAGCTGGTAAGTCGGCTGGTAAATAATAGAAAGGAAACAAGATTATGATTAAGAAAATTGCACGTCGCCTTAAGATTAAGGCTTCCATCCGCACCAAGGTGGCGGGAACTGCAGAGCGTCCGCGTCTGACCGTGTTCCGTTCTAACAGCCAGATCTACGCTCAGGTTATCAATGACCTCGAGGGTAAGACCCTTGCCAGCGCATCGTCGCTCGCTATCAAAGACAAAATGACTAAGACCGAGAAAGCCGCTGAGGTAGGCAAACTCATTGCCGCAGCAGCTATCAAAGCCGGAGTCACAGAAGTAGTATTTGACCGTAATGGATACCTCTATCACGGCCGTGTTAAATCATTGGCAGATGCTGCTCGCGAGGCAGGTCTCAAATTCTAATAAATTACGATCATGCAAAGAGTAAAATCAACACAAGACCTTGAGCTCAAGGAGCGTCTGGTCGCAGTCAACCGAGTAACGAAAGTTACAAAGGGTGGACGTACTTTCACTTTCGCAGCTATCGTAGTTGTTGGAAATGAAGATGGTATTGTAGGTTACGGTCTGGGTAAAGCAGGCGAGGTTGCTGCAGCAATGCAGAAAGCTACCGAGGCTGCAAAGAAGAACCTGATTCAAGTACCTGTTCTGAAGGGAACAATTCCTCACGAGCAGTTTGCTAAATTCGGCGGTTCGCAGGTATACATCCAGCCTGCTACGCACGGTACCGGAGTAAAAGCCGGTGGTGCTATGCGTGCCGTTCTGGAGAGCGCCGGCGTACGCGACGTATTGGCTAAATCTAAAGGTTCGTCGAACCCGCACAACCTCGTGAAAGCTACTATTCAGGCGCTCGCAGAACTGCGTGACGCCCGTACTGTAGCCGCTAACCGTGGCGTAAGCCTCTCTACTGTTTTTAATGGTTAACCCCTCTAAATCCTACGAATTATGGCAAAAATTAAAATTCAGCAAGTACGCAGTATTATTAAGTGCCCGAAGGTGCAGAAGGAAACCATGGCAGCTCTCGGTCTGCGCAAGATGAACGCAGTCGTTGAGCACGAAGCCACACCCGCTATTCTGGGAATGGTTGAGAAGGTTAAGCACCTTGTTAAAGTTATTGACTAATCCTAAAAACGAATTATCATCATGGAATTGAATAATCTTACCCCTGCAGCCGGTTCCGTTAAGACCGCTAAGCGTGTCGGCCGTGGTGCAGGTTCGGGCCTGGGTGGAACCTCTACCCGTGGTCACAAGGGTGCTAAATCGCGCTCCGGTTACAGCAAGAAGATTGGTTTCGAGGGTGGTCAGATGCCTATGCAGCGTCGTCTGCCGAAATTTGGCTTCAAGAATATCAACCGCGTGGAATACAAAGCTATCAACCTCGCTACTCTCCAGGCTCTCGCTGAGGCTAAGAAACTGGAGAAGATCGGCGTTGTTGAACTCCACGAGGCAGGTTTCATTGCTAAAAACCAGCTCGTTAAGATCCTGGGTAACGGCACACTGACTGCTAAACTGACTGTCGAAGCACATGCCTTCAGTAAGTCCGCAGAGGCTGCTATCACAGCAGCTGGCGGCGCCGTCGTTAAACTCTAATTATTAACTCAGAATAAACGTAGTTTATTATGAAGTTTATCGAAACATGTAAAAATATCTGGAAGATCGAAGACCTCCGTAACCGTTTGTTGACAACGGCTCTGTTCGTGTTAATCTATCGTTTCGGTTCTTTTGTCGTTCTTCCGGGTATTGATCCTACAGCCCTTTCTGCGCTGCATAGCCAGACAGCTGGAGGTCTGATGGCGCTCTTGGATATGTTCTCCGGTGGAGCATTCTCCAATGCGTCTATTTTCGCGCTCGGTATCATGCCGTATATCTCTGCATCTATCGTTATCCAGCTCCTCTCTATTGCGGTGCCGTATTTCCAGAAGATGCAGAAAGAAGGTGAATCCGGACGCCAGAAGATGAATCAGATCACCCGCTATCTCACTGTTGCTATTCTGCTCTTCCAGGGACCGAGTTATCTCGTGAACCTTTCTGTACAGATGGCACAGGCCGGACAGCCTCTCGCTATAGGATTCAACTGGTTTACTATCTCATCCACGATCCTCCTTACAGCGGGCTCTATGTTCGTTATGTGGCTGGGTGAGCGTATTACCGACCGCGGTGTAGGAAACGGTATATCCTTCATCATCTTGATCGGTATCATCGCGCGTCTCCCGGGAGCTTTCGTACAAGAGTTCTCCTCTCGTCTCAACGAGAACGGTGGCGGTGGATTGATGGTATTCATTCTCGAAGTTGTTATCCTGTTATTCGTGTTTGCTTTCGCAATCATGCTGGTACAGGGAACACGCCGTATTCCGGTGCAATATGCAAAGCGTATCCAAGGTAACAAGCAGTACGGAGGTGTGCGTCAGTACATCCCGTTGAAGGTTAACGCCGCTAACGTAATGCCGATTATCTTTGCACAAGCTATTATGTTTATTCCGATTGCTTTTGTAGGCTTTGGTTCAAGCGAACCCAGCGCCTTCACCCGTGCTTTCATGGATAACAACAGCTTCTGGTACAATCTGGTATTTGCACTGCTCATTATCGCCTTCACCTATTTCTACACCGCGATTATCATCAATCCGGTTCAGATGGCAGAAAATCTGAAACTGAACAACGGTTTTATTCCCGGTGTGAAGCCTGGTAAGAAGACGGCTGAGTATATTGACACTATCATGAGTCGCATCACCCTCCCGGGTTCTATCCTTCTGGCTATCATCGCCGTCCTGCCTGCTTTCGCGCGGCTGTTCGGTGTAACCATGGGATTTGCGCAATTCTTCGGAGGTACATCGTTGCTCATCATGGTAGGTGTTATTTTGGATACATTGCAGCAGATAGAGAGCCATCTCCTCATGCGTCACTACGACGGATTCTTTGAGTCCGGTATGCGCATCAAAGGACGCTCCGGTGCTATGGCCTACTAATTCGTTTCGGTTAGATGATTTTTCTCAAGACGGACGAAGAAATAGAGCTCATGCGGGCAAGCAACATCCTGCTTGGTAAGACCTACGCCGAAGTAGCGAAGGCTATCAAGCCGGGTGTTACTACTGCCCAACTGGATAAGATAGCATATGAGTTCATCATGGATAACGGGGGAAGACCCGCGTGTCTTGGATACGAGGGATATCCTGCAACTCTTTGTACTTCGGTCAATGAACAGGTGGTACATGGTATCCCGTCTGACAAGGTTTACTTGAAAGAAGGAGATATCATCTCTGTGGATTCCTCGATAGAACTCAATGGATGGCATTCCGATAGTGCTTATACTTTCCCGGTGGGAGAGGTTAGTCCGGAGATCTTGAATCTCCTCCGGACAACGAAGGAAGCTCTTTATCTCGGAATCGAACAGGCAGTAACGGGGCGCAGACTCGGAGATGTCAGTTTCGCTATCCAGCAGCACTGTGAGCGCGCAGGCTACGGCGTTGTACGCGAGTTTGTAGGACATGGTATCGGCAGGGAAATGCATGAGGAACCCGAGGTCTGCAATTATGGCCGTCGCGGTAACGGCATCGTCCTTAAATCCGGCATGACGCTCGCTATAGAGCCGATGATCACGCTCGGACGCCGCAATATCCTTATCGAGGATGACGGATGGACAGCCCGTACCATCGACCGCAAACCTGCAGCACATTACGAGTTATCCGTGTGCGTACGAAACGGCAAGGCGGATATCTTGTCCACGTTTGATTACATCCAATCCGTATTGGGAGACAAATTCATCTAAACAATAAGAAGTATGGCAAAACAAGACAGCATCGAAGTGGATGGAACGGTTGTAGAGGCATTGTCCAACGCAATGTTCCGTGTCCAATTGGAGAACGGTCCGCTCATTATCGCCCATATCTCCGGTAAGATGAGAATGCATTACATTAAGATTCTGGCCGGTGATCGAGTTAAAGTAGAGATGAGTCCGTATGACCTCACCAAAGGTCGCATCTCCTTCCGCTACAAGTAATTATTAAATCAAAAACAAAGTTTTTACTATGAAAGTAAGAGCATCAATCAAGAAGCGCAATGCGGACTGCAAAATTGTACGTCGCAAAGGGCACTTGTATGTTATTAACAAGAAGGATCCTAAAATGAAAATGCGTCAAGGATAAGCGTAATTTTTAATTAGAATCAATATCTTCTTTTATTATTTATTTAACAAAATTATCCTTAGTATTTAATTATGGCTATAAGAATTGTCGGTGTAGATATCCCGCAAAACAAATGCGGCGAAGTCAGTCTGACTTATATCTACGGAATAGGTCGTTCAAGCGCAAAGAAAATTCTCGCTGAGGCGGGTGTTGACCCTACCCTCAAAGTAGAGAATTGGACGGATGACCAAGCAGCTAAAATCCGTGAGATCATCGGTGCTAAATATAAAG
>CALEPS010000191.1 GCA_937910305.1 uncultured Bacteroidales bacterium | reverse complement strand
GTATCAAACTGATTCAGTCCAATGCTCCGGCAGTGACCACCGGTGTGGATCAAACGACAAACGACAAACTGCAAATTCAGAAGGTTGTCATTGACAACCATGTCTATATCGTCCGTGAGGGTGAACTCTATACCATCACCGGCCAGAAAGTAAAATAAATGAGAAAATGAAATAATGAGAAAATAAGAAAATGAAAAAGGAAGTTAATCGTGCCCTTGTGGCTAAGAAAAAGATGTATGAACGCCCTCTGTCTGAGGTACTGCCGGTTAGTCCGGCTACCATGGTAATGGTCGGGGGAAGCCCTACTACTACTCCAGTTGATCCTGCTCCGCGCCGCCGCGTAGGAGGTCTGTGGTAATGAACCCTGATTCGTGAATCAAAAGAGCGGGACTCGCTGATGCGGGCCCCGCTTTTGTTATGGTAATTTTGCTGCAGCCACGGCGCTTAGCTGTTTAGCCCGCAGGGCTTTTGCTTCTTCGCTTGTTTTCATGATTCTGTTGTTTTTGTTTGTTCCGGCAATATCGCCGTGACACAAAAATACAGAAAAATCATTCAATCTCTTGCATATATCAAAAAAAAGCAGTACCTTTGCAGCGAAATTTAAAATATCATAAAATATAGTAGAGTTTTGTTGTTGTTTTATTATAAGATAGATTACGCATATGTCTAAGAGTACGATGGCAAATAAACTGCCACGCAGAGCAGAGCAGAACCTGCATATAGTAGGCGAACAGATTCGTCTGGCGCGGTTGCGCAGGGATTTGAGTATAGCGCAGATAGCCGAACGGGCGAGTTGCAGCGAATTGACGGTGATGCGCGTGGAGAGAGGAACTCCAACAGTAGCTATCGGTATCTACCTGCGCATCTTGTTTGCGCTGGGATTGGATGAGAGTATTCTATTTCTTGCCAAAGACGACGAGATGGGGCGTACGCTGCAGGATCTGGATCTAAAACACCGCCAAAGAGCATCTAAGAAATGAAATACATTCAAATAGATATGGACGCAAGAGGGTTCCCGCAGGTAAAGCCTGTAGGAACGCTCGGGTATGATATGATACGCGGGAATGCAGCATATCAATGGGAATACAATGCGCAATGGCTCCACGATAACCGAAATATTCAATTAAGCGGAGATTTGCAGAATGCAGCGGGTCCGCAGTATGGATCGGGGCGTTTGTTTGGTTTTCTACAGGATGCGATGCCGGATAGATGGGGTAGGAGACTGATAGACAAGCGCGAGCGCCTGATGGCGGAGCGCGAGGGACGCCCCGTGCGGCATCTGACGGACATCGATTATCTGACGCAGATAGACGATACAACACGTATGGGAGCTTTGCTTCTGCGCGAGGGAGAGCAATTATTAGGAACGCAGTTTGCCGATTCGCCGGTGCCTCCTTTGGCTTTTCTGCGTGAGTTCGTAAACATGGCGCAGATGTACGAGCGACAGGATGAACAAGGAGGCGCAATAAATGAAGAATGGTTGCTGAATTTATATAGGCAGGGCTCTTCTTTGGGTGGAGCGCGACCCAAAGCGAATGTAAGAGATACGGATGGTTCATTATGGATAGCTAAGATACCTTCTGTTAATGATGATTATGATGTGGCGTTATGGGAATTCTGGGCGCATCAAATGGCGCGTAGAGCGGGTATCGAAGTGCCGGAGATGCGGTTATTGACACTACCGGGCCAGAAGTACCATACCCTGTTATCCAGGCGTTTCGATAGGGATGGTGAGCAGCGCATTCATTTCGCGTCTGCGATGACGCTTTGCGGATTGCAAGACGGGGCGGATGCTGCAACCGGGAATGGTTATTTGGATATAGTGGATGTGATTGTCGGGAATGCCGGCTTTGTGGATCCCCGGGGAGCGCTGGAGCAGTTATATAGACGTGTGGCTTTCTCTATATGTATTCATAACCATGATGACCATTTCCGTAATCACGGCTTTTTGCTAACGGAAAGAGGGTGGGTATGGTCTCCTGCCTACGATCTTAATCCGTCCGGTTTTAACACGCAAAGTCTGCTTGTATCACGCGATAGTAACGATTCTTCATTAGAGGTGTTATCATCTGCGGCATCTGATTATTTGTTGGACGAAGGTCAGGCAGAGCGGATTATTGGCGAGGTGCGCGGAGCAATGACCCATGCCCGCCAAGTCGCCGGTCAATGCGGCATCTCTAATCAGGAAATGACACGTTTCCTGATTCCCTAACCCCTAACACTATACACCATACACCATATACGATTTTTAAGATTCTTTCTATAATGTAACATTTTTTATTCGATAAAATTCAAAAATCGATTTCCTATTATTAAGAACCATTTGGACAAAAGTGGTTTTTCGATTATATTTGCATAAAATTTTACTACCTAAACTGATTCAAACGGGCAAGAAATTGTCCGATTGTTTTATTGTTAACCATTTTTTTTACTTACTATTAATTAACTTTTACTTATTATCAACCCTCTAATTCACTAAACACTATGATTGAAAACCTGAATCAGGAGGAGCAGGCTAACCTCCGCATCGTGGAGAACATGGATGTAACTAACCTGCCGCCGTTTATGCAATCTGTTCTCTCGCTGGCTTCTTCGCCGGCGGAGAAAGACATGCTCTTACTCGCTTCGCTCACGGCCTGCGGCGCCGTGATGCCTAATCTCTATTGCCGCTATGGTATCGCTGCCAAGCGCTATTATCCTAATCTCCAACTCTTTATCGTCGGTTCGGCTGCCTGCGGAAAAGGTATCGCGAACCTGGCGCTGGAGTTTGTCAAACCTATCCACGAGAAGACGCCGCTTATCATCCCGGGTGATGCTACTTATCCGGCTTTCTATCAAACCCTGGCGCGTCAGCACGGCCGCGGCTATATCCATGAGTCGGAAGGTTCGGTTATTACCGATATCTGGCGGTCCTCCACGGCGAATTACAACACCGCCCTTCGCAAAGCCGCGGAGCATGAACCTATCTCGCGTGCCCGCTGCCGCGAAGCGTCGGTGATAGAGAATCCGCAACTGTCGATGGTTCTTACCGGAACCTTCAGCCAGTATCGCGCACTCGTGCCGTCTGTCGAAAACGGTTATTTCTCGCGTCTGCTCACGCTTATCGTCAATGATGTGCAACCCTTCTCCGAGCAATATGTACGGCCGGTGGAGAACGCACAAGAGCTGATCAAATCCTGTTCGGAGCAACTCTACTATCTCTACCAATCGCTCTTCGCCGCCAAACCTCGTGAGTTCCGGCTTACCAAAGAACAAAGTGACCGGCTTGGTCTGCATCTCAAGACGGCTTATCCGATGCTCATCCGGCTTCTCGGCGAAGATTTCCACTCCGTCATCCTCCGTATGGCGATCCAAATCGAGCGTATCGCGATGATCCTGACGGCATTAAGAGGTATGTCCGTTTCTCCCTCTTCGTCTATTAGCCCGGAATGGTATTCCGGTTCCTCTTCGTCTAGTTCTCGGGACTTTAGTTCCGAGCCCCTCCTCTGCTCCGACTTGGATTATCAGACGGCAGAGTTGATAGGAAACAAATTGCTCCTTCATATGGCGCAAGCCTACCAACTCATCAAAGGAACAGAGAAAGTCGAACAGCCGCAAGTCAAACCTCTGGACCAGAAGCAGATTCTGCTGAGTCTGTTGCCCGATGAGTTCGAATCCAAAACCCTTGTCGCCGAAGCTCAATCGCAAGGAATCTCTCCTCGAACAGCAGCGCGTTGGAACGATGAGTGGCAGCAATCAGGTTTAGTACAGAAAATTAGATATGGAGTGTATAAAAAAATCGCATGACAAACTTGACCAAGTTGGCAAAGTGCTGTAAGTTTGTCAAGTTTGCCAACTTTGCCATGCAAATTTTTCTTAGTCAATTAGCGAAATGGTTTAGCTCTTGCGATCCATTTGCCGATGCGAACGTTATAGATTAGTTAATCATTAGTTATTCATTAGTTATTCATTCAGCAGGGTAATCCCTGCTCATTCCCTCTCAACTGGCTTAGAGGTTTCCGGGTAATGTACGAGGCTTTCAACTCTCTTCCCATAGCCAGCAAATATGGCACATATCAAATCATCTGCCGGAATCAAGGCTATTACCGGCGCATTAAGCAAGAAAAAATCCTCGCGACGCCTCTCCGTCACGCGTCAGAAACATATCCATGACCCCCTTACGGGCGAAGTGGTCGCTACAGGACCTAACGAGATGTATCTCATGGATAGGCGAGATCTAAAGAAACACCCGCTTACGCCTAACGAACAAGCCCAGCGGGCCAAATGGCGCGAAGCCTGCAAGGCGGCTCAGCTGATCATCCACGACCGCAACCATCCCCGGTATATGGAACTTTACTACCGCTGGCGAGCGCAACTCTCTTCGCCCAAACCCTGTAAGCAGTTTCCTAACTTCGTCCGGGCAGTACTAATTGGGGAAGCGTAATGCTTCCTTTTTTTTTGTGCATAAAAAATGACCTATTTTTCTGAATAATTAACACTTTGTCACTTAAAAGTAGCAAAAAGTACTTTTTTCAACACTTTTTTGGCAAATTTCTTTCACATTTGAAAAAAAAGCAGTAACTTTACGCCGCTTTATCGTGCGGCGCTCAATCCCGCGTACGCATGAGCGAATAAATAAAGATATACGATGCCGAAAAATATAGCATTCATATTGTACAACACTCCCGAGCATTCGGAGAAGGTGCAAGTAGTCGTCCGGGAGGAAACTCTCTGGATGACGCAGAAAGCCATGGCTGAGTTGTTTGGGGTGCAAGTTCCGGCGATAAGTAAGCACTTGAAGAATATCTTTGAGTCAGGAGAATTACAGGAAAGCACGACAGTTTCCAAAATGGAAATAGTCGTAAATCGAGGCTTCCGCGGGGAAGTTACCGAAGAAACGACTTTTTACAACCTCGATGCTATTATTTCTGTCGGTTATCGTGTAAACTCCGTGCAGGCAACCCGTTTTCGCCAGTGATATTCAATAAGACGCAACTAATAGAATCAGATTTCGATAAAGAAGTAAAACAATTATTGGAGAATAGCGATAAATAACAACGATAATTAAGATACAAAAGATATGAGTAATCAACAAAATAGCATAATGCCTTTGCCACAGCAGTTTGTTGCTGACGTCCGGCAGATTATCACCACTGCTCGTGCTAATGCGGTGCGGAGTGTGGATTTTTGTCGGGTGCAGATGTATTGGAATCTGGGAAAGCGAATCCTTGAGGAGGAACAGCAAGGTAAGGCTCGTGCTGATTATGGCACATATCTTATTCGTAACTTGGCAAAAGAGATCGAACCCGAATATGGTAGCGGTTTCGGAGAGCGTCAGCTAAAGTTCTGCCGTCAATTTTATCGTGAATATCCAATTGTGAACACACTGCGTTCCCAATTAAACTGGAGTCAATACCGTTCGCTTATTCAGATACCCGATCACGACAAACGCGAGTATTACGAATTAGAGGCTGTAAACAATGCCTGGACGGGACGCGAACTGCAACGGCAGATTGACTCGATGCTGTACGAGCGTCTGCTGATGAGCAATGATAAAGAGGCGGTGCTTGCTGTGGCTCGAAAAGAGAGAATTCCCGAGTCGCCTATGGAGATAATAAAGCAACCGACAGTGTTGGAGTTCTTGGGACTGAAACGTGAGGCTGCGTATTATGAGAAAGATTTGGAACAGGCAATTATCACGCATATCGCGGATTTTATGCTTGAGTTTGGAAGAGGCTTTTCGTTTGTAGCACGTCAAAAGCGTATTATGCTTGAAGATGATGAGTTTTTTGCGGACTTGGTGTTTTATAACCGGTTATTGCGGTGCTTTGTGATAGTAGAACTGAAAACGGGAGAACTGACTCATCAGGATTTAGGTCAATTGCAGATGTATGTCAATTACTATGACCGAAACGAAAAACTTCCCGAGGAGAATCCGACAATAGGCATACTTCTGTGTTCAAGAAAAAATGACACATTGGTGCGGACTACATTGCCAGAAAGCAATACCACAATTCTTGCAAGTGAGTATCAGCTCTACTTGCCGACAGAGGAACAGTTGATAAATGAGATAGATGAAGTGAAAAGTAATTTTAACAAAGACAAATAAGAAAACATTTAAGATACAAAACGATATGACAACAAGAATTTCAAACAACTCATTCATTAGCCGGATGAGTTACAAAAAAGCCTGAATCCAATAGGGGCATAATTTTTGTTGGAATAGAGAATAAAAGAAGAATGCAGAATAAATTAGACCCGACATATCGTTCCGCAGTGCAAGCAATCAAAGAGGCGATTCTTGCAAGTCAGTATAGTGCCGTTAGGATAATTAACCAAAAACAACTGGCGCTATATTATGGTATAGGTAAATATATCTCGGAAAATTCACGAAAGGGACATTGGGGAACTAATGCAATTGAAAATATAAGTGCGCAACTTAGTATCGAATTGCCGGGATTGAAGGGATTTTCGTCCCGAAACCTAAAGTTGATGCGCCAGTTTTATGAGTCATGGGCTCCGTTAATGGATGAGCAGCATGTAAAATCGGCAGCCGCGGCTGCCGAAATGGAAGAGGCAAATATGGCAGCCGCGGCTGCCGAAACGAAGTCTTCCGACATGATAGACATGAACTTTGGAAAAGTGACACCGTTCGAAGGTACCGAGATGACATGGGCTGATTTCCTTTCCATTGGTTTTACGCACCATACGGAAATATTAACAAAGACATCTTCGATAGAGCAACGGGCCTTTTATGTCCACCAAACGGCTCTAAACCATTGGGACAAATACACATTACGTGAGATGTTAAAAGCGGATGTATATACCCATCAGTCATTGATGCCTAATAATTTTGCGCAGACACTTCCCCGTAAGAAGCAATCGCTAAGAGCAATTGAAATGTTCAAAGATGAGTACATGTTGGATTTTGTAAATGTGGAGCAATTGGGGGAAAATGAAGATGACATAGATGAGGCAGTCATCGAAAAACATATAATTCTGAATATCAAAAACTTTATAATGGAGTTTGGGCGGTCGTTTACTTTTAAGGGAAGCCAAGTTCATTATGATAAATTAGGGCATGATCATTGGGTGGATTTGTTGTTTTTTAATAGAGAGTTGCAAAGTTTAGTTGTTGTAGAGCTTAAAAAAGGAGCCTTCAAGCCGGCGTATTTAGGCCAATTGGCAGCCTATTTGCGGATATTGGATGATGAGGAGCGTTTGCCTAATGAAAACCCATCCATAGGAATCATATTATGCAAAGATGCGGATAAGGCTTATGTTGAGTACGTGCTCCAAGATTACCAAAAACCGATGGGAGTAGCAACTTATAAATTGAGAACTGAACGATTAAAAGAGTTGTTACCTGATGAGAATCAATTGAAAGAATTATTATGAACAATAAATAATAGAAATTTAAGATAAAATAATAGAAAAAATATTTAAGATACAAAACGATATGACAACAAAAATGCAAACAACGAACACATCAGTGCAGCAATCTCATGATTTTGCGTCTGTGATGCAAATCATAGAGACACGCCGAAGTCAAGCAGTGCAGATGGTGAACCATGCGTCTTTACTGACAGCATGGGAGGTTGGCGCTTTTGTTTCAGATCGCATTAAAAATGCGCAATGGGGCACCAAGGTTGTACAGCAACTAGCGGAGTATATCCATACGCAGAACCCGACATTGAAGGGATGGAGTAAGGTGACTATCTATAGGATGGTTCAATTTTACGATACTTACTCGTCTGCTGAATTCATCAATTTGTTAGTTCACTTGAGATTACAAAAACAAATTGTTCCACTCGCGGCAGCACCAATAGCATCCGAAGAATTTGTGTCATCCGAAATGACACAATTATCGAACGAACAAATTGTATCATTTGAAATGACACAAATTCCAAGTGTGTTGTTTCGCACCGGGTGGACAAATCATCAGATTATTTTACGCCAATGCTCATTGCCCGAGCAATATGTATTTTACATTCTATACGCAGAATACCAAAAATTGCAGAATAAGCAACTCGAACGCGCCATTAAAACAGATGCATATTCGCAGGTTCTAAGCGACAGAAAATTACAATCTGCGATGCTGAAAGAGACCTATCCGCGAGCAGAAATGTTGCTCAAAGATAAGACCATCGTGGATTTCTTGGGGCTACCTCGTCAGTATAAAGAGAGTCGCCTGCGTAGAGGAATCGTAGAGCATATGCGTGAGTTCATTACCGAAATGGGAAAGGACTTCCTATTCGTGGATCAAGAGCATGCATTAGAAGTCGGTGGACAGGTTTTTCGTTGCGATTTGTTGTTCTACCACCGTGCGCTGCAATGTTTGGTGGCTATCGAACTGAAAACGACGAAATTTGATCCGCGTGACTTAGGACAATTGGAGTTCTATTTGGAAGCATTGGACCAAACTGAGCGCCGAAGCAATGAGAATCCGAGCATAGGTATATTGATGTGTAAAGATGCTAATCCTGAGGTGGTGCGTTATGCACTTAATCGTAGCATGAGTCCTACCATGGTATCGAAATATGAAGAACAAATTAAACTTGGCAGCGTGCTGCAACGCAGTTTAGAGGAATTTGTGGAATTCATGAATAACGACAAATAAGAAAACATTTAAGATACAAAACGATATGACAACAAAATTTTCAAACAACTCATTCATTAGTCTGGTGAGTTACAAAAAACTAAACAGTATTGGACGATACGTGGCGATAATCGCCGCTGTCCTCTTCCTTGCTCTCCCGCAAGAAATGTGGGCGATAACATATAATGCTACATTGACTGGATCAGCAGGAACAGGGGGAAGTATTCTTTTGGCTATATCCAATTCCAAACCAAGTTCTTATGATGGTACAAAGTTAAGCATAGCCGCTTCTTCTAGCGGTGGTGACTGTGTGTTCTATGCATGGGCTATACCTAATGTTGGTTACTATTGGAGTTCTTGGTCAACAACAAATGGTAAAGGAGCAATGACGTTAGCAACCCCTAAAACAAACACGGCGCAAAGTATCACCTGTACAGCTGGTCAAACTAGTAATGCCGATGAGAGTTCGGGACGCAATTATTATGTATATGATTCTCGTGTAAGAACTAATAATTACACCATAACTGCCAACTTCGCGAAGATAACCCTTACAGCACCGAGTGATGTGACGTTCACGCCTACTAATGCGCAGACGTCTTGCGGCGACTACACCGGTACGCTCACTTTCACAGCTTCGCATAGTTGCGCTAAAGCAGACTTCAATGACCCTGTTGTTACCAAGAACAGCGGTAACGGTGTATTGACCGTTACGGGTTGGGAAGTGGACGGCACACAGGTGAAGGTCAACTATAAGTTCACGGGTAACAACACCTACGGCGGTAATGACCATAACCGTGCAAATTCGTTCACTGTCACTCTGACGACCAAAGCCGACGAGTCTGCTTCTTGTAACGTGACAGCCGATTTCCCGAATGTGGCCATCTCGGATGGTAATGCGGAGAAGGTCTATCCTTCGACGCCTTCAGTCGATGTGGCAGGATCGGCAGTCTTCCCTGTTACTTACTCCGATGGTGCAGGCGATTTTACCGCTACTATCACCGGTGCCACAGGCGGCACATGGACACAGGGTACTATCTCTTTTGCTTCAACAAATGCAGCCACCGGTGCGGGTAATATAACCGTACCTTTCACTTTCAACGCAGGTGGTGCAACGGGCGATTTCTCAGCCACCCTTACCCTCACCGCCACCAACGGCGGCGGAGCCACAAAAACCCTCACCCTCACTGCCTACGCCGAACCCGAGGCGGATTATGATGTTGAGGTCTATAATGCAAGCGGAACAAAAATATCCGATAACACTACCACTTGGGCGGATGGTTTGACACTTGCTAATAGCAACGCCGGCTCTACCATCAAACTCATGCGCAACATCGATTTGGGGACTCTGACAGCAACGCAGAGTGTAACCAATAATATTACGCTGGACCTCAATGGAAAAACACTTTCCGGCACAATCAGTTCCTCTTATCCGAGGTTGCTTTACATGAATAGCGCCAACAAGACACTTACTATCATGGATAGCAAGACTGGCGGTAAACTGAGTGCAACGGGATCTTACGCAAATGCATTATACTGCATTCAGATTAATAATGGTAATGTGATATTGGAAAGCGGAACGATAGAGATTGAGAATACCAATACATCCCAAACAACTGCAGATCGCTTATATGCGACAGCCGTTTATGTGAATTCCGGTAAGAGTTTTACAATGAATGGTGGTGTGGTAAAAGGTACTCGAAATGCACGCGATGCATATGGTATATATGGTGCATCTTCCGCTACAGCGCAATCTGAAATCACCATTAATAATGGTGCCGTTTATGCATATGGAAAAACATACGCTTACGGAATACGCAGTTATGGGGTAGTAAACATTCATAATGGAACCATACATGCAGAAGCAACAGGAACCTCATATGCGTATGGTGTATTTCTTAGAGCATCAGCTAATGCTACCGCATCGAGTGGTTATTACGGCAAGTTAAATATGGATGGCGGTCTTGTTGAAGCTGTATCTAAAACAACTTATGCGTATGGTGTTTTTGCCGACCGTCACCGTGCAGGCACAGGTGCTGCTACCGCCGTTGATGGAACGCATAGTAATCAGGAGACGGGCCTGTTGAATATTACCGGTGGTACGATAAAGGGATTGCCGACAACAACATATGGATATGGTGTGAGCGTATATGGAGACTTTAGCTCTAAAGATAACAAACATATAACTCATATTATAAAGAATGCTACAATAGAAGCAACAGGAAACTCGTCAGTGTATGGTGTCCAAGCACTTGCGGAAGTAAATGGAACCTATGGAACATGTCATAAGGCAGATGTTGAATTGACTAATTGTAATATTACGGCAAATGCAAAAACAGCAGGGACGGCATATGCGGTATATGGTGGATCGGCTCAAAGTACGGTGTTTGAAAATCTGCAACCGGATTACTTTGGGGAGTATGCCACTGCTGCAAAAATTACTATTAACAGTGGTACATATACGGCGGATGTCGTGACTTCGGGCGCATATGCCATTTGTACAGCAACCCGCGCTAGATCAATGTACAACTCTGCTACTTCGATCTATGCCAACCGGACACTTGGAGGAGAGAAAACTGGCTACCCGGAGTTGATTATTCATGATGGAACTTTCACTGCGACAACGCACACCTTAAATGGAGATCGTCATGCTCGTGCTGTATCATCCGGAGGAAATACAACTATCAATGGCGGTACCTTTACTGCTACTTCAGAGGGCCGATATGCAAGATGTATATATGGCGTGGCTGGAAAATTAGTGGTTAATAATGCTACAATTATTGCTACTGCTAATGGTAGATATAAAACCGATAATAATGCAAGCGAAGCGGCTGGAGTGTTTGTGGATGCAATTATTCAAACCCCCACTGGCTTTACTGACTATTGTGAGGCGGAAGTAAACAATTGTGACATAACTGCTATAACGAAAAGAGGGACAGGTGCGTATGGTGTTTATATAAATTGTACAAGCCGTCCTTTTACGGCTCTCTATCTTCGAAAGGATTCCTTAGACAATAAATGGACACATAAAGATGATGGGTCTGGATCATATGATATTTATAAGTATATATATCCAAGCGGAGATCGTTCTGTGGCAGCCAAATGTAAGATAAACGGGGGTAAGATAATGGCGAGAACGGATTCTTTATCAAGCGCTTACGGTGTATGTATGGCGGGACCGACTTGGGGACATTATGGAGGTTCATTCGCGCAATGTGAACTGGTAATTAAGAATACGGATATTACCGTTACCTCTCATACTGAGACGGCGTGTGGTATACAGACTGCTGGACCTGCGGATGTTGACAATGTATCTATACAGGCTACGGCGACTACTACTAAGAGTTATGGTATTTTATGTCAATACCCGCAAACAACGGTAACTAATTCTACATTTGAAATAAAGGCGCCTAATACTGTCTACGGTGCGTATGTGAATGCTTCTGTTACATCAAATACTTCAGCAACCACCTCTGATCTGCCGGAAGGAAAGGTAACCATCATCCCAAAATACAATTATGCTCAAATAAAAGAGGGAGAGTTAATATTGAATGCTGGTAATGTCTTTGTAGATTCCGCTAAAGTAGGTAATACGGCATATGCTGTATATGTCCATGCTGCTAAGGCTGATTGGACTGCATCGGCAACATATCTTAATGCTACAGGATCGTACGCCTATGCCGGTAAAGCAACCATCAACGGCGGGAAATACACTGCTACGGCATCAGGAACAACAGCCTATGCCGCCGGTGTGGCTGACCCTGTACTGCAAGGAGAGGCTACAGCAACACCTACTCTTATCATCAACGATGGTAAATTCAAAGGCACGGCAACAAGTACCTACGCCGACGTCAGCGTGAATGGTGAGCCGGGCTATTTTGTGCTCAATGGCGGTTACTATGTTTTGGACGAAAACCTTGATAAGAAACTCGGCGTGGGCATGAACAAAGTAGCCGTCAAGTCCGGTACAACAGAATATACCGAAGGCTACCGCTATCGTGTAACAAAAGATATGACAGGTGAAGCTGTTTGCAAAATTACGCAGAATAGCACTTCATATGCATCGTTGGAAGAAGCGTTACAGGTGGTTAACGCTTCGCCAAGCAGCACATGGACTATAGTTATGTTAGCCAATGCCACGCTTTCTAAGGGAGACTATGAAATACCGGCAAATACGACACTGTTGATACCGTATAAATCCGGACAAACAACAATTAATGGCACAACACCTGCATGGGTAAACAAGAATGCATCTCCCACTCCGACTACTCCTTCGCCATACTTGAAGCTTACGTTTGCAAGCGGAGTCAATATGACGGTAAAAGGAAAAATTGAGGCAAGTAGTACGACGTATATTAACCAAAATAACTGGACCGGTATCGTAGGAGGTCCTTATGGTTGGTTGCAACTCAACGAAGATTCACATATAGATCTTGAGAGCGGTGCATATTTGTTTGCATGGGGCTATGTGACAGGAAAGGGCTCAATCAATGCAAAGAATGGTTCATTCATTTATGAAGACTTCCAGATGGGTGATTGGCGAGGCGGAACGATTGAGTCTGCAATCCAAGGAAATACAAATGGATTGGGATCAAAGGGTGTATTCTTGCTGACGGATTATTATTTCCAAAATGTAGAATGTCCGATTACGTACCGACCTGGGGCTCAATCTATTGCATATAGTGGATGCTATATGGAAAAATCCAGTGTCACAGTTGATGGAAAATCTGACCCTGTGACCATGGTAGGAACCAGCGGATCTATGTTTTTGATGAATCCCGCGACAGCCGGTGAAGATACATGGGTGCGCAAGGAGTATGATGCAGAAAAAGATCAATTAGTATGGACCCTCAATAGTGGTGCTTCTATCGGGAGTTTCTCACTAAAAATACCTCTTCAAGTATTATTTTTAAATTATGACATTAATTTAGTTACATCGGACTATGTATTGCCAATGGCTACCAACTTCAAGATTGTGGCAAACGAAGGAGATATCAATGTAACTAACGATGTATGTTTCCTCCCAGGTTCTGAAGCCATCGTCAATAAAGAGGCAAATTTGGTAGTAGCGACCGGA
>CALEPS010000190.1 GCA_937910305.1 uncultured Bacteroidales bacterium | reverse complement strand
CCCGGACTCGAACCGGGGACCTACGCATTACGAATGCGTTGCTCTACCAACTGAGCCAAAGTGGCTTGGAAGTGCAAAAGCGGGTGCAAAAGTACTGCTTTTTTTTGATATATGCAAATTTTTTTGCAATTATTTTGCATATGTGGTATAATTTTTGTACCTTTGCAACCGAAACAGTTCAAAACACATGAAGAAAATCGGTGCTATACTATTTTTGTTAACCCTCTGTATAGGATCTTTTGCCCAAACACATTCCCGTGTGCTCAACGAGCAGATACGTACGCTTCGTGTGGAACGTAAATTGCTGAGTCTTGATAACGGCATCCTGGACGGTACAGATCCGGAGAATACATTGCATATCTCTTTTGACGAGATGAGCCACGATGTGCATCTATACACCTATAGTGTGCATATGCTCAATAGCGAATTGCTCAGCGGAGAATATCTCAGGGGATTTACGACGCAGGATATAACCGGGTATGAACATTCTCTCAACACCAGCCGCGAATATACGCATTATTGGTTTGATTTCCCGAACGAAGACATGGCACTGACCAAGAGCGGCAATTACCGCCTATCGATATACGAGGACGGCAATCCGGAGAACAAGGTGGCAGAGATCGATTTCTGTGTGGTTGAGCCGATAGTGAAGATAGATGCCCAAGTGCGGAGCCACACGGATATTGAGTTTAACGGGAGATACCAGCAAGTGGATATTGATCTGGATATGCAGAAGGCGGATATTGCTTTCCAACCCTCTGAATTTAGACTGGTAGTGACCCAGAACAACAGGACGGACAATGCCGTAACGCTCACGCAACCCACATTTATTGAACCCAAGCGCCTGCGGTATATCAATAATAAAAACCTCATTTTTGAAGCGGGAAACGAATATCACCATTTCGACGCTTTCTCCTGTTTCTACGCCGGCTATGGCATCGACCGCGTGTTCTACGAGGTGGGTGACTACCATGCGATTCTTCTGCCTAACGAGATCGCAAGCGGCCAGTATATCCATGAGTTTGACTCGGACGGACGGTTTGTCGTGAACGCCGAACGTACATCCGACAGCGACACGGAGGCGGAATATATGTGGGTGTATTGGACGCTTCCGGCGGAGAAGCCTTGGTTTGACGGGGCTGTATATGTGGGAGGAGATATTTTCTGCAACGAAATGAGCCTGCGCAACCGGATGCAATATGACAACGACGCCAAGTGCTACTGGCTTACTGCGCTCGTCAAACAGGGTGGGTATGATTATCAGTATTGGTTTGTGCCCAAGGAGCCGAAGGGCGAAAGCCGAAGCCCGAAAGCCAATACAACTACCACTCAGCGAACGGACGGCAGTTATTGGCAGACGGAGAATGAATATGCCGTCTATGTCTATTGGCGGCCGTTCGGAGCCAGATACGAAAGACTCGTCGGCGTGAGCATACAAAAATCGACACTCTGATAACTGGAGTGCCGATTTTTGTTTCGGAGAAAACCAAGCCGGGATTAGTCTTCAATACGGATGAACTTGCCTTTCTTGCTGAAGACCAGCTCCATATCGTTGTTCAGTTCCACTTTCTGTATACGGTCTTTCTCGTATTCCGTAACAACCGCATGGGGTAGAATCTCCTTGATGTATTCCGTGATCGCTTCGGGTAGAAACTTCTCGGGAACGCCGTTCTGATTCTCTATCTTGCTCAGTTGGCCATTTTGGTCGTACTCTGCTTTCGTTCCGTCCGCTATCATGAATGTGTATTCATAATTGCGGAATTTTTTCTCAACGGTAATAAACTGGATATCGCTCTCCTGGAAACTCTTCAATACCTCCTGTTTAACGGGGTCCGGCAGATTTTTCAAGGCAACAGGTTGTTTCCCGCGGGCGAAAACACTCAGACAAAGCATACTCAGAAGTATGACTGCAACACTAATACGTTTCATCTTTTGTTTTACGATTTTTGGTTATACAATCGGTTATTTCTGCAGCCGGGCCTGAATAGCCTTGCTTTCTGCTTCGTAGCCCGGTTTGTTGAGCAATGCGAACATGTTCTTCTTGTACGCCTCTACGCCGGGTTGGTTAAATGGATTGACGCCCAGTACATAACCCGAGATACCGCAACCGCGCTCGAAGAAATAGATGAACTGGCCGATATTGTACTCGTCTATTTTCTCAAAACTGATATGGATATTGGGCACGCCGCCGTCCACGTGGGCTAACTGGGTGCCCAACTCTGCCATCTTATTGACTTCATCCACACGTTTGCCTGCGAGGAAATTGAGGCCGTCGAGGTTCTCTTTATCCTCCGGAACAAGAACGGTCTTGTTGGCTTTCTCAATGGAGATCACGGTCTCGAAGATCGTACGCTCGCCGTCTTGGATCCACTGACCCATAGAGTGCAGATCCGTTGTGAAATCCACGGAAGCCGGGAAAATAGCCTTGTGGTCTTTTCCCTCCGATTCGCCGTAGAGTTGTTTCCACCACTCGCTGAAATAATGCAGTTTCGGGTTGAAGTTGACGAGGATCTCGATTTTCTTGCCGCTCTGGTAGAGTGCGTTACGCATAGCTGCATATTGGCATGCCGGGTTCTCTGCGTACGGCACTTTGACGTCCGTCGCTTTCTCCATATCCTGGGCGCCGCGAACAAGTGCTTTGATGTCGCCTCCGGCTACTGCAATCGGCAGCAGACCTACCGGCGTGAGAACGGAGAAACGGCCGCCTACGTTATCGGGGATAACGAAGGTCTTGTATCCCTCTTTCGTAGCGAGGCTGCGGAGAGCGCCTTTCGCGCGGTCGGTTACGGCTACGATACGATGCTTGGCTTCCTCTTTGCCTACCTGTTTCTCCAGCATGGTCTTCAAGAGACGGAACGCCAGCGCGGTCTCGGTTGTGGTTCCGGATTTGGAGATGTTGATGATTCCGAACTGTTTGTCAGAGATGAACTCCATCAGTTCTGCCAGATAATCCTCTCCGATATTGTTGCCGGCATAAACGACATACGGATTCTTGCGGTCTTTGGCTGCGAAGGCGTCAAAAGCCGAACTTAATGCCTCATTCACGGCGCGGGCACCCAGATATGAACCTCCGATACCTGCTACTATCACTACCTCGCAACGCTTGCGTAACTCATCAGCCGAAGCTTGTATCTCAGCGAGAAACTCATCCGTAATAGAGGAGGGGAGATGTACCCATCCGATGTAATCATTGCCGGCTCCTTGGCCGTTTTCCAACAAGAGGTTTGCTGCCTCTGTTTGCGACTCCAGTTGTTTTAACGCAGTGGCTTCAACAAAGCCTGCTGCATTTTTCAGACAGATTTGCATATTATTGTAATTTTGTTGTTAATGACTTGATAATTGGTTTCGCTTTCTGGCGGTTGTATAGTATCTCGTACATGGCGTCCACGATGGGCAGGGCTACCTGCATCCGTTGGTTAGCCTCGTGGATGGCTTTGGTGCCGTAATATCCTTCTGCCACCATCTCCATCTCCATCTGCGCGGCTTTCACGGAATAGCCGAGACCGAGCATCTGACCAAACTGCCTGTTGCGGCTGAACTGGGAATAGCCGGTGACCAGTACGTCGCCCAGATAACCGCTCATGGTGATATCGCGGGGGACGTTGCTCATCGCGGTTGCGAAACGCTGGATCTCCTGGATGGCATTGCTCAGCAGTACGGCTTGGAAATTATCGCCGTAATGCAGGGCTTGGCACATGCCGGCGGCGATAGCGTAGATATTTTTCATCACAGAGCTGTATTCCAAACCGATCACATCGCTGGAAATAGTGGTACGAACGTATTGGGTCTGGAATAGTTTGGACCATATCTCCGCGTTTGAGCGGTTTTCGCAACCGATAGTGAGGTAGCTAAGCCTCTCCAGCGCAATCTCCTCCGCATGACAGGGACCTGCTATCACGCCCAGTTGGTCCATCGGGATACCGAAACGGTCATGCAGATAATCCGTGACAATCACATTCTCGTCGGGGATCATACCTTTGACGGCTGAAATGACTACTTTGTGAGTCATGTCACGGCGGATCTTGTTGAGCGATTGTTTCACATAGGGCGAAGGAATCGCAAGAATCAGCACGTCTGATTGCGCTACGGTCTGGTTGATGTCCGATGAAAAATGAATCCGGCTCACGTTAAAACTGGCGGCGCCGAGATACGTAGGGTTCTTGCCCGTGGAGATAAACTCGTCTATCACTTCCTGGCGGCGGATGAACCAGTTGATATCGCCTTGGTTCTGCATGACAATCTTGGCTAATGCCGTTGCCCAACTGCCCGAACCGAGAATAGCTATTTTACGATACATAATTCTCAATTCTCAATTCTCAATTCTCAATTAGCCTCCGGCTTCATCGTCGGGAAGAGAAGCACTTCTTGAATAGTCGGCTGACCGGTCATCAGGATGGCCAGACGGTCGATACCTATTCCGATACCGGAAGTAGGCGGCATACCGTATTCTAGCGCGCGCATGAAGTCATGGTCGATAACCATGGCTTCGTCGTCG
>CALEPS010000189.1 GCA_937910305.1 uncultured Bacteroidales bacterium | reverse complement strand
GACATCATCTCGTAACTGACTTGAACCAATTGCTTCACATGGTTATTCTCACGCAGGACGAAATCAATCTCTTTGTCGTTACGTGTGCGGTAGTAGAACATCGTTTTTTCCGGGTCATAACCTTTGCGCAAAAGGTTAACAAAGACTTGGTTCTCCAATAACCGTCCTAAGTTATCGCTTGTGGAGAATGCCTTTGCGGCTACAAAACCATTGTCAACTACATATATCTTACGCGGAGCTTTGGTCATCAGTTTGAGTTTGTTGTTATAGCGCGGCAAATAATAAAAGAGGAAAGGCTCATGAAGATAGCCCATGAACTTCTGTGTAGTATTCACACTTTTAATATTCAGAGCATCGGCTATATCGTTTGCGCTTAATTGATTGCAGAAATTTGTCAGCAGATATAACGCCATGTTATTGATATCCTCTGTCTTGCGGATTTTATGACGTTTTACTACATCTTTCCAAATGATTGAATCAAAGAGCGTGCTGAGGTAGCTTGTCGCCAAAGAACGAGCAGCAACTGTCTCCGGATAACCACCTAAACGCAGATAATCATCTTCCAAAACAGCGGCTTCAGTGCGCTGCTCCGGCAAGATAGCTTTTCGGTCCAGATGGTGCCATTCAAAGAACTCCGCCAAACTGAAGGGCAACATCTCTATCGGCAGATACTTACCGGTAAGCACGGTTGCCATCTCGCTTGAAAGCATGTTGGCATTACTGCCGGTAATAATCATATTCTTCCCCTGCCGGAAAAGCTCAGTCACCCAAACATCCCAATGTGGCAGATTTTGCACCTCGTCCAGCAGCAAATAGTCGTAGTTAGGATATACTTCGTCCAATAAACGCATTACCAGATCGGCATTCCAGTTGTCCAGCAATTCCTGTTTGTCAAAATTAAGATATGCAAAGTTCTTATTACGAAGCATAAGCAATGCTTGTGTGGACTTACCCACACGCCGTGGACCTGTTATTAACTTGATGAGGTGACTATTAAGCAGTTCATCCGTGTTGAGCATTGTATGACGACTGATATAACTTTGCGCCAATAAATCATCACGCTCTTTGCGTTGTGAAAGGAGTATTGTTTTCATCTTTTCCCAAATTTTGCGGCAAAGGTACTACTTTTTATTCAATTATGCAAGTTTATTGCACAAAAAATATACTTTTTTATGCAGTACGGCGAATTTATTGCACAAAATTACTCAATCCAGCATGATAAATCCTGCCCAATAGTAAGGGTTGGAATACTTGGGATGTTGACGCATTCTAACGATGGTTTGTCTCTAACAAAACGCGTATTCCTGTGCTATTAAGATAAGTTGAAAGAGAGGAGGTTAATGAAGTTTCCGTTAATTTTCCCCGTTCTATATTCTCCCATACACGGCTTACGGACTCTTGGAATACCTCTGCTAATAATTGCTGATTGAGAGAATGAAATTTGTTAGCAAGAAATGCCATAAATGACTCCCTAGCTACATACCGCACGTTTGGTGTATACTACATTAGCCCCAAAATCGCGTTCGGCAGAAAATCAACCTCAAATGGACATCAAAACGACAGCGAAAAGGAATAGAATAAGGGCCACAAAAGAGTGCACAAAAGGGGCATTAAAGGGGCGTTAAAGAGGCGTTCTAGACTTTGTTCTTGATTTTTGCCTATAATTTATTTATATTCAATGGCTTACAGAGAAGTCAAATTTACGCAAAATCACCTTGTTTTGCCATTTCAATTGCCATTTTTGCACAAAAAATCTGCTTCAAAAAAATATTTTATTAGTCGAAAGTAGAAAGTCGAAAGACCGCTACGCTCAAAGAGAAAAGCAAATTAGGAAATTAGGGATAAACGGCAAAAGTGGAAGGGAAATCTTTGATTTTACGCTTTTTATTTGCACATGTCAAAAAAAAGTGGTAAATTTGCAGCCGCAAATAATATCGTTTCTACTTATGATAACAATAGAACAGTTAAAAGACGTACAACAACGGGCGGATAAACTGAAGAGCTATCTGCAGATCGACGAGAAGCGTATCCAACTGGAGGAAGAGGAGCTGCATACGCAGGCTCCGGGCTTCTGGGACGATGCTAAAGCCGCCGAAGCGCAGATGCGGAAGGTGAAGAACATCAAGCGATGGATAGAAGGCTATGAGGGTGTCCGCGGCGCTGTGGAAGAGTTAGCCCTTGCATATGAATACTACCGCGAGGAGCTGGTGACGGAAGAGGAGGTGGATGCCGCCTATGCCAAGGCCGTACAGGAGGTGGAGGACCTGGAGATGAAGAACATGCTGAGCCATGAGGAGGACCAGATGCCGGCTGTTCTGAAGATCGTGTCCGGCGCAGGCGGAACGGAAGCCCAGGACTGGGCGGAGCAGCTGATGCGTATGTACCAGCGGTATTGCGAGAAACACGACTACAAGGTGACGATCGCCAACCTGCAGGAAGGCGACGAGGCGGGTATCAAGACCGTGACATTCAATATAGAAGGCGACATGGCGTACGGTTACCTCAAGAGCGAGAACGGCGTACACCGCCTCGTGCGCGTGAGTCCCTATAACGCGCAGGGCAAGCGAATGACTTCGTTCGCTTCCGTCTTCGTGGTGCCGCTGATTGACGATACCATCGAGGTGGAGGTCAATCCCGCCGGTATCAGTTGGGACACCTTCCGCAGCTCCGGCGCCGGAGGTCAGAACGTGAACAAAGTGGAGTCCGGCGTGCGGTTGCATTACAAGTTCGTCAACCCTCTCACCGGCCAGCCGGACGAGATAGTGATAGAGAACACGGAGACGCGCGACCAGCCGAAGAACCGCGAGAATGCCTTACGGCATTTAAGAAGTCAGCTCTATGAGTTAGAGTTAGAGAAGAGAAGACAGGCGCAAGCGAAAGTGGAAGCCGGGAAGAAGAAGATCGAATGGGGAAGCCAGATACGGTCGTATGTGTTCGACGACAGGCGCGTGAAAGACCACCGCACGAACTACCAGACAAGCAATGTCAATGCCGTCATGGACGGCGATATAGACGCGTTCATCAAAGCATACCTGATGGAATTTCCGGAATAGGTGAAAGGTGAAAGGTGAAAGGTGAAAGGAGAAGGGATATATAAGGACCGGGGAAGCAAGTTCTTAGGGTTTGCAGAACCGATACAGGACGAGGCTGAAGCCAAGGCACGCATAGCGTGGTACAAGAAGAAATACCACGATGCGCGGCACGTATGCTACGCCTATCGTCTGGGCCCGGATCTATGGCGCACCAAAGATGACGGCGAGCCGCACGGCACCGCCGGAGCTCCTATCCTGCGATCCATCGATGCACGCGGGCTGGATAACATATTAGTGGTCGTTGTGCGCTATTTCGGCGGTACGCTGTTAGGCACAGGAGGGCTGATGGTGGCGTATAGGGAAGCCAGCAAGGAAGCCCTTGAAAGTTTAGTTGAAAGGTGAAAGGTGAAAGGTGAAAGATGAAAGACGAATTTAGAGACATACGGGCATACCGCGTAGGATGGATCCTTTGGATAACGGATTTTCTGATTGTGTTCCCTATTCTCAGGGTTTGGGCATGGAAGAGGACCAAGGGTCTCAAACTGGATTATCTGGGCGACCGCAAGCAGATAGAGAAAGACATCAAGCACGGTGCATTCTTCATGACCAACCACCGCGACATCATCATGGATGCGGCATGGCTGTCCTACCTGCTCCGGACGCACCATTTCATCCGTCCGTATATGGGTGTAGGCGACAACCTGTTTGCCCGCCCGTGGATAGAGCACGTGATGAAATTCCTGCGTTGTTTCGCGGTAAAGCGCGGTGCGGCAGCCCATGCGCAGTTAGAGAACGCCAAGCATCTGTCCGCCTATATCCGCCTCTTGCGCAGCCGCGGCAAGTCGATATGGCTGGCACAACGCGAGGGCCGCGCGAAAGACAGCAACGACCTCACGCAAGGATCCGTACTGCATATGCTGACCATGGGAGACGGGGACCTATACGAGAAGATCAAAGGACTCAACATATGCCCGGTCAGCATCTCGTATGAGTACGATCCGTGCGACTACCTCAAGGCCGCCGAGATGCAGCTGAAACGGGACAACCCCAAATGGCGCAAGACCAAACGGGACGATGTCATCTCCATGCAAACAGGTATCGAGGGATACAAAGGCAGAGTGGTCTATCGTCTCACGCCGAGCATC
>CALEPS010000188.1 GCA_937910305.1 uncultured Bacteroidales bacterium | reverse complement strand
TTGTCAAAGAAGAAGGCGGTAATATGCCGTCACTCCTTGTTTTAATGGCTGCTGGAGAGATGAGTAAGGAACTCCATAATTTAATGATGGAGTCAGTGCGTAAAGATATTAAGGAAAAGCCCGAGTTACTTGATAGACTTCGTGAAGAGCATGGGAAAGACAAAAAAAACTTCGACGAGTTCGTTAAGGAATTAGAAAAGCCGGAAGCTGCGGCTGATACAGCAGCTGATGTAGATTTCCAGCCGATAGGCGAGAAGTAACAGGGTACAGGCGGATGAATACCGCCTATACTCACCAATTTCCAAATAACCCTAACAATGGAAGAACAGATAAGAATATCATTTTTTAAGCACCAAATCAATGCCCTTGACGATGAGAAGCTATTCAAGTTATTCCGCAAGGAAGGAATGGCGGGTTATGGTGTTTGGTGGCGGCTGCTGGAGATGCTTGGCGGAGTCAAAGAACACAGGCTGCAACGCGATTACGAAGATATTGCGTTCAAGATGTACCATCCCGACCTTGCCGAACTGATCAAGCGTGTAGTGGAGGATTACGGGCTGTTCAAGACCAACAAAGACTATTTCTGGAACAGTTCATTCATGGCACAGATGGAAGACCTCAATGCCCGTTATCAGAAGCGTGCTGCGGCTGGCAGTAAAGGTGGCAAACGTAAAGCCGAACTAAAGCAAAGCCAAAGCAATGCTGCAGCAATGCTACCCGAAAATGATAGCAATGCTACAATAGATAAGATAAGAGAAGAAGAGAGTAGAATAGATAGTAAAGATATATTTCCTTCTAACGAAGCAAAGAATCTTTCCTCTTCTTCTTCCGTTGAGGTTTGCGAACCATCAACGTCGAAGTCAAAGGAGGAGGAAGAGGAGGAGAGAAAATTGTTAGAAGAAAAAATAAATAAAGGGGAAATACAACTGTTCAGCAAGATTGAGGATGTGCCGCCGGAGATACGCAAGAGTTTCGAGGAGTTTTGGCAACTGTTCCGTCCCGATCCGAGCCAGCAAGCCAAGTACAAGGTCTCGCTGATGCAATGGAAGGACATGGACCCGAAGTTCCGTGAGGCGGTGTTGCGTTGGTTGCGTGACGGTAATGTGACGATGAACCGGAACCCTTATTATTTTCTCCAGCATGTGCGTCCGCAGTTCCTCAACAAGCGCGAGCAGCTACAACTGCACAAGGCAGGCAAGCGGTTGGTCAGCGTGCGGCTGGACGGCAAGCAATGGGTCTGCACGGCGTATGTGGCTGACCTGTTCCAACTGGAGATCTTAGACCCTGATTATAACAAGAAATTTGAATAACCTATTACGGAGGAATGATATATGAAAGCATTAAAGATTTTAAGAGTTTTTGTGTTGATTGCATTAGCGCTATTTACCGCCTATGCTATTTTGTGCGGAATAGGCTATGTAGAAGAAGGAAAGACAGGCGATGCAGCAGTACAATTTATATGCGCTGGAATAGATACAGCCTGTTGGTTCTATTGGCTTAAGATGAAGATTTAACTAATACCGATTGTTTAATTATTAAACCCCGAAAGATTATGATTTTTTTTTGAAGTGAAAGTCGTTTACGAACGGCAGACCGGCGAGGATAATCCCGCCAAAGTAAAGGAAACGTATCTGGTAGAAGCAGTATCGTGTTCGGATGCGGAGCAGCAAGTGATTAACGAGATCAAGCCGTTTGTGTTTGGTGAGAGCGAGACACCGCAGATACGCCAACGGCAGTTCTTCGATTTCTTCCTCCAGGACTCCGCCGAGAACTTCTACGAGGCGAAGGTGGAAATGATTACCATCAACGGCGGCAAAGAGACGCGCAGTTGTGCCGAAGATAGGCAGACACTCGACAAAAAGCGCATAGTAGCCGAATACTCCCTACGGTTCAATGTGTGGCAAGTAGCGAGAGAAAATAACGGCACGGGACACCCGGCTATCTTCCCGCTCAAACTGGCAGAAGGACACATACTATCATGGAGCAACGAGGGTGACACGGTGTTAGACCCGTTTATGGGCAGCGGTACATCGGCTGTCGCCTGTATCAAGACAAACCGCCATTACATAGGCTTTGAGCGAAACAAAGACTATTACGATATGAGCATTAAACGAGTGAGCGCAGAGAAAAAACAGTTACGGCTATTCTAACCGCTCCGAAAAAGATAACACCAATATGACAGAGCAAGAATTTGTGCGCCAAGTATGGCGAGCGTTTGACACAGTAGAGATTGATGGCGGCATCAAAGGCAAGGTGCTGAACGTATGTTTTACCACCCGCTCCGTGCGCATTCCCGTAGCGAATGGCGTGCCCGAATGGGTCAGATGTGAGTTGATTGTCAAACACACGTCCGGCACGGCGGCAGTAGAAGACGCGGGTATCATCGAAGACCTCCATAATAAACTCATGGCGGCAAACAAGCGCAATGATGACTTACAGGCTATTGTCGATGACCTCAAAGCGAAGATGAGCAACAGCAATATAAGCAACCTCCGCAAGTCGGTGAACGTGCTCGCTGGCAACCTCATCTTAAAGAAGAAAACGATAGAGCGCATAGACGAGGCGGTAACACGTATCAACGCGCTCCTCGATAAAGAAGAGGACCCCGAAGAGAATAACGAATAAGGCTATGACAGAGCAACTGAAGGCAAAGTTGGACTACTCGATTGCGCTGCTGCGTAAGTCCGAGAATTTGGCACTCCTCTACGACAACGTGGACGGGTTCTATCTCGGTTTTTCCGGCGGTAAAGATAGTCAAACACTCTATCATGTAGCGAAGATGGCGGGTGTGCGGTTCAAGGCGCACATGGCATTGACCAGCGTTGACCCTCCGCAGGTAATTCGTTTTGTCAAGACGAACTACCCGGACGTTCACCTAATACCCCCCCCTGCAAGCATCTATTCGGTTGCGTTGAAGAAAAAAGTGCTCCCTACACGTGTCATGCGTTGGTGTTGTGACGTGTTCAAAGAGGGTCACGGTGCAGGCAAAGTCAAACTGATAGGCATACGGCACGAAGAGAGCGTAAACAGAGCCAAGCGGCAAGAATTAGAGGTTTCGTCTTATAGGTTCAGCGGCACGCAAGAAGAGTTTGCCAAGTGGCAAGAAGAGCAGCGCGCCAAGCAACTTGAGCAGATGAAGAAACAGCAAGAGCAGTTCGACATCGACCAAGAGAGCCTTGTTAAATGCGTAGGTGGCAAAGACAGTATCATCGTATCGCCTATTATCGACTGGACTGAACGCGACGTATGGGAGTTCTTAAACGAGGTAGTCAAAGTGCCACACTGCGAGTTGTACGACACGGGACATCACAGAATAGGTTGTTTGTTCTGCCCGATGAGTACCAAGCGCAACCTGCTCCGAGAGTGCAGAGAGTACCCACACCAACGGCACAGATGGATTGAAACGATAAAAGAGATGCGGCGCAACGGCGCAATGCTGAACCTCGATGAGCATATAGATTTGTCCGGGTACTCCGAAGACGAGGTAGCAGAGTTCATCTTCGACTGGTGGATATCCAAGAAGAATAGCAAAGAGTATGTGGCAGATAAGTTCCTGCAACAAACAATAAATTTTGATTGATTATGACCGAAACGATTAAAGAATTGCACCCTGTGGCACGCAAGCCGCATAGATGTGACTGGTGCGGTGGCATAATTGAGAAAGGCGAGCAGTACGTGCGCCATACACTGAAGTATGAGAACGAGCCGCCTTATGACTGGTGTAGTCACAAGGACTGTGATGAGATAGTCGGCGTGCTCGATATGTCGCAGGTATGCGCGGATAGCGACGGCATTTCCGCAGATGACTTCAGCGAGATTGTGAGCGATGCTTACTACTGGCTGATTGAGAACAAAGAGCCGCAGCCGCAGCGTGACCTCCACGAAAAAGTCAAGTATGTGTTAGAACACAAAGACGAACTGAAAAAGTAGTATGGATACAGCATTGTCAGTAGATAAAATTCAGCAGCTCATCATCAAGTATGAGGGCGGAGCAAGAGCCAATGTGTTTGTGCCTAATGTGTCGTGGGGCTACTTCAAGAGCCACGAAGCCGACCTTGTGAAGATCAGCAAGCAGGGCTACATGACCGAGTATGAGATAAAGCGGTCGTATTCGGATTTCCTCGCAGACTTCAAGAAAGACGGAACACACTTTGAGGGTAAGGTGGCACACTTGTACTACGTTGTGCCGGAGAGCATCAAGGATAAGTGCTGGGAGTTCCTTATGCAACACCAATTTTCCGAACCATACCTGCGTGGACGCTATAATCTCCTGCCGCCAGTCGGACTAATGTTCTATAGCGAAAATGGCAGGATGAGCCGCCCGTTTATCGCACCGCACCTTGCACGGTTTACGAACTCTAATGATTGTGATTACCGTCTTTATTTAGAGGAACAGATAGCCATTATGCGTCTCGGGCTGCTGCGGCTATGGATGAAGAAAGAACATAAGTAATTATGACAAGAGGTGCTTACGATATAAACCAGAAGGAGAAGCGTGAATGTCCGGCAATAGGATGTCTCCACGGCAAAAACACGGAAGGTAGGTGTTGGGTATTTATCAATACAGATTGGTGTAGATGTCATAACACTATTGTTTACACCGACCGATGACATAGACAGAACCGAGAGAAGAACGACAGAAGAATAACAGAAACTGATCATAGTTATGCCACATAGTGTTGCAATAAATGTAGATTGCATGGATTTCATGCGTGGTCTGAAGGACAAGACCTTTGATTTAGCGATTGTTGATCCGCCGTATGGTATCAACGCTCCTAACATGCAGATGGGTGGATATGGCGGTTATGTATCTACAGCGAGAAAGATTAAGAAAGAAAGAATGAATCAAGGCTGCGGCAAACTATCTAATCTCAATGCCGTGTGGGATTACAAACCGCCTACTGCAGAATATTTCGAAGAATTGCGCCGTGTGTCGAAGAACCAAATAATATGGGGTATGAATTACTTTGCGCTACCTCCTACACGATGCGTAGTGTGTTGGGATAAACTGCAACCTTGGGATAACTTCTCGCAGATAGAGTTAGCATGGACTTCTTTTGATTATCCGGCTAAGATAGTGCAGATAAGCACCCGTGGCGGCAATAATAAGGAAAAGAAGATACATCCGACGCAGAAACCGGTAGGTCTTTATAGATGGCTTCTAAAGACATTTGCAAAAGAAGGAGATTTGATATTTGATAGTCACATGGGTAGCGGAAGTAGTCGTATAGCGGCATATAAACTTGGATTTGATTATATAGGCTGCGAGATAGACAAAGGCTATTTTGATGCAGCTGAGGCTCGTTTTCTTGAGCAATGTCAAAACACCACTATAATGCCAGACGGCAAGAAACTAATACAAGCAACATTATTTTGACATGAAGCTGCAAAAGGCTGCGGCTGACAAACGGCAACTAAGTTTATTTTGAGATATGACTATCGAACTTGACAAAATATATAACATGGACTGCCTCGAAGGTATGAAACAGATACCCGATGGCTCGGTGGAGAAGTATTATCAAACGAAATAAAAGCAACAATGGACACAAGACTATTAAAAAAATTCAGAAAAGCCGCAAAAAATGCTATCAAACTCGTCCCCTATTCAGACGGAAGCATGGCTATCGTGTGTGGAAATTATGAGTGGCATTGGGACCACAACAAAAACAATCCATATGGATACTCATGGCAGGAAGTGCGTAGAGTTTTTATCAACACAACCTTCAAGGATAAGAACGAGCTGAAGGATCAGTACGAAAATGCCATCCACAATTTGATTTGCACATACGCAAAGAGAGAGCGTGGAAGACGAAACGCAGCAAAATTAGAAAAGGAGGTATTGTCATAACCCCTGACGCGGAGCAACGGCAACTAACCCTATTTTGAACGCAAGCGCATCAACTGACCAATCGAAGCGCATCGACCACCAAAAGTGACTTTTATAACTAAACAAACATACAACGCTATGACAAGTGACGAAAAGAAAGTATTACAGGCCTTGCGTGCCGTGATTGGGCAGCGGGCGGCGGCTCATCGGGTGCCGGAATGCGCCACGAGGATGGAAGTGTATCTGGAACTGGCGGAGGATGCCACCACGGCCTGTGTGACCGCTACGGGCTGCAATGCGGTTTGTGAGTTATGGCCGGAGCCTAAACTGTCTGCTGCGCTGGAGGGTTTGGAGTCCGCCGGTCTCATCCTCTCCCGCCCCGCACAAAACTACACCACCTATTATCTAACCGACAAAGCAAAAGAGATATGAGTATTTGTGATTTAATGTTTGGAGATTGGGTACTCTGGAGAGGTACACCACTCAAAATCATGTCTATAAATGACAAGACATCCCGTTCACTTGAACCAACTGTAACAGGATTGATTACTATAGACGGAAAAGAGACTATCCGTAGATTCAATGCCAAGAGTTTGAAACCGATTCCCATCACGCCGGAGATACTAAAGAAGAATGCTGATAAAATAGATATGTCCTATCAGTTTGGGAAATACCCCAAAACTATGAATGTAATGTACGATAGTCGCGCCGTAATTAGAATATTAGAGGGCGACGATGAGTATTTAGGCATGGAATTAAAAAACGTTCACGAACTCCAGCATGCGCTGCGGCTTTATGGAATTACAGAAAAGAGAATTAAGTTATGAAAAAGCCAAGAACCTATTATCTGACCCTTTCGCAGACATTCCCTGCGACGCATCCGAGAAAAGGCGAACCGACGTATTTCAAGGAGAAGATGGCAAATGCTATTTACCACATGAGACATCAGGAAGTGTTTGAACCGGGTGAGCAGAACGACGGAGATGAAAAGTACCACACTATCCGCGCTAACTACAAACTATGGCAAAAGCGCTTCGAGCAGATAGCCGCCGGCGAAGCGGTGTTGTCAGTCCGTCAGTGGTCCGGCAAGCCTTACCGCTCCAAGATGGTAGAGATCTGCCGCCTGACCAAAGATGATGGCATCGGAATACAGAAACTTAAATTCGCCTCAGATAGAGACGGATGCCAATGTTGGTGGAACTTCTCGATAGACGGTAGGTACTGCCATTATGACACGAAAGCCGACTATGTTCCTAACAAACTTGCAGAGAATGACGGACTATCGTATAAAGACTGGCAGGACTGGTTCCGTAACTACGACCTATCCAAACCCCTCGCGATTATTCATTTTACCAAATTTAGATATTGAGTTATGAAAAAAGTTCATGTAGTAATGCAGATTGAAGGCCCTGAAGACCCTGAAGATTTCTTTTTGGTGTCAGCAATCAATTTCCCCGGAGTAAAGGAAGCGTGCATGTCAATTACTATTCCGCAACCTCCGGACGAATATGGAGAGCGACGCTTACAAGATTTTAATATTCCTCTGCGGGAGAGTGAGCGAGAGGAGATTGTTTCCGTACTTGGGAATGATAAAATCGAGCGTATGTGGAATGAAATCTACGACCTCAGAGACCAACTCCGCAAGAAAGACAAGTATATCAAAGAACTCGAATCCAAACTACCAAAGGAGGAATAGATATGGATATAGAAGATAAAATATTGCATGAGTTTACGAAAGAAATGCGCGAAACATACATTGGTTTTGATTTAGCTTGTTTCTTAGTAGAACGAGGGAAAGCGCATTTCGAATTTGTACCCAAAGAAATATCAAAAGGAGAATAACCCCGCAGCCGTCCTGGGGGGGGGATGTGTGTTAAATGAATTTCTTTTCCATGAGATTAAGACGGCACCACAAAAAAGATTGGTTCGGACTGCAGGCTTGTGAAAGTCGGCAGTCTTTGTATTATGCTCTTTTGTTTGCTAAAACTCCGTTAAAACTGCACCTTTTTGCACCTTTACGCGCATAAACCATACATAAACGTGCACGCCTGTGCATGTTAAAATTGTAAAAAATGACCTGCAAAAATTTGTTTACTATTGTAATTTTGCACCCGAATATGCAAAAGTAACAGTAAAATTGTGTTTTTGCCTTGCGCGTGCAAGGTGAGAGGCAGATAAATCATCTAATCAGTATAACTATGTGGGGAGCATTAGTAGGACTGGCAGGTCAAGCGGTAAGCGGTATAGCTTCTGTTATCAATAACAGGCGTATGCAGCGTGAGGCGGATGCGGAGGCGGCACGGCAGCGGGCTTATTACGAAGCCAAAGCCGACGAGAACCCGTTGTCTCGCAGCGAGAACGAGCATATCCTTGGTCAGTATGACCGTCAGTCACAACAACAGATAGAGAATGCACGAGGTGTAGCCGCCATCACGGGTGCTACGCCTGAATATGCGTTAGGCGTTCAGAAAGCGGTAGCCGGTGGTCGTGCGGACTTGATGGGCAGTATGGCGGCAGGAGCCAGCCAGCGCGCCGATTATTATAAAGCCAAGGGCGAGCAAGCGCGCCATCAGAAGGCAATAGACGATCAGGAGCGCCGTGCTGCACGCAATCAGACGTATGCCAACTTAGCCGCCAACGCAGCGAGTGCTGCAGGTGCTATTATGGACAGTTATACTACGGGATTAGGTAAGTTTAATCCTAATCACTCGTCAATAAGAGATGCCAATGCCGCCGTGGAGCAGATGAATGAGCAAGCTGGCACTACCGGTGTGCAAGTAGGAGCTTCTCCGACCACATTAGCTCAGGAACAGGCTAAAATAGATTCTTCGCTTGCTGCACTCAAGAAAAGATTAACCCCTAACGGATAAAGGAATACGACTATGGCAGACGATAAGAGATATAAACGCAACATCACGACCGTTCACGGCGACAAAGAGACGGTTACGGAGCATGAGCCGAAAGTGACCACCCGGACGGAGCAGCAGGTGAATGGTTTTTATAACCCGGACGGTACGCCGAACGAGGCAGCCCGTCAGGCGTTTGAAGAGCAGAAGCGTCAGATAGCGCCTGCTTATCATGTTAATCCTGATACGGGTGAGGTGGACCGGCGCATGTTTCTATCGGATATGTTCCCCGGCTTGGAGACGATGCGTGAGCAGCGTGAGGCAGAAGAGGCGTTGAACCGCCGCAAGCAGAAGGAGTCGGCATGGTATAACGGTTTATCTGTATTAGGCGACATGATAACTACGGCTACCGGTGGTAATGTATGGCAGCGACAGGCAGACCAGCACGCAAAGGCGGCGCATGATACCAACATTGCCTTGCAACGCGAGCAAGCAGCAGAGGATAACGCTGCTGCGCAGGCGGTTAACAGCACCAAGGCGGCGTATGCCAATGCTGTGCAGAAGCTGTATGACAGTGTGGGCAAGGCGTATGGGACGAAAGTGTCCTATACGACAGAGCAGGGCGGCAAGACGACTACCCGAACGAAGCAAGGCAATGACCGCACTTATGGGGAGGTAGGCGGAAGAGCGGGCGGCAGTTCGAGTAGTTCATCAAGTAGTAGCAGCGGTGGCGGCGGGAAAAATACCGATTATATTGCTATCCGTGTGCCAAACGCTCCGGGAGGAGAGAAATACATGACGTTTGAGATTCCCAAGACGAAGAAAGATGCGTTATCAAGGGTAGTAGCAAGGAGTGTAGAAGACGCAGTAAGGAATGGTGATAAGAATGCAGAGCGGTTGTGGACGCTGTATTTCACTCCCGGTAGCCCGGGAACACCGGCTAAACGCGGTCAGGCGGGGAAAGCCCCGACACCGGACCGATGGAACTACGACGGATTGATCAACGATGGTACGCTATATGCCATACCTGGCATGATGGATATTTATCTGAACGAGTTGGAGAAGATGCATCTGACGCATACTGTGGACGGCAAAGAGAAGGAATATACCCGTGATGAGTTAGAGACTCTGATGACGGGCGGTAATGGTCCTCAAGCGCCATGGTTACAAAATCAGCGGCAGGCGAATACGGCTCCTTGGGTGCAATAATAATCATTCAGCATATATTTCCCTATGGCAGACGGAAATAACAGGAAAGCGATCATGCCGCAAGGCATTGTGCGCAACCAAACCAAGATAGGCGTGCAGGACGGACAGAGCGACGACCTCGTTAATCTGCGGTTCCTTGACGGCAGCTGGCGTGCATCCGGCAACGGAAGAATGATTGAGAACTTCTCCGGCACCGGCTACGCCCAACTCTATGTTCATACTAATGTCTATCACCATCTGTTAGGCGTGTCCGGCGGCACGCTCTATTGGTTTGCGGAGATAGATAACGATGGTGTAACTTTCTATCCCTTAGACGGTACGACCGACCGCAGTCAATGGCCGGAGGACAAGCAGGGTTTGCCCACGGAGCGCGTAGCACTCACCACCGTCACCGGCGATATGTGGGTGACACAGACCGGACACTTGCTGACTATTATCGACGAGGCAGACGATTTTGAGCACTTTGTATTCAAGACCAGTACGAAAGAGTATATCGAGGTGAATATGGATGTGAACGGAAAGGCAACCGACCGCTCACTCTATCCTTTCGGACAGGTGCATTTTAATTGTTATTGTCCATGTGACGAGCAACACACGTTTGGCGGAAGAGATATAGAAGCTGTTTATAACTGGGGGTTAGAAGTGTATTATGAATCCATTAAAAATGTAGTCAAAAAGAAGAACCAATTTGCTCAACCTTTTTTTGCAATAGCCGCAATTAAATTATACGATGGTTCTTACATGTACGCTTCAAATCCGGTTCTTGTTCATCCACGAGAACAATTTAATTTCATCCATAAAGAAGGCAAGGGATTTATAAACAGACCATTTAGAATTGCTAACGTAAATTCTGGGAAATACAAAGTAATGTTTATAGATAACGGAGCGACTATAGACAGGTATCTTTCCGGCGAAGAAGAAAAGTCAGGGATTACATATCTTAGTGATATTGCTTTTTCGCAATTTCCACTTATTATCCCGTATGGAGTATCGGCACCTGAGGGTCGAACTCCCGGGGAAATAACTTTTGATGATTCTTTTGATACTAATAGTGAACATGTTGAAGGTGGATTTATAAACTGTATATCATATAATAGCGGGCAATACTTTTGGTTCTTGGGTTCAGACTTAGTGATTTCAATTACACCTGACACTATAAATCTACTCAAAAGTAATGAAGATGTAATATCGTCACTTTGCATATTTGTTACAACAGAAGCTGACTTGTACAAGCCTCGCGAGAAGGATGAGAGTTTTAATGTAGAAGGAGTTGGTACTGTTACACACCCAAAAGGGACACTTGTGTTTTCTCAACACGCTTCTGTCGGCTATAAATATCATCAAGGATCCACTGTTACCATAAACGAATCATACACATCCAATGCACCACAACCAAGAGAGTTAGCGCAAATCATAAATGACTTAAAACACTCTCCATTTTATTTATTACGCGAATATAAAATAAATGAGTTAGGTGACTTATTGGAGAATCCATTGGTTGATCTATCATCACCGGAATACGAAGGATTACTTGAGAATCTCGTCCAGCAGAAAACGCTTGATACCGAGGCGTTATCCCGCACGACGTATTTGCCGAAGGTAAGTTATATGTACAACGGACGGTTGCATATAGCCAACTACAAGTCGCATCCGTTCTTTGGCTATCCGATAGACCTTTTCCACCTGCACAACCATTCGGTCAAGGTGCAGGACGGCGCATGGTTCCCGGCAGACGAGGCAGGAAAACGTGTACTGCCTAATCTTGCGGACAATAATGATGCGTATCTGCAATATCCGAGGACGCAGCATGATTTCCCTGCCACGTATAGCAGCGCAATAAAATACTTTGCCTACATTACCGTTGATATTGATACTGCACAAGGCATGCAACGGGTAGTGCGGTATATCGAGCCGTATGAAATAGGTAGCGGAAAGGACGGACGCGCTGATTTCATTGAGAGCCTGAATCCTTTGCTGACATACCCGGACGCAAGGGCAAAGAAGATGTCTATATACATATTGAAGGAAGAAACGACATACCAAGGAGGTGCTATGTATTTGTATTACGCCAAAACGGTGGATTTGAAGCCGCACCCGTATTTGAATATGGCGTATTATATAGACCCGGACTTGAAACCGATAGAGTTCAGTGTATATCCAGTACCGAACAATCCTCATGCTTTGCCAGATATGCAGAACACGGAGGAGTATTTTCCGAACGGACTGAAGGTGAGCAAGGCAGACCAGCCGATGTTATTCCCTGTCGATTATACATATCAGATAGGCTCGGCGGAGATACTGGCACTTATGTCCAATGCTATCGCGGTGGGTACAGGTCAGACCGGTGCCGCACCGCTGTATGTGTTCTGTAAGGACGGTGTGTATGCGTTGTATGTGGAAGCTTCCGGCGAGATGGTGTATAAGAACGCCCGTATTCTTGCCCGCGATGTGTGCAACAATGCCCGCTCCGTCACACCTATTGACACCGGTGTTGTGTTCACTACTGACCGCGGACTGATGATGATTGCCGGAGAGCAGGTAGAGGAGATAGGCGCACCGGCGGAGGGTGATGTGTTCCGTATTGAGGACTACGAGGACGCGCCATACGACCAGCAGCATCCGTATGTAGCCAAGAAGATCATGTGGCACAGGTTTACCGCCGATGTGTTTGCTAAACTGCCGCAAGGAATGTTAGACGGAGTGGATTTTCTGACGTATATCTCCGGCGCCATCATCAACTACAACCACAACCTGCGTGAGTTGATGGTGTCCAACCCGAACTATCCGTACAGTTATGTGATGGACCGCGAGGGGCAATGGAGCCGGCGCAGTTTTACGGCAGACGAGTACGTTAATAACTATCCTACCTCTTACCGGGTACAAGGCGGCACTTTCTACAAGGTGGACGAAGAGGGCAACGCGCTGACATCGCTGGAGCACCGCAAGGAAGCCGACAACGGTATCTTCTGGCTGTCGAACATCATCAAGTTAGACTCTATCGGCTTCAAGGAGCTGCATCGGCTGGTTATACGCGGGTATTTTAAGACGGTAGGCGATGATGCGCACCTTGGTCTGTATGTCTTCGGCAGTTACGACGGGCGGCAATGGGCGATGGTAGGCGGTAACGAGCGTAAAGGCAAGTGGACGGACCTCGGCTGCAAGATTGAGCGGACAGATGTGAAGTTCTTCCGCGTCTGCCTCTCAGGGCAGTTCACCGGCAAGAGCCGCATTGACTACATGGAGGTTGCTTTCGACCCCAGCATATTGAATACTAAAATACGATAATATATTATGGCACTAACTGATAATCAAAGTTGGTTATATAAGGAGATGACGGGCAAACGCGTCAATCTCGGTAGTGAAGATGATTTTGCCGCTGCGATGCAGGACGAGAAGAATCGTCAGTGGGTATATGAGCAAGCTGGACAATTGGGTCTCAATATAGGCACGCCGGAGCAGTTCGCTTTGGCTATGACCTCTGACGGACAACCGGCACAGCAAGCAGGCGTGTCCGGCGGTTCGTTATTGAGCGAGCAGGAAGAGTTAGCGCGTCAGAACGCAATCCAAGGAGTAACCAGTGACCCGAATCATCCGTTGGTGGAGCAGAGACCGAGTTTCTGGCAGAGCATAGGAGCACATAATCCATATCATATCAGTGCCACGACAGACATACAAGGCAGGAGCCGTCAGCAACAACAAGAGGCGGCAGCGCAAGATGCGGCACGCGCTCAAGCAGAATGGGAGAGTATGCTGGCTCCGTACAAAGAGCAGTTTGAAGCACAATGGAAGCAAGATGCGCCGGTGCTGAATGAGGTATGGAATAAAGCCAACGAGCGTGCCAAAGCGGCAGCGGAGAGCGTTCAGCGTAACAAACCACAGCAAGTGAACCTACCTTCTGTAATGGGCGGCGGTTTCGGTAATATAGGTTATTCGCTTATAGCAAGCCGCGAAGCCAACAAGCAGAATAGCCCAGAGGCTATCGTTGATGCATTCGAGAGAGAGTTAGACAATAAATATCAGAGCAAAGATGTAAAGGGTGATGCTCAACTTGCCCAAGAGATGGGTGCGACTATCGATGAGTATCAGTTATACAAGCGTTTTGTAGAAGACAAGATAGCAGAGCGTTTTGTAGGTCAGAATATCCCGCAAGACAAATTGGATTATTTTGCGCGGAAGTTCATCCAAGGCAATTTGATTGCGCAGTTAGCGTCTCTCTATACACAGTCTCCACAGAGCCGTCAGTATGCGATGCAGGGAACGCAGCAATACGAGCAAGCGAATCCCGGTTGGGCAACAAAAGGAGTTGCTATAGGTGCGGAAGTAGCCAATGTAGTAGCCGATCCGCTGATGTGGATAATGCCGGGAGTGGGAGAAGCGGCAGGTCGTGGTATTGTTAATGCTGCCGGTCGCCGTTTAGCAAGCGTCGGTTTGAGTGATGCTGCCGGAGCGGCGGAACGTGCTGCGATGCAGCGCGGTTTACTGCGTACCGCTCAGCGGTTGACGAGTGGTGGTGTAATGATGGCTGGTATAGATACGGGTCACACGTTAATTGGAGAATTGTATCAAACAGGCGAGGTTAATTGGTCTAATCTTGCAACGGCTCCGATACGTGGCGCACTAACCGGTATGGCCTTTGCAGGTGGCGGAGCACTCGGAGAGAGGGTACAGAAAGCTGTAGGAGACGCTTTCGGTCGTGATTTGGGATTAGTAGCCGGCCGTGCAACGCACTTCGCCTCAGGAACCAATATTATGGTAGGTAGCGGAGTGGCGAGTCATATTCTGCAAGGCGGTTCGTTAAACGATGTCGATTGGGGTAACGAGTATGCTAATGCTGCGGCTATGCAGTTGTTCTTTGACATCCAAGGCGGATTGAAGACCGCAAGTAAGGCCGGAGGACTGCGCAAAGCATGGGAGGCGATGCGTCAGGATCCGATGGCGCATACCTTGACGAGAGAAGAGATTGAGCAGTTTAATGCCGCTGGAATAGAAGGAAAGGATGCTTATACGATACTGAAGAGCCTGAACGGAGGCAAGGAGTTTGGTTCGTTGGAAGAGTATTACAGGGTATTGAACGACATCTCCGCAGACGAGCGTATAGACACGCAAGCCAAGTATAAGTTAGCATCGTTGCTGTATGGCAAGGTTGATGCTCATGTGAGTCCTATCTACGTGGGTGATATAGAATCCGGTGCTGACGGTTATGTAGTGAAGACCTATGATAACGGCGGCATGGTTTATGAGACTCGTAAGTTCGATACGCAAAAGGCGGCGGAGGCTTATCGTGTTCGTCAGTACGGTGCTACGCGTAACAATATGTTAGAGTGGGTAGAGGGCATCATCCGCACCCGAGGTTTTGCAGAGAAGATGCAGGAGGTTACCGACGGAGCAATAGCCAAGACGATAGAGAACTACCCGCAGTTATCGCGTGAAGATGCGTATCGTGTATTGAGTGCGGACGAGGGTAGTCTGACACCTATAGAGCGTGCTATCCGCAGTCAGATGGAGAAATATCTGGCAGAGGACATAAAGGGAAGTGATATATTGAAAGGTGTGCGCGAGCAAGTAGCGCGCGAGCAAGGTGTTTCTATAGATGATTTGTCGAAGCTGTTGAGTCGAGAGTACAGCCGATTGAGTGCCAAGGATAAAACTATCTTTGAGAGCTATCTGAATCGTTTGAACGAATATATGCCGCGAAATAACGAAAGAACCGATAGGCGGGCAATAGAAGAAGGTGGCGGTTCGGGTCCCCAGCAGGCGGAGGAGATGACACCGGAGCAGAGGATGACGGCAGAGGTGACGCAGTACTACGGAGAGCGGACGCACGATGACGGTAATGTCTATCCCGTTCAGATGGCTGGCGATGCCGAGCGGCAAGGATTCGTGGTTGGTACGGTCAGTCCCGCGATAAACGAGAAAGGACGTATCACCAATAACGATGTGGTAACGGTCAAGTGGTCGGACGGCACGGTGACACAGGAGAACGCCAAGGATCTGAACCTGACTGCCACGCCCGGCACGCCGGACACGTTTATCCGGACGGAGGTAGCCAACCGCATGGATCAGGCAGCCGCCGAGCAAGCCGCCGTGGAGCGAGTGCAAGAGCAGTTGCCGGAGGGAACGGCGATTTTCGTGAACGATACGGAGGAGATAACTGCTACCGATAACGGCGACGGCACCTATTCGTATCAAGATGCGCAGGGCATGACCAATATAGTCACCCCGGAGCAGATGGCGGAGCAGGGGTATGCGCTTATTGAAGGAAAGCAACAACCGGCAGCACCTACAGAAACCCAACAGCAGGACGGCCACCAGCAAGCGCCCCAACAATCGCAAGCTGCGCAGCCCGCTGCGCCGGTAGAACCGGTCCTTGACAAAATGACTGCGGCAGACTACGCCGGAGCAGCGGTTGAGTTCATGGGGAGCAGAGAGAGAGTGGATAAATTCCTTGAAGCAGAAATAGCCAACACACAAAGCCAGCTGAAAGCCGCCGAGCGCAAGAAAGTGACGCGCTATAACGGCATAGCCGATTTCAATGCGCAGCAAGAACTCATTGACCGAGAAAAGAAGGCGTTGCAAGACCGTTTGGACAAACTGACGGAGGCGAGAGAAAAAGCCAAGAGTTATCTGACTATTGCCGAGCGTGAGCAGCGAGCCCAAGCGGAGGCAGAGCGCAGAGCGGCAGAGGAAGCCGCCCGCATAGCCAGAGAGCAGGCAGCAGCAGCGGAAGCCGCACGGTTGGAGCAGGAACGTATTGACAGGGAGTTGAAGAAAGGTGTACCTGATTTCAGTGAGGATAACGACCGTGATGCCCGCAACAGAGGTTTCCATGTGGTGAACGGTCGGGTGATCCACCGCCAAGAGCCATTGCAACCGCTGGCAACAGGTAAGGCCGTGACGGTACAGTTTGCCAAAGGGCAGAACGGAGCAGCGGAGGCGCACCATGTGCTGATACCTGTAAGCATGGCACAGCCAAGCCATATCAACGGTCAGCGTAATCCGGCATTCTTCATCAGCGAGGCACAGCCTAAAGACCGTCGCGACCAAGTAAGCAAAGTGACATCCGACATGATGGCGCAGAATATACACCCCGACGAGATTGTAGAGGGTGCCACGGCGTATGTAGGTGCTCCGGTGCTGAATGGACGCGGCGAAGCCGTGCAGGGTAACAACCGTCTCGATGCGCTGATCAAGATGTACCAGTCGCACCCGGAGAGCGTAGCCAAATACAAGCAGTATCTGATTGACAATGCTGAGGCTTTGGGATATACTGAAACCGATATAGAGACTATCCGCAATAACGATGTGATTGATGTCCGCATGTTGGATAACGTGACAGACGAGCAGGCTATTCAGTTATGGCAGAAGAAAGCGACCGACTTGGAGACAGGAGGTGTGCAGCTGATTGACCCGCAGGTGACGGCTAATCAGTTAGGCGACAGGATTCAGCGTTTCTCGGAGATTCTATTGCGGAGCGAGGATGATGAAGCTACTTTGGCGGACTTGACCTTACGCAACGGCAGACCGGCGTTAGAGTTTCTTCAGAAGTTAGGTATCATCAGCGATGCGCAGATGCAGTCTGCTTTTGACAGCCGTGGTAATCTGACCGCCGAAGCGAAAGCGGCATTGCAGGGAGTGCTCAAACAGGTACTGTTCCAAAACGCAGAGAGTGACAACCTGCCTATTATGTTCGACGATATTCCCGTCACGGCCCAGAAAGCGATACTGCAAACGATAGTGCGCGACCTGCAGTCGCCGGAAGAAAGCCGATTGGTACCTGACATTCAGGAAGCGATAGGTGCGTTATATCGTGCGTTACATCAGTCGGCAGAGGTTAAAAACGGTCGAAACGAACAGGAAATAAGGGCAGCAATGCGCTCTTGGGCACTACAAATGCAATTTCCGAGCGATTTTGATGCCGAAAATTTTGTACCTTCAGAAAAATTTAGTAACTTTGCGCTCGAATTAGCTACGCTGTTCAAATACGGCAAGCAGACAGAGATTGCCAAGGCGCTGAATGCGTACTATGATGCGGTACAGGGAACGACAGGCAGTTTATTTGGTGACACCCCGGCTATTCCTCATAAAGAAGCCATCAAGCAGATATTCGGCATTGACTACAAGTCCGTAGATGAAGCCCGTCGGGAGAAACACCGCAAGGAGTTGACCGATTATTTGAATACGATAGCCGACGAGGCACATCCGTTTGAACTGTACGGGAACGATAACTTTATTGATTTGTTAATCCAACTTGGTACAAGTCCTCGAAAGATAGAGTACGTACGAAATCAACTCGCGAACGGAAAGACCTTTGATGGCTTTACTATCAAGAATAAATTATACCTTAATACTGATGGACTTGATACTACCGAAAAAGCGCGTTCGAAATACATACATGAGCGTCAGCATCTACTCACGACTAAAGAGCAAATAGAGCGCGTGATGCGTGCTGCGAGCAGAGAAGAGTTGGATGTGTTAGTAGAAGTATTATCACAATCTGGAGGTGCTTATAGTAATGAAAGTCATGATGTATTGGCCGATGAGTTTATTTCTTACAGTATGGAAGAGGCTTATGCTGTAGAAAGTGATGAGGAATTAGAGAGCATATTGAGGGCAGCAGGTGCTAATGACGAGTTGATTAACATTATAAAATCTATCAATAATGAACAACGAGAAAACGATGAACGACTGGGACAAAGTGAGCGTCTCGGTAACGCAAGACGACCTGCGGATGTCCGTACAGATTCGCAGGGACATAGCCCGCAAAATGGGCGAGATCAGGGGAAGGAACCCGGAGTATTGGAGCAAACGGGGGCTGGAACTACTGGACGCGGCGGATTGGGAGGACGAACTGGAGGCGAGAATCGAGGCAGTACTGAAGGAGCCGGGTTATCCGAAGTCGGCTCTGAGGGAGTATCTGGAGAAGAAGCCGGAGGAGCTGGAGATAACGCCGGAATTGCAGGCGAGAATCAAGGAAGCTCTGGAGTCGGACAAGAACGAGGACTGGGAGAAGTTCGACCAACCCAACGCGAACAGTTAACGGATTATCTGAACGGCATTGCCGACGAGGAGCACAAGCCTATCTTGTTTGATAACTCTACGCTTGTAGAGACATTAAGGAATATAGGCGCGACACCAGATGCTATCGCAGAGGCACAAAGCCTCGTAGTGAACGGAGGACATATAGAAGGCTTCTATCTTAACGGATATGTGTGCCTTGATATAGATAATCTTCCGGATGCAGAGCGTGCAAGAACAAAGTATGTTCACGAGCGTCAACATGACTTAACACGAAAGGATATTAAGCGCGTTAAAGAGGTCGAGGATGTGGCTCCGGAGAGTGAGTTGAAGTCTTTATTAGAGAAATTTAGCAACTCCCCATTCTATAACAAGCAGAAACATTCTATTGTAGCCGATGAGTTCATATCCTTTGCGATGGAAGAGGCTTACAAGGCTAAAGATGATGCCGAATTGGAATCAGCCTTGCGTGCATTTGGTGTTAAAGACGAGTTAATTGACATAATAAAATCCATTAATAATGAACAACGAGGTATCGAAGCTTTCGCTATGGCAAGGCGAAATGCACCTGACAATCACAGTGCCGAAAGTAGTAGCAGAGAGAGCAGCGCAGATTCAGGAACGCAATCCGAAGGAGGATTGGGACGAGAAGGGTTTGACACTGATCAACAAAGCCTACGACGAACTGAAGGCAGAGGGGATGGAGTTCCCGCAGCCGGAGAAGTAAGTTCTACTAAATTTGAAGCCGCCGACACTGAGATAGGTGGCGCGTTGGTGGATCGCTTGGAGGATATGGGTGTCAGTGTGAGCACCGATCTGGATGCCAACCGCGCCGCACTCAAAGCAGCCAAAGCCGACAAGAGCGATGCCGGCGCTATCCATTACTACAAGAGTCCCGATGATCTGCGTCTGTCGGTTAGTGGCACGCAGACTATTCCGGTAGGTAAGAACACGCTGGTCGGTCTGCATAACATCAGCGCAGAGAAGCTGCGCAAGGCATTGAAGATGGGCGGCTTGGCTAATCCGTCTGCTGCGGTTATTGATTTGGCGCGTCAGAACCACCACGGCTATGGTGAGGTATCGTTAGTGATGCCTTCGTCGCTGGTGGATAGCGAGTCAGGGCGTAATGCCGGAACCTATGCCGGTGACGCTTATACTCCGATGTACCCGAACGTAGAGTATCGTGCGGGTAAAGAGACGGCAAAGAGATTAGACGAACTCACAAAGGGTCTTCCGGAGGACTTGGCTTTTGCTATTCAGAACAACGTCCGTGACTATATGGATAAGAACCGCAACTATAGTGGTCTGGAGTATGTCTATCTGGCACAGCAAGGACGTGAACTGCCGATTGAGTTAACGCCGCGCCGTTATCCTAATATATCTATAGAGGACATCTACAAACGTCTCGGTATGGAATATCCGGGCTTCTATGACAGTTCGTCGTATGATGCCTACGAGAAGTTAGAGGGTGAGCAGTTGGCAGAGTTCAACTTGTGGCTGGAGCAGTACGGCGACCAAGAGAAGATTGACAAACGCAAGGAGATGGTGGCTCGTATGCGCTCCGAGGGTAAGGACGGTGCGGCTAACTACATGGAAGACAGATGGGGAGAGCATTGGTCATTCGCGGCCTATGATTCCGCACTCTATCGTATCATGCAGGACGGTCGTGATGCCGGCAAAGAGAACTACGGCAGAACGATTGAGAAAGCGCAGACTATCATCGACACCGAGGGTATGCGTCCGGCATTCGAGGCGTGGCTGCAGAAAGAAATAGACAAACTCGGCTATAACGAGGTTATCTTTGCAGGATGGACGAGAGATGGCGACCGCCGCTATCTTCCTAACACGATTGAGAATGCAAGCCGCCTGATGAATAAAGAGGGCGACACCAACTGGCGTGAAGGTGCAGGAGTAAGTGAGACCAAATCTATGCTGATGCCTAAGTTCCGTACGCTGAACCAAATCCGCAAGCATAAGGACATCCTTGAACCCGAAGAAGAGAAGATCAAGACGGCATACGAGGAGGTAGGACACGATTGGACGAGCCTCGGTATTGATTTCCGTGACTATACACAAAAGGACGGACACGCTTACGGTCTGGACGATAATCCGTTTATCGCCGTGGATAATGCGTTGATGCGTATTCAGGAGGCGATGATGAAAGCCGACCCGATAGCGTACCTCAACCGCGAGTATCGTTATCAGATACAGGCAGACAATGAGTGGGCAGGACGCATCGCAGAAATGAAAGATCGTATTGCCAACTTACCGAGCCGTTATTTCGAGACGAAGTTCCGTCGTCCGGTGTATTTGGATGAGTTCCGTAATGCCGTTGTGCCGAACGATCTGCCGACGGAGTTGCGTGACGGACTGGAGAAAGCCGGTCTGACGCTGTTCGAGTACGACCCGAAAGAAGAGGGTGCGCGTCGTGCAGCTACACTACAAGCCACCGATGACGAGGGCATACGCTTCTCCGTAAGCGGTGGGCTTGATACTGACCGCACGCTGACCAAGGCGGCACGTGAGGAGATGCAGCAGATAAAGGACGCAGCATTGGCTGATGGTACGTTTATGAAAGCCCCCAACGGCAAGCGTTCCAACCTCAATGAGCGTCAATGGCTGCAAGTACGTCTGCGTTCGTTCAAGCGTTGGTTCGGCGATTGGGAAAATGACCCGGAGAACGCCAGCAAGGTCTTGGATGAGAACGGCGAGCCGATGGTGGCAAAGCATGGAACTCCATACTCGTTTACTATTTTTGACGAGAATAGACAACAGCAACACGATGCCGGATGGCTTGGAAGAGGGTTTTATTTCTTCACAAAGAATGATGACTACGCAGCAGGCTATGCACAAGGAGGTCGTGTTCTAAATACATTCCTTAATATCCGTGAGCCATATTTTGCTACAAATGAAGATATGGAACGACTATCGGAGTTGGAAGATAGAGAGGAAAGCGCACGTTTTACGCAGCAACTTATCGACGATGGATATGACGGAGTATATTTTGACGGTGATCTAAATGGTGAGTACGTTGCTTTCTCTCCCAACCAAATCAAGTCGGCTACCGACAATGACGGTTCGTTCAGCGAGGAGAATGATGACATCCGTTTCTCTATCAGCAATCAGAACAATGACATCTTCTATAGCAACGCAGAGCGTGCGGTGGAGGGTATCAAGCAGGAGAAGGCTACGCCGGAACAATGGCGTGCGATGATAGAGAAAGCGGGCGGACTGAAAGCCGGTGAGGACAAATGGATCGGTCTGAGCGATTGGTTGGCACAGCAGCGTCCGACCGTGGAGTTGCAACCCAACGAGACCCGCAGTCAGTTTGTAGTACGCCTTGGCGAAGCAAGCAAGAAGTTCACTATCTCCAAGCAGGATATTCTTGATTATATCCGTGAGCACAAGATCCAGATTGAGGAACAGGAATATGGGGAGTATGAGGAAGATGCCTTATTCCTCGAACGCAAGGACGAGTTCAAGCGGTACTATGACGAGGCAGTTGAGGCAGGCGAGGAAGATCCGAACGAGGTAGCATGGGACAGAATGATTGAGGAATACGGCGATGATTTCTCAATGGGCTATTATGCGGTTGGCGATGAGTTGATGCGCGACAATGACAGCGACTATGCTCAATGGGAAGCTGATTCGGAAGGTCGCCCGAGAAACATCAACGAGACCCGCTTGCGTTATACCACTTGGGGCTTGGAGAATAAGCGTGAAATAGCTCTTATAGTTCCTGATATTGAGGAATGGAACGAGAATGATGAGATTCACTTCGGCGATGCAGGACCAGGAAAGGCTATTGCTTGGGTTCGTTTCGGAGACGCTCATAAGATTAAGTATGGCGAGAACGGCGAGGAGTTGGCGGATGTGCTGGTTATCGACGAGATTCAGTCCAAACGGCATCAAGAGGGTAGAGAGAGGGGGTATGTGGATAGTGAGACAGCTATCAAGTATCGTCAATTAGAAAAGGAAACGTCAAAGGCACAACTGGAGTACCATGACTATAGAGATCAGTTATGGAAGAAGTACGAAAATCAAGTACGGACGAGAGGTGAAATGCTTGATGTTTTAACCCCCGAAGAGAAATCTAAGCATACGGAGTTACAAGAAAAGTACGAGAATTTGTACGACAGATGGGAAGAGTTCAAGAAGAATATACCCGTAAGCGCTATTCCTGCTGCACCGTTTGAGAAAAACTGGCATGAGTTGGCGATGAAGCGTATTTTGCGCTTTGCTGCGGAGAACGGTTACGACAAAGTAGCATGGACTACCGGCGAGCAACAAGCCAAGCGTTACGACATCGGCAAGGAGATTGACCATATCGTCAAGACTGACGAAAACACCTACGAGGTTTATCCGACAAGCGGGCTAATGATGACGCTGGAGTTTGACGAGAACGGCATGTATGCTGACGAGTATGATCGTGAGTATAACGGCAAGTCTATGTCAGACATCTTTGGCAAGGATTTAGCAAAACGCCTAAAGGAGATGCCTGTGGATGAGACCTTCCAAGGCGATGGTCTGCGTGTTGGTTATGACGGTATGAAAGGCTTCTATGATGACATACTGCCACGGTTCATGCAGAAGTACGGCAAGAAATGGGGTGTGCAGGTTGGCGAGGTGACGATGCCGCAGTTGGAGGACGGTTATCAGACCATGCACGCTATCGACATCACGCCGGAGATGCGAGAAAGCGTGCTGGAGGGGCAACCGATGTTCTCTATTAGTGGTCGTAAGCCGACTGTTAATGCGATTGATGGTGTTCAAACGATAAACTTGAACAAAGAAAACATAGACCTTTCCACAATATATAACAGAAGGTTTATGTATAATCCAAAAACAGGCACATTGGTCTTAGGCAAAGAAAGAGCAAGCATTGAATACGAGTCACATGCGGAAGAACTGGCCAAATCGGGTGTAGAAGAGCCGTTTGATGATTTTGCAAGAGGTTGGATTGGATATTCAAAAAGAGGCGCATATAAAAATGGTATAATTCATTTTGCTCCATCTATAGGACAAAAGAATTTCGAACAAGGTTTCGAAACACTATCTGATTTAGCAGGAGAAATAGGCATTAACGGAAATACTATTATTAGAGGATTTGTAGGCAAGTGGGAGCAACCTTTAAGTGAAATCTTCCCTAACAGATTCCCGAATAATACCATAGCTCCCAAGCCTAACGAGACCCGCAGTCAGTATATAGCCCGTGTGGCGGAGAAAGAAGCCAAGTACGCGAATATGTCTTCCGGCCGTGCCGTGACACTCAACGAGCAGGACGACGAGGAAGAGACCACGCCGGAGGCGCAGATCACCAACCTCGACTATCCGCAGTTTGCCAACCAGACCGAGGCGCAGCAACTCGCTACCGCCGCACTCGTTGAGGTACTGAACGACAATACCGACCTTGATGTATTCCTCGCTACCGATGAACAAATGCCCGAAGACGGTTCGGAGAAAGAAACACGCCGTGACCGTGATGGTTTCCAAATAGGTGATGGAACATGGCACATGCCGTATGAAGTGCGGCAGTTCCCGGACTATCCGCAGATAGAAGCAAGAGTAAGCAAGGCAAGCACCACCGAAAGCGTCTATGTGACCTATACCAATAAGAACAACGGCGCATCCGTTAAGGTTCGGTTTAGCAACCACATGAGCAACAATGCCCGTTGGGGTGTTGATTTGCCCGGCTTCGCAGCAGAGAACGGACAGATATTGGAACGCCTCGGATTGGCAGAGGGCGAGTGGCAAGGTAATTCGTATGTGCCGGTTCGCTCTATCAGTAAGGCGGAACTTGCCGCAGGTAATTATGAGGTAGCCGACAAAACACGTGCAGAGCTGTCGCAATTACCAATTGGAACGGATATTTCCGAGTATAAGGGTAAACTTGTGCCGGACATGACCAATAATGCTATCTATACATCCGATAAGGTTGTTGAGGATCAATACCACGGCAGACGTATCTATCGTGACGCTAACGGTAATATCATTCCGTCCGGCAGAACCCGTGAAGCCATGCTCACTCCCGATGGAACGCTGTATGGTTGGGCGATAGGGGACAGAATCTATCTGACCAAGGACGGACTGAACCCTAATTCACCGATACATGAGTACAGCCATATCTGGGCAAAGGCGATGATGCGCAACAACCGCGAGGGCTGGCAGTCTATCGTGGACATCTTCAAAGGCATGCCGTTCTGGGACGAGGTGGTGAACGACCCGAACTACCAGGGACTGACTACCGACGACGCTATCTGTTCCGAGGCGCTGGCACGCTACAGTGGACAACGCGGTGCAGCACGTATGGAAGAGTGGGCGAAAGAGGAGCAGTACGAGGCGGAGCAGTCCGGTTCTGTGCTGCGTGGTGCCAAGGTGCGCCAACTCATCAACCGCGCCAAGAAAGCCCTTGCGGACTTCTGGCATTGGGTAGGTGTGAACCTGTTCGGCATCAAGCATTTCGATTCCGCCAAGCAAGTTGCCGACCGCATACTGTGGGATATGCTCAATGGAACGGAACTCGGCGACCATATCCGGTTCAGCGTGACGGGTGGTGAGAACGATAAAAATGGTATCGCTAACGAGGACGACCAAACGACTACCGATAAGTTCAAGGCATGGTTCGGCGATTGGCAGAACGACCCCGAGCACGCAAGCAAGGTTGTAGATGCAGATGGCAAGCCGTTGGTGGTAGAACACTCCACGCCTAACGAGTTTACTACGTTTGATATAAATAGATTAGGAGAGAACTCTGGAGATAGAGGCATATTTGGTGCAGGGTTCTATTTCGGAGACCGTGGCAATACCGACATCTACGGAAAGAGCCACATGCAAGTATATCTGAACATGCGTAAACCGTTTGTGATGGAAGACTACATGCCGGACGACATATCAGCGTTTATTGTTGAGCACTTCAATACTCCGGCTTTGCGGAAGATTGTCCTTAACGAGAACGGAAAGAATATAACAGTAGGCGAATATAATGATATTGTCAATGCTGTTAATGCCGAGATGGAAGAAGGAAAGCACGATGCAGAGATTGAACGCATATCGTCCTTCTATCGTCCTGACTCCGCACGCCGCAAAGTAAGAGACGATGCTATTGCAGACAAATCATTCCTAATCCCTGGTAGTCTCAACTATTTAATCAGCACAATGATTGGTAGCCAAGAGTTCACCAACGCTTTACGAGAGAACGGAAATGATGGTGTGATAGTAGGCAAGGGTAACGGATATAATGAGTACGTGGTATTCTCCCCGAACCAAATCAAGAGTGCGACGAACAATAGCGGTGAGTTCAGTAAGGATAATAACGACATCCGCTTCTCGGTGAATAATCCTTCGACATTGAGCCGGAGCGAGACGGTGACCAAGGCGCTGGTACAGCAGGCGAACAATAACTACAACATCATGCAGTCCGCACTCAAGAAAGTGACCGCCGACCTCAAAGGTATTCGTGCGGCGATGCGGATGCAGTCCGACTATGACCGTAAGGTGGTCGATGCGCTTCTCAACCTCTACAACACGCTGCTCCAAGAGAACGGCGTTTGGGCACAGTACATGCCGGACACGACACGCCGTATCGCTACGCAGATAGTACATGCGATAGGCAAGAAGGATATTAGCACCGAGGTGAATACGATCATGGACCACATGGTGGATGCCCAAGCCAAAGCCGCACAGCGTCAGTGGGACAAACTGCGTCAGACACCGATTGACAAGATAAACATCAGCGGCGTAGTAATGCAGGGTAAGGTGGCGTTGGAAGGACAGCACGCCCTCAAAGCTCTCAATGAAGTACTCGACCCGGAGAATGGCATAACACTCTTAACGCTTCGTGGCGACCATACCGACCCGAATAAGGAGGTAGATGGTTTGATTGACCAACTGATGCAGATGGAGGATAATGCTACGGACGAGAGCCAGAAGTTGCAGTATAAAGGTCAGTGGATAGGTTATGAGATAGCCGCTCAATATTTGGAGCGCATTCAGCACATCCAGGAAGAGCGCAAGCAGTTGGATTTGGAGTTAAAGAAAGCGCAAGGCAATATGGCTCTTAAGCCTGCTGCACGCAAGCAACTTGTAGAAAGTATCAAACAAGCCATGCGTGATAACGATCTTGACCAAGCCGATGCTTACATGCAGTCCACCCGTGACCTGCAAGAGTATGTATCGACTCAGGAAGTTCGCGCCAAGGACTTCATCCGCCGTCAGGGCGCTAACCGCGACAAGATACGCAGTTATGCACAGCGTGACTTGGAGGGGCTGGCAACCAATCCGAACCGCAACCGCACCAGAGGTGCTATAGCGCGTCAGATGTGGGATGCTATTGCTTCCCCGATACGCGACCTGCAGTCGTTGCTGCGGCTGACGGGTCTGCACGCCCCGGACGGCGAGGGTTATCTGTATAACCACTTCATGCGCGGTTGGATGGACGCAGCCGACCAAGAGTACACCGGCATTGTAGCGGCATCGAAGACGCTGGACGAGAAGATATCCGAACTGACACACGGCAAGTACAAGACATGGGAAGAGGCAGCGCGTAAGATTAACGATGCCAGCCATAATATGTTCACCGTGACCATGCTCAACGGTGTGGACGGTAAGGATATGCCGGTAATGGAGGATATCCCGCTGAGTGCTGGCAATGCGCTCTATATCTATGCGGTAAACAAGATGAATGACGGCCGTATGAAGTTAGCCGGCATGAATATCACCGAGGACGATGTGAAAGCATTGACGGATAAGGTGCGTGAGCAGTTCGGTCAGGAGATACTGGATGTAGTGGACTGGGTACAGCGAGAGTTCTTCTCGCAGCTGCGTAACCGCTATAATCCGACGCATGAGGCGTTGTTTGGTGCTCCGATGGACGCGATAGAGAACTACTTCCCGCTGCGCATCAATGCCGCTGCGCGTCAGCAGAACGAGGATTTGAGCGAACCCGATACGGATGCAGCGCGTCTGTTGGCAGGCACAAGCACCGGCGCTATCAAACGTCGTACCAAGAACAGCCTGCCGTTGGATGTAAGGAATGCTGATTTCTTCCAAGAGGTTATCCGTCATATCGCACAGATGGAGCGTTGGAACGCGTTTGCCCAATGGAACCGGGACGCTAATATCCTGTTCTCGGACATCAATTTCCGCAACCGCATCAAGGGGATGAACGGCACTATCTATGGTAGTGGCGACCAACTCTATAACTATATGAAGGACGCTTTCCGCGTAGCGATAGGTACGTATAAGCCTAAGACGGATCAGCCATCTGAGATTACTCTGAATATAGCTAAGGGAGTGACGAGCGCGAAGATTAACTTCCGTATATGGACGGCATTGAAGCAGATTGCTTCCTTCCCTGCGTTCTTCACGTATATGACCGATGGTGTGTTTGTAGGTTCGTATCTGCGTAACTGGATGACCCCTCACGGCACGATGAAGTGGGCAAGAGAGAACCTGCCTAACTTCGAGAAACGTGTCAGCAAGAGGGATATGGGCGATATGCGGTTGATGCAGCGCACGACCGACTGGCAATGGAACAAGCGCGTGCTGGAGTGGAGTCAGAAATATGGAATGGCCGCCAATGTGTATTTCGATACGCTGACTTGCGCCACCGGTGCGAGGGCGGTTTATGACAGCCGCTTGGCGGAGTATCTGAAGAAAGGTTATCCACAAGAGCAGGCGGAGCAGCGTGCCCGTCAGGATTCCGAGCAGGCGTTTAACACCAGCCAGCAGTCGAGTGAGGGAGCGTTCATGTCTCCTGTGCAGATGGATAGAAACGTCTATACTGCAGCGCTTACAGTATTCCGCACTTCTCCTATTCAGTACACCAGAAACTTCATATTCCACACCCGTAACCTGCTGCGTAAGTTCGGCAAAGGAAGCAAGGAAGAGCAGATAGCCTTCCGTATGGGTCAGTACAAGAACGACGGACTGAAGGACGAGCAGGCACGCAAGGCAGCGGAGAAGGACTATAATAAGTCCATCCGCTCCGACATAGCCGGATTCGTGGTCTATGGCGCACTCCTTAATCTATTATGGCGGCTGGTTGGTCAGGTGCCGTATCTGCTCTTAGGCGACGATGACGACAAGAAGAAGCAGTTGATAGACGATACTACTTCCGGCGGCGCATGGTTCAGTCCGTTCACGGGCCTGATGGGCGGCGGAGTAATAGAGAGCGCGTTGGATGGTAATGGCAGCGTAGCAGACATGTTCGCTCCCGAGTTGCCTTTTACGCAGGATGTGAAACGTGTAGGTAAGTATCTTGATAACGACAAATATGCCGAGTTTGCCAACCAAGCCCTGTCGGTGGCTATGCAGTCCGGCACCGGCTTTGACCCGCAGACGGCAGGAGACGTAATCCAACGCATAGTAACTACCATTGACAGCGAGGAGGAACTGAGCGCGGCGGAACAGGCATTGCGTATCTCGCAGGCCTTACTGAGTATTCCTCAGAGCCAGTACGAGCAACAACTGATTGACCGCGTGGTAGCTGACGAGAGAAAGTATGATGCTGCGTTGGCGGATTATATCCGTTATCAGAAAGTGCATACCGCACCGCTGACATGGTGGATGCGTGGTGAGGAGAGCACCGAGAAAGCAGAGGAGAAAGCCGTGGAGCGTTTCAACCGTCTGCTGAACGAGCGTGATGCGTTGCATAACCCGGAGGAGGAATAAGTATGGGCAGACCAAGCAAGGCAGAGAAATATAGTCCGCAGGCTTTTTTAGAGAAGCAGAAAGAATTGGTAGGCATGGCGCTTGACGAGATGAAGAAACGCATCAAGAAAGGCGATGTGTCCTTCCAAGACCTTGCCGGCTATGTCACCAAGACCATACCGCTCATCAAAGACGAGAACACGCAGAGCGAAAGCGATGTGACGATGGAGTTACTGTGCAAGAAAGCACTCCGGGTGGATATGCGTATTCAGGAAGCCAATGCGGAAGGTGTAAAAGAGGAAGAGGACGATAAGAACGGAAAGACTACATAGTGTTTTCGTTGACCACCTTACGCCGCACAATATGCGATTCGGATGGGGACACCACACGCGGTGTTCCCATTTTGTTTGTATAGCAGAAATGGATGCCGATAGCGCGGGTGATAACGCGGTCATCGTGGTTATGTTTGCCCTTGACGTTACCGAGCGAACCGTCCTCATGGCGCTCAAAGATCTTCATCTCATCTACCGCCTCGGTGTTACGCTCGATATACATGCCATCTCGGAGTGCCCACTGTAGGTTGGCTATGATCTCTTCCTTGCTGCGGTGGTTAGTGGACCAGCCGTAACGGAACGAGCCGGTGTTGCCCACGTCGTTCTGATTCTTGATAGCACGTTTGTAGAGGTTTGGGTAGTAGTCCTTTATCTCATCGAGGATAGCGCGGAAGCGGTCTTCCTTGCTGGAGTCGATAGTGTTAGACTCAATAACGAGCAGGGCATTGTTGTAATAGGAAGCAATCTGCGCTATCTTCCATGCCAGCAAGTCTGTCTCGCTCTCTTTCCCTGCCCATTCGGCCACCACCTCCGGGTAGCCGTCCTCGCCCTCTTGCTGCCAATAGCGGTCGAAGACGCAGACAACGGTATTATCCGCATCGTTGCTGTCTCCCTTTCCGAGATCGACGGTGACAAGGTAACGCTCCTGCATCTCTACGGACTTATCTACATCCGACCACATTTTGAGGTGCCCACGGTCTTCCGGCTCGAAGCGCAAGTGCTGCAGGAACTCCTTCTTGTCAAAGCCGTTGCTACTGCTGACTATCTCGCCGACTTTCGCCGGTTTGCGGCACATCTTGTACAGTTCGGTCAGATACTCGTCCTTGAACATCGCCCGTCCGGTGGACTGGAAAGCTTCGATAGCCGTAGTTGGGTATTCGGATTTCATACGCCACTCGTCTACACCGCGCGACTTGATGCGATACCAGTTGACAGCCTCCAGTGTTGCACCCTCATTCCATAAGAACCATTCGTATTCGGACATGGATGCGATGAAATGCGGATAGGCTTCCGGGTCACTCTTGGTAGCACGTTTGGACGGGTCTTTAGTGATGGAGCGGCTGTACATATCAATCATGAGCCAAGGTACGAAGACCGGGGTGTATTTGTTCTCGCCCTTCTCTGCTCCGGTGAAGGTCTCATGGAACGGGTTGCCGACACCTTTGGCGGTGGACTCAATGACCCACAATGAGAACTCATCGTCGAGGATTGTACCGTCGATAGACTGTTTCACATCGTCCGGCGACTTACTGTCAGTAGTCTTCCAAAGCCCGAACTCCGTGAAGTGCGCCATGGAAATATCCTCGGAACGTATTTTGTCCGGTTTCTGCATAGAACCGACGGAGATAGTACACTCGCGGCCCTCCAAGACGCGGATGTCGTTAGTGCGGCCGAACGGTTTGAGTGCGGTAGGCACACCTTCGTCAATGAACGTGTCGTAGTCCTCGCAGGCTTTTTCGTACATGGAGAGCACGACTTTGGACTGCTTCTCGATGTCGCCGACGATGACGGAGTTCCAATGGGTCTTGTGCATCTTCTGGATCCACATCATATAGAACTGGGTGAGGGTAGAGCCTCCCCACTGACGTGCTTTGAGCAGTACGATGAAGATAGGCTGTCCTGTTTTGCGCAGCCTTTCCAAGAACGTGAGGTAATACCGCTGCGCGCGGTTAAGAACGAGATAGTTTCGTTCAGACTTGCCTTTTAGTTTGATTTTGATTTGTGTGCAGCCCCAATACTCAAAGTCGTACCTGCATCGAGTTTTGATAAAATACCGCCATGTGCGGAGAATAGCCCGTTGTGAGTCCTTGCCAATAATAGCTTTGGCTGCTTTCTTGAGAGAGCCTTCCTGCCGGAGCACCTGTACAATAGATTCGCTCTCCATCTCCACCGGTATATATTGCACCGGCAGTGGTGCATCGGGTATCTCTATCTTGGTGCGTTTGATAATATCGGAATACTCCGTACCAACTTGCGGGTCGTACGGAGTATGAATAACCTCCAACCGCCGGAGGTTTTCTCGGATAATATCTTCCAGGTTATAGGTCACAGGTTATAGGTGCAGCCGGAACACGACAAACCAAAGGAGCGGCATACACCGCGCGATAGCCCGCAGTCGAAGAAGCGTGCTACGACAGAGTTGATGATGTGATTTGCGGTCAAGGTAATCCATTTTCCACACCCAATCTATTTCCAAAAGGCATTGGTCGCATACGGCAATGAAATCCTCACGGGAAGCCGGTTTCTGGAAACGCCATCGTATGTCCCATCCGCATTCTTCTACGAGACAGTGATAGCGTGCTACCCATCTGATGGCTTTGCATTCGGAGAACCCGTCGGTAGCATTATTACGGACAGAGCGCAGCAGTAGCCATGCTTCGCGGATTTTATTGATTTTGCGTTTGTTCATCGGGTAATTCGTTTTGCGAGTTGAGCACTTGGATCGCAGTCTCTAATGCTTTTTCTCGTTTGGGTATAAACTCTTCGAGGATGGAGATCGCTATTTCGCGCATGTGGTTTATTTCGTCGTAGTACCGTTCGTTAGGTTCAAGCACTCCTCGTCCCTCCAGCGTAATGAGCGGAAAGATAAAGTCGTACATATCTATCTCGATGTGTTTGAAGAACTCGATACGTTCCTGAAGCGACGGAATGTTCATAGGAGGGATGGTTTTCCCTTCTTTAGCTGCGGCTTCTTGATCGGCTTTATACTTTTTCTTCTCGTCTTTGATGTCCCTTTTCGCTTGCGCCAATTGTTGATTGTATAACATATGCTCCTTGCGCACAAGGTCTTCAAGGAACGCGATGCGTTTAAGCATCTGTTTCTCATCCTCGGTGCGTTCCAATGGTATGATGCCGAACTTGCGTTTTTGTTTTGGTAGTGCTTCTTTGTATGTCCGGAGCACAGGTTCGATGAACAGATAGATTCGCTCATTAACGTATAATGAGATATTATGCACCGCTAATGGAAGTAATCCTTGCTGTATCTGCCTAAGCGATTCCAAGTCACGGCGCATCACCGGCAGTTCTTTTTCGAGCCGTTCTTTCAGTTTTTGCGCCACATAGCGCAAATTACCTTCCGGCAGTTTTTCATTTTCTTTTTGCATATCTTCTATAATTTAATATCACATCTCTTACGCGATAGTCTCTCATATAGAAAGACTTAGCCGGTTGTTCTACCAGCATTTTGAAAATCGTTTTCTTTGGAGTATGCGGGAACCGGGCGACTAATTTTTCATAGTTTTCATTCAGATCAATAATCATTTCTCTCCGAGGTCCTATTTTGTCATTAGGGAATCGGCATCCGTCATTACGGTATTTCCGAATAAGGAGTTCCGCCTGATGCGGTGTGATATAAAACCGAGGTGCTTTCTCTTCCAGAATGATAGATACGATAATATCCGTGGTTAACAAATTCTTGTTAACAGAAGAATGTAATATTCGCTTGTGAAGGTCTTGAAGCGCAATATTTCTCTCATGAATAAGTATCTGCAATCCCATATCGGCTGCAAAGATAGCATTTTTTCGCTATTCCACCAAATTATTTAGCAAAAAAATGCTATCTTTGTAAAAAATGACCTGCAAAATATTGTTTGTTATAGTAATTTTGCAACCGAAAAACTGTTAAATAGTTGCAACTATGGCAAAAGAAAATGAACAATTAGAAGCGCAGCAAGCGGCAACGCAGGCTGCAGCTGCTCCTGAAACGCCGAATCATAATACTTGGCTAAAAAACATGCGCAACAAGTACGGCGAGGACAAGACCGATGAAGAGCTGTATGCGCTCTCCATGAGTGGTTATGATACTGAGCATGAAGCCGTAAAGAAGTATGCGGCGGAGGCGGAGGATTTTGCTAAGGCCGTAAAAGAGAATCCGGCTATCGGTGAAATCTTTGCCGGCATTCTGGATCACTCGCTGACGGACGAGAACTACTCCGAGCATCCCGAGTTGGCGGAGTATGCCGACCGCAAGAAGAAAAAAGACGAGGAGGCCGCATCGCAGCAGGCACAAGAAGAACTCAACCAGCGTCGTGCCGATGCTTTTGAGGCGGTGTGTGAGGAGGATGACATAGCCGACCCGGAAGGTGCATTGGCTGCGATTCAGGAAGTGCTCAATAATCCGTGTGAGACGATTGAGCAATGCAAGGATCAGGTCCGTGCGTTTCTGCGCATGGTGAATTATGATGCAGATATTGAGGCTGCCCGTGTACAGGAGCGTAACGCCAATATCGTTACCAAGCGCAAGAAGAACGCAGGTGCTTCCGACGGTCTGGTGAACAGAGGTTCGGCGGCAGCAGGCTCACAAAACAACGAAGGAAAGAACCCGTTAGCCCGCATGGCATCGCGGGGAGCAGCGGCAAGAAATCTATAATTATTATCTAACAAACAAATCATTACAACTATGGCAGAAGTAAATGTTAATCCCGCTACTCCGGGCACAGACCCTGGTAGCGGAACTATGGCTCAGACCGCTGCTCAGGGGGCAGATGGTGCGGGCATTCATGGCTCCGGTAAATTCTCTACAGAAGCCAATGAAGGGCGTGGATTGAGTGAAGATCTTACTCGAACCATTGCTCCGGGTCTCATCCGTGACGAAAGCGATGAGAACATTGTGAAGATGGGCTGGGCGCAGACCCCTATCAACGCAATGATGCGCGACATGGGTTCGCGTAAGACCAATTCAACGGTATTCAAACACTGGAGCGTTGATCTCCGTGTGACCGATGGTGCAACCGGAAATGCAGCTCAAACCTTCCCCGGTAATTCGCTTGACCGTAATACTCCGAAACCGCAAGACCTTACTGTGGCGGATGCCTATGTGTTCGACGCAACCGACCAGATTATGTTCATCGGTATTCCGGGTTACAAGGTAAAGAACGGTGTGTTCGCCCAACTTCCTCATGTCAACCTCAACGCTCGTGTTGTGGCGGTAAAAGACGCAACGACCATTACGGTTCAGTTCCTGAACGCGAAGACAGGCGAGGAGTTGACCATCGCAGCTAACACTACCATCGCCAACCTCGGACATGCGGCTGCCGAAGAGGATGCAAGCACCACGCCGTGGTTCACATTGCCGGAACCGGATGAGCAGTATATCCAGAAGTTCATGGTTCAGTCTCAGGTATCGGCTGTCTTCCAGCAGTCCGCTAAAGAGGTTAACTGGACAGAGGACGATGTGGATGAGGTAATCGTTCATCAGCTGATGGAGGATATCGAGAAATCGTATCTGTTCTCCGTCAAGTCCTATACCTTCAACCCTGCGGAGAAAACCTACACACGCACCTGCTCCGGTATCATTGAGCAGATGATGCTTGGCGGTTCGACCGTATGCGATCTGTACAAGGGCGACCTTGAGTTCTCCGACTTGCTGACCGCCTTCAACGACACCTATATCGGCAACAGCGGTAGCAATACCCGTTACGGCTATATGGGTTGCAATGTAGGTCCGGCTATCTGGGGTATCAAGGATGTGACCAAGAATGTGACTATCTCTGAGTTCAAGGGCTTCAACTATGAGTTCTCTCAGATGGGTGTGATGGGTTACAAGATCCGCTTCTATCACCACCCGCTCTTTGACAAGATGGACAAGAACGGCACCCTGTATCGCAACTGGGCATTGATTCTTGACCGTCAGTATGTAGAGCGCCGCGTCTTCCGTTCGATGGAAGAGACGAAACTGGAGTTGAAGAAGACCGGTACTTACGATGGCGATAGCCGTGTATGGTGCGAGATGTCCGCTCCTGTGGTTAAGTACCCGAAGGCTCATGCCCTGTGGATTTTCCACGACGGCAATCGTCCGACCCCTTAACAACCAAGAGAGTTCTGAAGAAGAGAGGCGGTGGTATTAAACTGCCGTCTCTCATTGCTTTTAATCTATAAATATTATAAACAATGGCAATTTTTTATTCTAAGATACCCGGATTATCCACTTCGATGCGCATCAATGGTGCTATCTATCGAATCAAGTTTGTACCGCGTGATAAACCGTATAATGATGTAGGTCTGTTGGCTATTGGTGATCCTGTATTAGCCAATGCTATCCGCAAGCATCCGTATTTCGGTACGGTTATCACGGAGTTGGAAGAACCCGCAAAGAAACAAGCGGCGGCAAAGGAGAAAGAGTATGCAGCCGTTTATCCGGATGTAACAGGCTCACAGCAAGCTATTGCTATTCTTGTAGAAAAATACGATATGGATGCTTCTATCCTGAAAGGCAAGGCTGCGATCAAAGAGGCTGCTGAGAAACTGAATATCTCATTCCCTAATTTGTAAGCGATGAAGACCCGAGAGGAATACATAGAAGCCGTCAAGGTCAAGTTGGAGGAGATCAGTCCGTTTGAGGAACCGGCAAGTTTCATTGCAGCCGGTGACACGGCTATCAATAGCGTCAAGCCGATAATCTCCTATATCGAGAAGAATCTGGACGAGGCGGCGCGGAACTGCTTGCGGTCGTTGCCGTTATCGCTGCTCCATGCCGACATAGAGCGCAAGACGGACGGTTTCTCGGTGGACGTAAACGGAGTAGGTGTCATCACCGGCATCCATGCCAACTACCGCTATGTCCGTTTCCGTCACACTGCATTGAAACGCGACATCACGGCGTTTATCACAAGCGAGGACCCGTTATACCTGGTACAGCAGAACGAGGATGTACGCGGCGGACTGGCAAAGCCGGTAGCAGTATTGGCAAGTTTCCATGACGGGACTAATGCAGGGCAGATGGAGATATACTCGTTCAAACCAAAGATGGATTTGGATTTCGATCCGTCGGAGGTCTCAAAGGAGTTTGTATTGCTCTATATCAATACAGAGAAAACAGCCGGAAACGACACAGCAAACCATATAATGAGTCCGATAGAGGACTTGATTGTACTGGAGTGTGCGCGGATGGTGTCCAACATTCTGGGTGATTTCAACGGTGCAAAGGTCTGCGAGAACGAACTGCAGTCCAAGATTCAAGCAATACTTAAATAAGTGCAGCTATGAAAGAGATTTGCCAATGTAACTGTTCCGTGCCTGCCGTGGCGTACCGCACGCCGTGGTGCAATCTACTGTGCGGCGGTGAAGCGTTTGAGATATTACATCTGTGGTACAAGCTGGCGGTGCTGCGCGAGGAGGTAAAGAAACGGTCTTCGTATCTGGGCAAGTTGCGCCGGACGGAGGAAGCGCAGCACCTGTTAGACCTGATCGCCATGACGGAGGACGAGGAAGACTTGTTCGTACCGTTTGCTAAGGCCGCGATGAGTGATGTGTTCGACGTGCTGCATACCTATATGCCGAAACGCGAGAAAGCGCTGTTCTGGCGCGAGGGGAAGGAGACAGCAGTCTTTACGGATATTCCCGAGTTGCCGGATCCGCCGGTAGTTTTCCATGCCGGACAGTATGTGGAGTATAACGGCGAACTCTATATGGCTATCGAGGACGGCAGTTCTGATGATTTTGCGGGCAAGTTAGTGCCGACGGAGGACTACCGTGATTCTATCCACTACGGTTTGAACTGGAAATACTGCGGCTCCAATATCAATGCAGTCGAGCCGTTAGACACCGCTATCTTCGAGGCACTGGTGGCACGTATTATCTATAAATGGCTGACCTATTCCTACCCGGACGAAGCGCCTCGGTATCTGAACGAGTGGAACGAGTGTATGGAGCAGATCCGTCACCGCTGCAACATCCTCAACGGTCCGCAAATCGTTAATCGTATTCCAAGAATATTCTGATTATGAGTCATAACATCACCCATAAGGGCCCGAACAGGCAGCCTTGCGGCTGCAATACGCAAGACATCAAGCCGAGCAAATTGGATCTTCTAATCACCAAATATAAAGAGTTGATTAAAGAACTGAAAGAAGCACGGGATAAGTTCATTGCAGCCGCGTTAAATATCCAAATAGAAGAACCTACTCCGCGAGAAGTAGAGCAGATGTTCGACGGAGAGACATGGGACGAAGAATACATATGGCTTCCTTCTATGGACATCGACGAAGATGGCTACATTCCTCTCAATATAGATGTGGACATATTCGGGTATGCGCATTTTATGTGTGATTAACATATTAAAACGATATATTATGAGAGAAATCAAAGGTTTTATAACACGTGACGGAGAATACGTCAACTTACCGTCCGGTGGTAACGTAGTAGAGAAATATACCGATAACGAAGCGAGTTTCAGAAATAGCGACATTATCGGCACTATCCTTGTCGCAGGTATTCATCAGGTGTTGTATAAGAAAGAAGGAACTACTATCGAGACGAACCATTTCCTGTTAGTGCGTCATCTTACTTTAAGACATCCGGTAACACATGTCATACGTTACGTAGTAGAGCAATGCACCATTGACGAGAGCGGTATGTTTATACGCTCACGAAGGTTCAATGACGAGAATCATACAGACCCATACTCCGATTGGAGCGAATGGAAAAGTGTGATTCCAATCGTGACAGACACTATTAGAGAAGATAGTTTGGAGGCTATCACAAGCGGTGCAGTCTTCGATTTGCGAGAAGAGGGATATGCTTATATGAATAATAAGTTGATGGAGAAGATGGGAAATGAGTATATTACGTTCCCACTCGAAAAGTCACAAGATAACTTTATTATCAATGAGAGCACGACAGTAAAGAATGCTATAGAGAATTTCATTAGTTCACATATGCCCGGCAAGTTAGTTCCGTGTCAAATAGCAATCGCCACAGGTGGTAGGCCTAATATAGTCACAGCAGTATGTAATTATACATATGTGAGCGAATCGGGCATGATATACTTCTATTTGGAGACATTCTGCGGATACAGACTATCTGCGGAGATACAAACCGAGCAAGGTACAATGCAACCGCAAGATTATCCGGACTACTTTATGGTAACAGACACCAACTCTTATTTTAGTTAATACTAATTGCCTATGGCAAAGATACTGACATATAGAAGGTGGAGTTATACTCTGCACCTCTTCCGCAGATGGCTGAGTAATAAGTTCTCCGCCATTAAAATCGACCTCACGCCGGTGGAGGAGAAACTGGACACGACTGTAGCCCAAGAGAGCACCTCGCAGGAGATACTGACGGCTGTGCAATCAGTACCGGCAATTCCACTTACCAATGACCAAGTAGAAACTATTATTAACCATGTAATCAATTCATAATTATGGCAAACGAAAATCCTATAGTAAATGTAGTGACAGGTGAACAGTTGGATGAGATGATGACCCGCTGCTGGCAAGCAATGAAGGCGTGGGTAACCACTAACATTGACAATTCAAACCTGATGACGCAGGTTAAAGAAACCCTCGATGAGTGTAATCGTGAGGTCATCGGCACCACCGCCACAGCTAAAGTGGAGGCCGTCCTTAACTCTATTAACGCCATTGCCACTGCTCTACGCAATGCCGGTGCTACCGTTACGGACGACACGACGCTTGCTGAGTTTGCACAGTTGGTCAGCACGATAGGCACGCATTCGTATGAGGTGTGCCTGCTTGGCAAATCCGGCACTCACTATTCAGCCGGCGAGTGGCAACAATACATCGATGAGCATGGTACCACTCCGGAACCAGCCCAGCCGGCAATTATCACACCCTATCAGTCATTCGTAATAGGTGTGCCTTTGGTCGCAGGTACTGCATATACAGCCAAGCAATGGGCTAATACAACTGATTTGGTCCCCGGATTATACGCGCAGTCTGTCGGTTCGTTTTTGGATGTGCTTCAGAATTCTCTTATATTCGAGTCGTACGAGAATACTCGCCGAATCTTACTATTCTATAATCCGGAGAAGTTGCCGCATACGAACTATGACCCATCCGACATGGATAAGGATTACAGTAAGTATGGATGTGTACGGTTTGCATCCAAGGCAGAGATGGAAGCAAGCGGAATACATCTCATGTATGATCAACAGGTGTATATAGTAACAAATGACGAAACCGATAGCTCCACTGACCAGTCGTATTATTGGGATGGAGTGCAATATGTTCGCAGATTTCAAGTGCCGCGCACCGCAAATAATATCACCGGTGCGCCTGCAGCCGAATTTGCGTGGGATTACAAGGCATACGAAGGCGATGAACGGCAATATACACTACCCACAACTAATCACTTATTGATGATGTACGTGTATTATTCGCAGATCAATACACTGCTGTACGCATCTCACCGCAGCACTCTGCCGACGGGCGGCTCCTGGACGTGCCAGCAGTACAATGCCAACGTCGCGTACTATGTGGCGATTCCGTCAGCGTACGTGTCCAACTCCAATAGGAACTACACGTACACAGTTGTGCCGGTCGCCGCATTATAGCCAAAGGCTCTGCCGTGCGGGGCACGGCGGGGCTTCGTTATATCATTAACTCCCAATCGCTCTCATGCAATACAGTAACAAGTCAGCAGTAAAAACGCCCATCATTAACAGGGTAGTTTATCTCAATAAGCAGTTAGCCTACTACGGCAGGCTTTTGCCGCACGGTCGCAACCGCAAGAACGCCGCCGGAGAGGAGCAGATGACGGTTGACATCCGCAGATGCTATTTCTATCCGCTACTTGAAAAGGCAGGCGTTCTGTTTACGTATGCTATGCGCCAACTGAAAGGGAAAGACTATCTCAAGCGTTCTATCGAACTGATAGAAGAAATACAAGCGCAATGCTATCTTATCATGGAATTGCGCGGATGGAGCGAAAAGGTATGTGCTGAATTAGACATGCTTTGCGATGATATTGCAAATCAGTTACATGCTATTGCAGCCACCAAGAGCCAGAGTCATTAAGTCCAAGGACGAGAAATGAGCGTGCGATAATCTATATAATGGAGACTCCACTTGATAACCAAGTTACACCTACAGCGAGTCTTGACGACCACAGCACTCTGCCGACGGGCAACTCCTGGACGTGCCAGCAGAACAATGCCAACAACGCGTACTATGTGGCGATTCCGTCAGCGAACGTGAACAACAACAATAAGAACAACACATACACAGTTGTGCCGGTCGCCGAATCAGATAGGTTATTAGACTTGTTATTTGAAGCAGAGAGCTATTGTTGGAGGAATAAGAAAAGGCGTTTCGACGCCGCGAGGTTTCATTACAACCTCAAAGAGATCTTTGATTTAGCGGATAAAATTCGGAATCACATCTACGTTCCCGGCACAAGCGTTTGCTTTGTGCTTGACTATCCGAGATACAGAGAGGTGTTTGCTGCGAACTATCGCGACCGTGTAGGTCATCACCTTATCGCTCCATTCATTCTGTCTGTATCGGAGAAGGTACATGAGCACAATGGTAATATCAGCCACGGTAACAGGTGTAATCATTCCGCACAGACAGCCGCCGAGCAAATACAAAAGAACCTGCGTGAATACCCGGACGGAGTTGTCGCCACGATGGACGTTAGCGGCTTCTTTATGAATATCGTGCGCAGCATGGCTTATGATGTATTTGTCGATTTCAGCAAGAAGTTCGTGCCTGCAGGATATTCAGACGAGGAAGTGCGCGAGATGCTGCGACTGCTGTATGTATATATCACGCATGACCCCACAAGCGACTGCTTGCGCCACAGCCCGATTTCTGCATGGAAGAATATCGTACAGGGCAAGACCTTATTTGGTAACGACGGTAAGGGTTTGCCAATCGGTAATTTCTTCTCGCAGTTAATAGCCAATCTTATATTGGCACTGTGGGGGATGGCGATACTTGCGCTTGGTCTCGATTGTAAGATTACGCAGTTCGTGGACGATATGTGTATAGTTGCCGCGAATGCCGGCATCATACGTAAGGTAAGAGAGGAATCGGAGCGTATATTGAGTTCGCTCGGGCTGACGTTGCACCCGACAAAGTTCTATATTCAGCCAGTCCGTCACGGGGTGCAATTCTGCGGGCGTGTAATATACGCCGACAGGATGTACATCGGGAATAGAACAGTAAGAGCCTGCAAGAATAACATACGCCTTGCGATAGAACATTGTTCGCTGGAGAATGCCTACAAGTTACAATGCAGTTTCAACTCCTATATAGGTTTCATGTGTCATTGTCGGTCTTATAACATACAGAAAATGCTCATGCAGATGGTACTCGATAGCGACTATAAACAATGGCTCTATTTCGAGGACAGGAGGGGAAAAATTGTCTGTGAGGTAAAGAATGAGTACAAACCGAAGAATATCCGCATCAAAGAATTGCAAGAATTGAAACAACAACAAAAACTATATGAATATGAATACCGTAGTAAATCAAAACGTAGTACCAAGCAACGCGCCGCGTAAAGCCGTGTTGCCGTCTGGTGTATTATTCCGTTTCGGCTTTGAGCCGATACCGGGCAGTGGATTGAGCAAGGTAGGAGAGGTGGTGTTTCCGACCGTTCCACCTGTTGAAACACTCAAGGGATTACAGCAGGAGTACTGTAGAACTCACTCCATCGACGAGCCGTTTAACCCTGCCGACTATGGCTATGGAGACACAGCCGAGTAATGTTATCTACCAATCGCCATCGCTCATTGTGTATGAAAGTAATAGCAGACTGGTGGCGGAGTTTAAGAAAAAATAGATAGAATATGACTAATAGCAACTACATATTAGGCGATGACTACCGCGACCCCAAACACGGCTGCTTGGCAGTCATCGTGGCAGTGGTACTGACCGTCCTGTGCTGCATCTTCTTCGGCGGCTGCAAAAGCCAGTACATAGCCGGACAAGAAACCGAGCGCATTGTAGAGGTGCATCACCACGATACGACCATTATAACAGAAGCCGATAGCGCAAGTGCTATGGCTCTCCTGGAGTGCGATAGTGCTTATAACGTTGTCCTGCGTGAACTGACAATCGAGCAAGGCAGACGTATTGTGCCGAGTGTTACTACAAAGAACACTACAAAGAACACTACAAAAGGCACTACAAATGGACTACAAATAGACTTCGATTGCAAGGAGGATAGCCTGCTGAACATCATCGCTTGGCAGGATAGCATCATCCGCAATAACACCACCAAGACGATAGTCAAGGTGGAGAAGCAGAAGGATTTCGTCTATTACTGCGGCGTGGCGTTCATCGTCATCATTTGCCTTGTCTTCGTCTGGAACGTGGCAAGGGTAGTACTTAAATTCTATGGGATAAAACTTTAATAACGCTTACCACTATTAAAGAAAAACAATAAAAATTTTAATAACTATGTCAGAGAGAAAACACAAGAGCGGCTACGAGCTGCTGAAAGAGAAGTACGCTGCGTTGGAGGCTAAGAATGCCGAGTTGCAAAAAGAGAAAGAAATTCTTGTGCAGACTGCGCAAGACAATTACTGCCGTGTCGAGAAAGAGCGTGACGAGTGGAAGGCTAAGTATGCAGAGCAGAGATCACTTTTTGATAAGCTTTACATTACTTCAAGAGACATGAAAGACCGTATTGACTTTCTCCTCGACCATTGTCCGTTCTGGGTTCGCTGGATGTATCGCAAGCAGTTTGAGGAAGGAGGCAACTGATGAGCCAGATCGAGATTGCATTGCAGATTATTACTACCATCGTCGGACTGATCGGTGGTGGCGTTGGTATCTTCTTTTGGCGCGAGAATAGAGCCCTCAAGCAGAAAGAAGTGGAGAAAGCTGCTATTGATAACGAACTGACACAGGCAGCTGCGTGGCGCGGACTATACGAGCAGGAACACGCCAAGTGTGAGCAGAAGAGCGCGGAGAAGCGAGAACTCTATGCCGAGCGCGACCAATTGAGAGACGCGAACTCCAAGAAAGACTTGCGAATCGAGCAGTTGTGTTGGTATTATTGCACACGGCCGAACTGCGACAAGCGTAATCCGCCGCACCGATTTGACGAGCGCGGATACGAAACTCATGCAGAGATATTTGATAACAATAAAAAGAAGGAGTGATCAATTATGACCAGACAAGAATTGATAAAAGAGGTGCAGCGGTATTTCTCACTGCGGGAGTTGGTGGACGAACCGACCTACAAGAAGTACGGCGATTTCGCCTGGAACTTCTTTGACACGGCGTTATTGGAGACGCTGTTTGTGCTGCGTGACAAGATCCTGAAAGTGCCGATGACCATCAACACATGGATGACAGGCGGTAAGTTTGACGAAAGAGGATTGCGGACAAACTTGTCTTCTATCATCCGAGGAAAGACAGACAAGAACAAGTTGTCTATGTCTGCCCATTCGACAGGAAAAGGCGTGGACTTTGACGCAAAAGGCATGAGTGCAGAGGAGGTACGGCATATGATTCAGGCGAAAGCGAGTCAGTTGCCGCACCCGATCCGCCTGGAGGATTGCGTGAACTGGGTGCATGTCGATATTTACAACGATGGCTCCAAAAGCAAAGTAGTACTATTCAAAGTATAAAGAAGGGCAACTATGAGCAAGATAACCAAAAACAACTACAGGAAATTCACGCGGCGCAATCTGCTACCCAACGCGGACGGTAGCAGGCCTGCCGGTGCTGCGGCTGACATCAAGTTGCGGAAGATGACGGAATTATTAGACCGTTTTCATCGTTACTACGACAGTTTGCAAACGCTTCGTGACAACTGGGAGCGGTGTGACCGCTATCTGTCCGGCGACCAATTCTCGGACCGCATCCCCAACCCTAACGGATGCGGCGATATGACAGAAGAGGATTATATCCGCAGTCAGGGCATGGTGCCGATGGCTGTGAATATCATCGCAGAACCTGTGACTAACATTGTCGGCCTGTATGTCCGCAATCACATGGAACCGCTGGTTATCTCCCGCGACCGCGACGAGCAGAAGTTGGGCGAGATGATGACGATAGCGATGGAGTATGTCTATGAGGCGCAGAAACTGCAGAAGATCAATGCCCGTGCTTATGAGGAGTTCCTGAGTTCCGGCGTAGCTGCTTTCCGTGTGGGTTATGATAGGGATGACGAGCGGAACACAAGCGATGTGAGAGTAACGCAGTGCGAGTTAAACCGCATGGCGTGGGACAGCAACACCTCCGGCTTGTATTTCGAGAACATCACCTGTATCGGTTATCTGCACGACATGCCGCTGATTGATGTGCAGACGCAGTTCGCTAACAGCAAGGCAGAGCGCGAGATAATAGCCGATCTCTATCGTGACAGCAAGAACGCCTATATAGCTCATCAGCAGTTTAACAAAGACAAGAGCAAGTATTTCATTGATTTCTTCCATCCTCTGGAGCCAGAGCATTGCCGTGTAATCGAGATATGGACGCTGGAGATGATAGAGGGAGAGGAGGATGGATTTCTCTTCCATGATATCAAGAAAGGCGAGGAGATACTGACGGACGACAAGAACGACCCGGACATTATAGCCGAGAACAACCGCCGCATCAAGGAGATGGTAGAGGCAGGTGGTAATCCGGAAGATGCGTCGCTGATTGAGTTTGTAGGCTATCGATGTCAGAAGAAATGGGTAGTACGCTATCTGACACCGGGCGGTTATGTGCTGAAAGAGGAGATAACACCCTATACCCACGGTTCACATCCGTTTGTTATTGGTGCTTATCCACTGCGTCACGGCAAGATCCATTCGCTAGTAGAACGACTGATTAACATCCAACGCATCTACAATTCCACATTAACCAGCAACCGCTATATCCGCATGAACCAAGCCAAAGGTTCAGGAGCCGTTAACAGAAAAATTTTACAGCGGAGCAACGTAACCAAAGAGGAGTTTGCTGCTATCTATACAGACCCGGCAGCTATCGCAGAACTCGAATGGGAAGAAGGAGAGGAGATATTCAAGCCGTTTGTTAATAATTCAAATAATATGGTGGACGAGCGAACGCCGCAAGACTGTCTGGCGCTAATAGACAAACTGTCAGGCAATAACGGTTCAATACGTGGCGAGGCTCCGAAAAGCGGCACACCATCGTCGCTCTATGCGCAGATGTCCGAGAATAGCAACAATAACATCGCGGATATTGTAGATTGGTACAACGGTCTGATAGCCAAACGTGACTATAAGATTATGATGGTGATCCAGCAGTATTACGAGGGCGTGCGGCATATCAATATTGCAGGCAAGAACTATCGTGAGGAGAGCAAATGGTTCGATGCTGATAAAGTACGTAACTGTCGTTTTGATCTTTCGTTGGTAGAAAGCGAAACACAAGGTATCTTCCGGGCACAGAATGAGCAAACGCTTCAGTTCTTATTGCTAAACAAACTGATTAGCCTGAAGACCTATCTGTCATGTAGTTCTTCCTACTTTGCAGACCACATGCTTGAACTCATTAAAGCAGAGGAAGAAGAGCAGGCTGAGGCAGTGACGCAGCAACAGGCAGCCATGCAAGGTGTTGCGGTTATGCAGCAACCCTCTACGCCACAAGACCAACAGCAGGCTCTTATCCAACAGGCACAGGACCGTGCTGCGGCTATGCAACGACCAAGTCAACAACCAAGCCTATAATAATAACCGGCAGAGAGGAAAAAACTCTCTGCCTCCTATCGCCGGTAAGTTTGCAGACAAGGCGGCGATAGACAAAGGTGAGTCACATTCACCACGACAGAGAGTATATAGTTATACCCTGTTGTACGAATGTGACTCGCTTATTTTATTGTCTGCGAGTGCAAAGGTACAACAAATTTTTGAAATACACAAATTTTAGCGTATGAAAAGTGAACTTTTTGCACAAATTCTTGCCATTGTGGCACAAATTACCGAATTAACCACGGACCAAATCCTATCTAAAACAAAAACCGATGATCTTGTAGCAGCACGCAGTCTGTTTGTACACTACTGCGCATTGCTGGGTGTTCCGTCTATTTCTATTGCTCGTTTCATGCAGCGAAGCGGGACGCATAGTGTCAGCCGATATTTGGCAGACTATAACAGTTTCAGCAAGTCTTCTTATCTCTTCCGTCAGATGGATGGTCGCATCGCGTCCGCATTGAAGCCGCATCTGCTGCATAACTAATTCACCACCTCCGCGAAAAGCAGTACCTTTGCACCGTCTTTTGAAAGTGCGCACAAAGACACTATGTAAAACAATCAAATCATTATTACAACTATGGCAGAAAGTACAACCATTTACACTCCGGACGCAGGTTCGGCAAGTGTAAATAGCATGCTCCCTTGGCTTGTGGGTAATCGTGGTGGTTTTGGCGGTAACGGCTGGAGCGACCTGATTGCGCTGTTGGTCGTATGGGGCATCTTCGGCAACAATGGCTTCGGTGGTGGTTTTGGTGGCAACAATGCAGCTCTGACTGCTATGGCTACCAATAACCAGGACCTGATTATGCAGGCTGTTGCCGGCAACCGTAGCGCTATCTCTGAGTTGGCAGGAAACCTCAATGTTTCCATCAACGCCGTACAGCAGAGTCTCAATGCGCTTGGTCTCGGTATTCAGCAAGTGGGCAACCAAGTTGGTATGTCCGGCTTGCAGGTTATCAACGCTATTCAGTCCGGCAATGCAGACATTGCTTCCAGACTCGCTTCTTGCTGCTGCGAGACTAAGAACGCAATCACTACTCAAGGTTTTGAAAACCGTCTGGCTACTCTCCAGCAGACAGACGCTATCAACGCCAAGATTGCGGATCAGACTCAGGTCATTAACGACAAGTTCTGTGATTTGGAGAAGCGCGAGATGCAAAGCAAGATTGATGCTCTGGCACAACAGAACACGATCCTGCGTGGCACCATCGACAACGCTAACCAGACGGCGGCTATCCAAGCCTACGTTGGTCAGACGGTTGCTCCTATTGCCGCTTCTCTTGGCGAGTTGAGCAAAGAAGTAACGGCTATCAAGGGCTGTATGCCTCAGACCGTAACCATCCCTTATTCGCAAGTGACAGGCGTTCCGACGGCTGCATTAGCGTTTGCCGGGCTTGGCGGCTACGGTTATGGCTACGGCTATGGAGGTAATGGATTCTTCGGATAAGAAAGAAAGGAGGGCACTATGTGGAACTTCTTTAATTTCTTACCGTTTCTCCTTGTGAATCGTCGCGGGTCTCTGTTGTTACCAACAACGGGTTTAACCGTCAGTGCAACAGCCGCGACATTCACCCTCCCGTCGTACCGCGTAAGTGGTCCTCGCGGCACCATGCTTATCAAGATTTCGCAAGCGTTTCCTGATGGAGCAACCGCTACGCTTCCTATCGTATTCACCGCTAATGGTGGTACTCAGGCAGCAACAAAAGCAGGTGGCGACCCGCTGACGATTGCGGATATTCCAGGTGCAGGTGTTTACGAGTTCTACTACGACCGCGAGAGCAGTACCCTGCAATTACTCGGTACTGCCGCTGCGGCGACAGCAACAACTCAAGGTTAATCAAAAAAAGTAAAACAACATGTTCAGTACACTCAGAAAGGGCACGCCTATTTATGTGCTCAGAAAAGACCCAACCTTGTCCGTTGAGACAGGCGAAGTAACCGAGGTAAGCGTCCCCGCTATCTCGAATCCGATAACTACATTTCAACCCGGTTTTCCTCTCCAGCAGAAGACAACCGTGGATGTCAAAGTGAAGATTGGCGAACATCCGTATGAGTTCAAGCAACTCCCGACTGATGCCGTTATCTTCCACTACGATGACAAGAAGATTGTGGTGTCGGATAGTAAAGACGAAATCCTGCGCGAGATAGAGTCCATGCGCAATATTAGTGCTGAGGCCCTTGCGTCCATCGAGAAACACAGGGAGATTGTAGGGCGATGTGACGAATTGATAGCGGAGTTGAATCCCCAAGTCCGCCGCGCAGCTGAAAACGCGAAAGCGATGGAAGGTCTTAGTAGCCGTGTTGACGGTTTGGAAAAGTCTATTGGGGAGATAAAAGGCATGCTCTCTGAGGCACTGAATAAAAAGTAGGAGGACACCGTTATGGGACTTTTCATTATCCGCAAGAAAGGCGGCTCAGGCAGCGAGGATCTGCGTGAGTTCAAAGAGAAGGCAAAAAGCCTCAAACGTCTGGCTACCGAAGTATGCGAAAGCATAGAAGAAATGGAAGCCGAGTATGGAGGTGGCGATTATGCCGAGCGTGGCAATGACTCTTATCGCGAGGGCTATCGTCGCGGTTTAGAGGAAGCAGAGATGCGCCGTCGCCACGGAGGTTACTAAAATCTGTAACCGGGTAGGAGTGGTAGGTGCAAATACTGCAAAGGCCACCCCTGCCCTTAATTTTGACTATTATGAGTAAAACAATATATGAAGATATGCCCCGTGATATGAGGCAGTATCTGAGCAACTACGGTTGGCATTTCAACCAGCGTATGTTAGACTGGGCAGTCGGTATGATGCGCGACAAAACCGGTAGTAAAATCAAGCCAATCACCAAAGATGGATTGGAGTTGATGTTCAAGAACGCCGGTATTGAACTGAAAACAGAGCATATCTATGATGCGCTATACGTAGCTAATATGGCAAAGGCGGACTTCTACGGCTCGTCTATCGCCGATGAACTGCACCTGGTACGCTATGTGTCCGACTACATCAACGACCCGGACGGTTACGAAGGTATGCCGTTCGTCAGATTCTACGCTGACACCTGCATGAAGGACGATTGTACCGTCTATTGGGAAGATATGCTATGATCCGCGACGAGATTATTATAGAGCGATACGACTGGCATGTCTATGTCTATATGGCCGCGTCCAAGGACGATGCGCCGGAGATACTGGCTAAACTGGACGAGATAGGCATCCGAGCGTCGGAGTACATGCGTGCCGAGCGGCATCTGCAAAAAGCATTCCGCGATAATACGGGTATGACCTATTCCAATCTGGACACTCGGACAACGGTGATGGTAATAGGACGGAGTACATCGGAGTCGGAAACGGTCAATACCTTCAGTCACGAACTCCGGCACCTCGGTGATGATCTTGCTGAGGCCTGCGCTATTCCGCACCACGGAGAAGAGATAGCTTATATCACAGGTGATGTGGCTTGCGCCCTTGCCGGTAGCCTCCTCCGCATCGTATGTGACTGTCCCAAATGCAGCGAACATGAGTAAAATGCAGAAAAATAAGAAAATTTTACAAAGATTTTCCTATTTATTTGTATATTCCGAAAAAATGTAGTACCTTTGCACTCGGAAATTAAACTAAAACGCCAGTTCCCCTACGGGAACAATGATGTTGGAGTACCGTCGAAGTGATTCGACGGTACTTTTTTATTCCATCTTTCCGTAGAGCACGTAATCTATCACGCGCCGGTTAGCTTTGTCAACCTTAGACCAATCATACACTTCATATCTTCTTTCTGCAAGAGTGGCGTCTGCGTGCCCAAGTGCCTTACTGATGGTGCTATCCGGTACATCAATTTTGCTTGCGTAGGTTGCCCATGAGTACCGCGCCCAATACAGCGTCAGCCCCGGACACTTGATCATATTTCCAAGTTTCTTGATACGGTGTTTCAGGAAGTGGTAGAAATTGTCGAAAGATATGTATTTCTCGGCAAAGTTAAGCAGGTAGTTGCTCCCCATGTACTCGCTGATCAGATACAGCGTCTCCGGCTGGATGCCAATTTGTATCGGTTCCGGCTCGCGGTGTGCCATCTTCTGTCGGATGAACGTGATTTTGTCTTTTTGCGCAGGCAGATTATAGAGGTCTATCGGGTTTATTCCGCAGAACAGGAACGAAAGCACAAAGAAATCACGCGCCAATGCCAGCCCTTTTTCGTTATAACCGGTAAGGTTGAGTGATAGTAACTCGCGCATCTTTTCCACTGGTAGATACTCCTTTGCTTTTTTCCCCTGTTTGATTTTGAACTTGCGGAAAGGGTAGGTCTGCATATTGATCCAGTCGTTGTTGATAGCCCAGTTAAAAATAGTACGCATATTTCGGAATACGATGCTGCGGCTTGACATGCCGATGCCGTTGTTTTCCATCCAACGCTCAAACTCCGTTAGAAACATAAAATCAATCTCTTCAAAAAAGAACTTTTGCTTTCCCTTGAATCGCTCCATCATCTGAAGAGTGTAGTCGTATGTCTGCTTGGTCTTATCTGCCCGGCAAGATTCTTTGTATTCATTCACACAGGAGGTGAATGTCCTTTCGCTGGTGAACTCCTTTTGCTTATCCACGTAATCGCGTATGTCAGAAGCAGACATAGTTGTTAGCCTGCCGCTGCGCTCCAGTTCCATGATAGCACTCAAATACTGATAGTACAGTTCACTGATGTCCTTGTTGATCTGCTTAGCATTCGCGCACGCACGCGCAACCGCGTGCTCGCGTTCCCCTAAATAATCACACGCGCGTATATAGACATTCGTGGAGACGGAGGTGTTAGAACTCTGTGCGCTAATGCGCAGCTTGATTGGAAACCGACCTTGTTTGTCGGCGTTTCTCTTGTCGAGAATGATTGATACTTTTGCCATAGTGTTAAAATTAGTTGCACTTTTTTTGCACTCTTTTTGAAATCTACAAAAATGTAGTAAAAGAGTAGTAAAAAGGTAGTTGTTTGTAAATAAGCCGTTTACGGAGGAGTGCAATAAGAGTGCAACTAACTGTGACAAAAGAAAAAATCAATAAGTCACATTTTCGTAACTTATTGATTTCGTGTGCTTTAATCTTGTGGGCGTTTACGGATTCGAACCGCAGACCCTCTGCTTGTAAGGCAGATGCTCTAAACCAGCTGAGCTAAACGCCCTTGCTTTTCAAAAGCGGGTGCAAAGGTACTGCTTTTTTTTGATATGACCAAATTTTTTTGAAAAAAAATGCACTTTACCCCTCATTTTTTTTGAAAAAGACGGTAATTGTACCATTTTTTCTCCTCAAAACGGTAAAAGATAGCATAACAGACCGCCGTTATTAGTAAGCCAACAAGGATACCGGCAAACACATCTCCGGCGAAATGCTGACTCAGATAAATCCGGCTATAACCGCCTAACATAGCTAATACAAAGAGCAGGATCTGGATGTATGATGCCATTTTGGGCCATTTTTGTGACGCAACTATACTTACTACCAATGCCAATGCAAAAAAACTCGTGGTATGTCCCGAAGGGAAGGAATACCAATAATTCATTTTTACGCCTTCCACAAGCGGCAATTGTACATCCGGCATGTTGGTAGCAAACCATGTAACGGGGCGCGGAGCATTGAAGATATGTTTTAGCAGTTGCGTGGTAAGAGAGGAGAGAAGCATTGCCGCAGAAGCAAAAACACCGTTCCCAATCCGGCTAAAGAGCAAAAGTCCTATACATACAGCATATGGAAACCACTCTGCTATTCGCGTGTAGTACCTATAGAATATATCGCGCGCGTGCGTGTGGTGATTGCATAGCAGCAGATGCAATTCGCCCTGCGGGATATAAAGAAGGGCTAAGCCCAATACTACGAGAAGTATCAGGCTTAGCGATATAAAGACGGTGTTTTGTTTGAATAATGTTTTCACAGGGAGGTGCTATTTTACTTTCTGTCCATAGATATCGTAAATATCTTCTCCTCTTTGGATAACAAAACGACGGTCAACGATCTTCTTGTGTGCTTGTGCCGGTTCTTCCGGTTCCGGATTATAGTCCTGAATATCAGTCAGAGTCTGAGGACAGGATGGCAAGACTAAGCCATCTTTATCCGTCAGCAGCACATAAACCACATCGCCTTCATTGAATGTATTTCCCTGTCCCAGATAATAAATCGATGAGTTTGCATCCAGAACCGGTTTGTCATTGACAACCCATTGGTAGGCTGTGAATTCATATCCAGTATTTTGATAAACCGCAAGTACGTTGTTAAACTTGAACTTGAAGATATCGCTTGGATATTTCACAGTGAAGTCAATAGGTACGGTAATGACAGAGTCGCAATCATGATCCTCAATATAGAGTGTGCCTTTGTATATGCCGGCTTTCTCGATAGACGAGGTAGGCAGAGTGAAGGTGCCGTTTTTAGCATTGTCATCATATGAGACGTCCGCTTTGTCCAGCAATCCCGGAACGGAGAACGTAGCATTGCTGATATGTCCTTTCGCCTTTGTGTATGGGATTTCCAGGTTCTCACCAGGGCAAATGAACTGCGCAGCCGGATTATTAGGTACATCAATCTTCAGGCAAGTGATAACTGTCAGGTTGCAGGTGAAATGCTGCGGGCATTTGTGCGGCTTCTCAACAGTCCAACTGACCGTTGCATCGGATTCATACCAACGACCGTCTATTTCTGCTCCGTCACGTACAATCGAATCAAAGATCCGCTCTGTTTCCAGACCATATTTGACGAAACTGAACAACTTATCCTCATAGCACGGAGCATCCGGATTAATGATAGTCGTTTCTCCATATGTTACGAGGCTGTCCAGATGTTGCTGTCCTTTCTCAGCCACAATCTGCGCTTGCTGTTTGATAGTCAAGCAGCTATCTCTCGGTGCCACCGGAATCGTATCCGCCCGCACTACGCGGAAGGAGAACTGAACACGTCCGAGCCATACATTATTAACATTCGTACAAACCTGACGCCCGTACAGCTCCGCTGTGACGTCATACCAACCCGGCGTGGTGTATTTATGCTTTGTTTGCGGCGTGCTGTAATACTCGGTGGTGCCGTCTCCGAATGTCCAGTCCACACGGCTGATGTCGTCCGTTCCTATCGTGGCATCAAAAGAGAGCGAATCGCCGAAACAGAACTTGCTCTCGCTGCGATAGCCGTTCGTGAAGGTCTCGCCTTCCACGTTCACACCTTGCTCCACAGTTGCCGATCCGGCAGAATAGGCGTAACTTTCATCATCACCGTTACCATAGACCGTAGCGATGAAGCCCTTACTGTTCTCTAATCGGAAGACACTGAATTGCGAAGTGGAGTTATCGCCTATCTTGGCGCGTGCATACGAATAGGTCGGGTTGCCCGGCACAGGTATCCACGTCAAGAGATTCGTTTTGTCGAGCTGCGTAGCACCATAGAGAGCCGTCAGTTTCGTATTCTGGCACGAAGCCGTCTCCGTAACAACATTCAGGAAATGGTCTTTGGTCTTGGTGGTATAGCACGTACCGAAAGTTATTTTACCAATCTTTTGTTGAATAGGAGACACCCATATAGAGGACGGGTCTCCCTGGCTATTGACGATCTCGTCCCCATTCTTACCTTTGTAGGAGTTACCCGTATCGTAGTTATACACGGCACAGGGGCATGAAGTCTCAATATAGGCTGCATCAGCCGTGACAACCAGATCAATGGGGCTTGTTCCAGGCTTGTTGCCATTTGGATCGTTGCTGCTCTGCAGCATGATATAATAGGTGTCGCCCTCATTGATGTAGGCCTGTGAGTAACCGTCCACTTTAATTTCCGTTCCACGCTGTGTCGCGGTGATACCGATGAGGTTTCCGTTCTTCTCCGCGGAACGGGTAACGATAAACTGGGTACCCCAATATTCCACAGGCATGGACTGTTCAAACAGACAGTCGCGTGCTGCGATGTCGGTAGGCAGGTTGGTGAGAGGCACACCGCAATAAACGGCAATTTTTCTGCCATTCTTAGCTTTGATATGGGTTCCGGTTATCTGCTTGTCGGCTTCACTCATTAGGTAATAAGTCTGTCCTTTATTCAGATCGACCGTATAAGGCGTGCCGCTTAGATGTCCGTCGTAAGTGTTGCCATTAGGCACAATCTCGACCTGTGTGCCGTCTTCGGTACCCAGAATTGTAACCATAGACACCGTGTTGTCAAAATCGCTTTTTACAATAGGCCAGTAGTCCTGGGTATAATACTCGGATCCGAGCGCAGTAACCGGTAAGATATTACTTGCGTCCATGGAGTTGGTGGAACTCAGAATAACATATACCGAAACATCTTCGGTAGCGGTGATGTGCAAACCGTACATGTTTTTCTGACCCGCTAATGTTCTCACTTGGCTAGCGTCACTCATTGAGGTAGGGTACCATTTGGAAGCATCCATCGGAACCTTGATCATGCCCGCATTCGGGTTGAGTTGGCTGGTATTGCCGTTTCCGAACTCATTCCACGAACCGGCAGCGACCTGCTGGGTGATGTTGATGGCATCGCCCACACCGCCTTGTATCTTGACCGTACAGGCTTTCTCGGCAGAGATAGCGATGTACGGAGCAGGCGTGGCTTTGTTAGGCGAACATACAAGCGTTGAACTCACCCAGAACTCCTTGCCTTGGGTTGACTGCGCCAGCGCAGGCATACAGTAAACGGCCAAGAGCGATACGAGCAATAATGATTTAAGTTGTTTTTTCATATATGTAGTGTTTATATCCTCTCGAGATCCTCTCGAGATCCTCCCTGTCCGGTAGTCTCTCGTTAGTGTCTCGCTAGTCTGATTTGGCTATGTGTTATAGTATCTCGATCTCCACACGACGGTTGTTCTGACGACCTTCTTCGGTGTCGTTGGTGTCAATCGGTTGTGTCTCACCGCGACCTTCAGCTTGCAGACGATCCGCACTGATACCGCGTTCGATCAGTTCGTTCATTACTGCATTGGCACGTCCGTCAGACAACTTCTGGTTAGCAGCATCTTTACCTACGTTATCGGTATGACCGATAATCTTAATACGTACCTGCGGGTTGCGCGCGAGATACATATAAAGGTCATTCAATGCCTGCTCCGAACGAGAAAGGATACGTGTCTTGTTGGTAGCGAAATGGAGGTTCTTGACGATGAATACCTCGCCTTTCTTGATCGGGGTCAGTTGGATATTGAGCGAGTCGCCGATGTTAGCAATCGCCATATCCAGGGTATCGTAACCCATTTGTGCTATATGGAGGCTGTATTTCGGTCCCTCTTCCAGCATCTGTCGCGTTGTGCCGCTTGCAGAATCGGTAGCGAGACTATAAGCCGGTTCTTCTACGCCGCTCTTGCGGATCTGTACCGTAGCAGGCACAGGCATGCCAGTTTCTTTGTTGGTGACACGTACACGCAGAACCGGGCACGGTCTCATAGCGATAGTGACATATTCGGTGCTACCCACTTTCTCAATCTCAAATACCTGCGTAGCATCGTAATAACCGTTAGCTTTCGCAGTAGCGGTGAACGAACCCACAGCGTGTTTCTGGCGGAAGCCCTTAGCGCTAATCTGTTTCTCACGCATAGCGATCTTTCCGCTCTCGGTGCCCCGTGTTTCCACAAATGCTTTGTCGATAGGTTCGTTAGTCACAGCGTTCACTACGCTATAGATAGCATATGAAGAGGGAGGCGGAACAGGCCGTGCTTTCTTGCCCGGCACCTCAAACTGGATGGCAAATTTAGCACCCACGAAAAGGTTGTTCAATTTGGTGTCACCGTTCATCGCGAGCAGTGTGTTTGTTTTCTGTACAGCAACCTGATCCGCTGCAAACTCAACAGGATTGGCAGCAGGGGTGTTGTTTGTATTGAGCACACCGTATTCAGCGAAAAGTCCCACGCGGTAATGGATATGTTCGCGTCCGAATGGCAGTCGCTGTCCGGGTTTTACTTTCGCTTTTTTCTTATCCGGCTGAGCTTGTAACCATTCATCCAAGTCAATACCGATCTCCGCTGCAACACTGAGATCCGGTTGCTTGAATTGGATAGGCTGGTTGGTCTGACCGTTCAGTTCATGGATACCCATTCCGTACGGCTCCAGCAGGGAAGGATCATTAACGACGATGTCATACAGACCTTTCTGGCTATATCCCATCGGTAAACCGTAATGAACCTTGGCTCCTACCAGGAAGTAGAACCGGTTGAACTGCGCACCGAACATCACAGGAATACCGAACTCCAGCATGTTACGCATCTCGCGTACGTTATCAAACCAATAGGAATAAGTTGTTCCCGGATAGGTCAAGTCGTTTCGTATTGCCTGGAATCCGTAAGCCGAAGTAGAATTGAGGAAACGGAAGTCCAAACCGGTCTCAAACAGGAAATGACCATACTCAAGATTATAAGTAATATCCAATCCTACACCTGGACCGCCTTTGAGTTGCTGCAGAGCATTGCTCTGGTTCAGCGTTCCGGCTCCCATATATGTGCCGTTGAGTTTATCCATCATAGCAGCATACCCGAGGCGCAGACCCAGATTGAAATAGGAAACAGCTTCAGTCTTGGGATTCTCCAGATTCTCCTGATACTTCTCGTAGTCACGAATGGCTTTTTCCTCTTTTGCTTTAGTATCTGCTTCTTTCTTAGCCCTTGCTTCTTCGCGTTCCGCTGCTACTTTAGCGCGTTCAGCAGCTTCTTTCTCGCGTTGTGCCTGTACTTTCGCATTGGCTTTCGCCTGCTGCTCTTTTTTCTCCTCGTTAGCTTTAGCGGCAGCAGCTTTACGCTTTTCCGCCTCGCGTTTCTTAGCTTCCGCGGCTTTTTGTTTCTCGCGCTGCGCCTTGATTTTCTCTTGCTCTTTCTTGCGTTTTTCTGCCGCTTTCTTTTTCTGCGCAGCCGCTTTGGCTTTGTCGGTCTGAGTAGCAGGAACCGGTTCCGGCATTGCAAACGCCGCAACAGGAGCAGTTGTCAAACTAAGAATAACACTTGCAATCAGTATATTTCGAAACATGTTTGTCATATCAGTGTTCTCCTATCCGTTAGATTTATTGAATGATAAATTTGAAACTGCGGCTACCTTTTCCGGTTTGTACATAGAGCAGGTAGAGACCGCTCTCTGCCGGTACATCAATGGTACATCCTCCGTCCGGTACATCGAATCTCATATTCTGATATACATGTCCGCTGGCATCAATCCATTGAGCGTAACATTCGATATCCTTTTCGCCTTTCCAGTCAGCATTGACAAACACTTTGCCTCCGCTCTGTATTGCATAATTGGCGGTAATGGTCAGTCCAGTAGAGTCAGGACCGAAATTATGCTTGTCCGTATTGTCGCTGAATGCTTTTGCGCAGGCACAAGTCTTCACTTCGTCCTCTTTGCCTTTGTTGATCGTGAAGCAAACATAATATGTGTCTGTTGTATCGCCACCGTAAGGCAGATCGTAGAAGTTGAGGTTGGATGAGATTTGTCCCTCAATCGCCGTACTATCCGAAGTGCGATACCATTGGAAGTCGCTCAGCTCCTTGCCGTCAAACGGAGCGGTTAGTAAGCCCAGAACGTTGTCATATCGCTGCGAGATAACGTCCTTATCAAAGTTGATCATGAAGTTCATCGTTGTATCAGCACCTCCGCAATCGGATTCGATTACGAGGTGGATACCATATCTGGTATCCGGTTTTGCCGTAGCAGGAATAGTTATTCCGAAATAGTCGTCATTAACGACCAGTTCTGAATTTTTAAAACCATCCAGTCTGGCGACATCGTCAAACTCAATCGTTACATTATCACCATGGAGATTAACTTTACCTTCATTGGTATAAAAAACTTTACCTACATAGGCTTTTCCGTCTTCCGGGCAGGGGATCTCGATATGATCAATCGAGAACTGGTACCGGCCTATAGTCACTTTGATAGGAATACTATCCACAGCGTTCTGACCTACACACACATTGCTGCTCTCGCGATAAATGAGCACGTATGCGTTGTAAACGCCCGATTCCTTGTAATAGTGCGGCACTGAATCTTTGTTGGTCTTATCGTTTGTTCCATCGCCGAAGAACCACTCGATCTTATTGTATTCGTAGTCGGGGTGGCATGCGAATTTGATTGTGTCCTCGCCGCAAAGGGTATTCTCTGTATCCGGCGAGAAAATCTGACCGTTGATCGTAATGAACTGGGTCAGCGGTTTGGTAGCTCCACCGGCAGAATATCCGTACGATTCGTTCTTGGTGAAACCGTACACGTGAGCGATAAAATTACTCCCATTGCTTTTGAGTGTATGTGAAGCCGCCTCGTTACCCAAAGACACTTGTGCGTAATGGAATGTATTAGAGCCATCTACCGGCTTGAAGGCAGAGGCAATAGAGTTGCCATCCAGTGTCATCAGTTCAGGATTGTCGGTTACGACATTCGTGTAGTGGTAAGTAGTACCGTTTGAACTGGCGTATGTAGCGAAAGTGACTTGGTCAATCTGTTGCTCAATAGGGTTGATCCACAGCATAGCTGGGTCACCGTTACTGTTCTTGTCGCCATGGTAGCGTTGCGAAACCATGAACAGGTGTACAGCACAAGGACATGAGGTAGTCACCATGCAACTACCGTTCTTACCATATGTGCCATTTTCGCCGATCTGGAATTCCCAATAGTGTTTCTTGTTTGTGGCAAAGTTGAATGTATATACCGAGTCTCCATTGATATAGACTGTTGTTTCATCGTTGAGCGCCAATACGCGGATGATGTCACAAGGGCGGTTGGATGATGCAGTCAAAGCGAATGTGTTGCCCCAGTAACGAGTAGGCATGGCTTGTGAGAAAATATGGTCACGCTGCTCTTCTTGGTATGGGATATTGGTGTGCGGGCATCCCTGGAAAACTGCAATTTTCTTTCCTCCGCGAGCTTTGACATAGGTTCCGGAGAGGTCGCCCGCGTCTTTATCTTTCTTGCCTGTCCAAACGTAATAAACCTGACCTTTCATCAATACCGGCGAATGGAGTGTGTCGCCTGCTTTCCATGCAGCCAAAGCCAGTTGTTCCGGATCCATTCCTACGCCGCCCGAGAAATCATAAGCACTCTTGGCTGTGTTAATTGCCTCTGTCGGTTCAGTAGGAATATAGTCCACGATGGTGTTGTCTTCAGCAGCTATGACCGCAAAGTGCGAGCCTTGTGTCGCACTTGGACCGTCATGGTCAGACGGTGTGTATGTTTGAATGATGTATTCGTCCAAAAGGGAGGCTGTCGGGAGCACGTTAGTAGCATCAAATGTAGCCTTTTTGTAATTCGTAGCAAAAAGGGATATGTTTGCCGTAGAAGTGACATGCAATGCACAGGTGTCCACTTTCTCCGAGTTGACGGCATAGCAGACATTTCCGCTTGCAGCCATCGCCGAGCGGGCGTTATTGGCCAACACATTACCGGAGTAGATAGGTACAAGGCTTCTTACTCCCGCAGTAACAGAAACTGTTTTCTTGTAACCGGTGTAAGGGTTGACGATCGTCACTTCGCAGTCCTCACGGGAAGAAATAGACAGCGACAGACTCAATTCGTTGTTCGGATCCTGATCCGCCTGCAAAAAGGTAACCCAGAAATCTTTACCTTCCGTTGACTGTCCGTCCTGTACGGTACTCTGCGCTTTCGCACCGATGAATGGCACCATCAGCAGGCAGCAGAGTAGGGCATTGAATAGTTGTTTTCTCATATTGATTTGTGTGTTAAATGTGTTCAATCAAAAACGCTGCAAAGTTACACAATTTCTTTTACGCGCGCGTGCACATTTCCGCGGAAAATGTAGAAAAATTGACACACTTATCGTATTGGTTGCCCTAAAATGGTATAAATCGACGAATTCCGTATAAGAACAACTCGTCCTTCCCGCAGTATCTTGTATGCAGAGCTCTCCGAGCCGGTTGTAACGAAAGAGGAAGGAGTGTTCCCGTACGGGTCTCCATAGCTCTGTACCAACGTGCTGAAGTCAACGGCAATACCTTGTTTGTCGCCCCATATGAATTCCGCCAGATCCGGGTAGTCAATAAACGGGTTGCGGTTTCCTTGGATCTTGTTCACTTCGACAGCCCTCGTTTTCTCCTTCTCGCTTACCGGGTCCATCCGATGCCACTGCAACAGCAGGTCCCGCAACCACGGCCGGAACTCCTGCCAACTGTCGTTCGTCATCGCCATCCCCGGTTCGCCATTCTCTACCCATTTGAGCGAATCTCCATAACAGGTGGCTATATAGAAATACGCCCGTGCAAAGTCTCCTTTATATTCGTCTGCCGGGCAGAATACTTTTTGCAGCCCGTAAGCTTCACCGCTTCCTGTGGCAAAAGAGCCGTTCCAAAACGTGGTATCGCTTGGAATTCCCGGTGCATGGTTGGATTTGCTACGGTTGGCAGAGTAGTCTCCCGGAACCAAATGGAATAAATCGCAATATGCGGGATTGACATCTCCGCCCCACCAACTTTTGGGCAGCATGTGCTCGATATCAAACTCCGCTACGCTGGCAGTAGGAGTGTTCGGATTAAAATAGCGAATGTTGTCGGAGTACATATCCAGCACCTGGTTGGTGTTGGTGTCCCGGTCGGTATAATAGAATCCGTCCCATGTCTTACGGCTTCCGCTGCCGTATTTGTAACGGATACCGCAATTAATGATTTCGCCTAATCTGGATTTCAGCACCGAATCCTGTGTGCCTTGCGCCGGAGCGTAGTAGTAGCCGGGCATAGGACCTATTGCCATGCACGAAGAGTCAACATGAAAAGTAGGAGGCGTGTATTTGTAGCCGGAGATTTTCAGCGGAATGGTATGTGTTATTTCAACACCGTCCGGTCCTTTTCCTTGAATAGACAACACATCGTCTGCTGTGCCGGTGTAACTCAAGTTATAGGCAATATCCACCTCTCCTCCTTCAGCCGGCAACGTGTCCCGTCCAAGCGAAAAGACAGCGGCTTTCTGTAATGACAGATGAACGGGTCCCGTGACATGCTTCGTTTTGACATTTATTTGCGCCACATCCTCTGCAGGAATACTATCTTCTACCGGTGCACTCCCGAAATCGACGGTATAAGGATGTTCGAAAGCAGCGGTATTAGGCAACGGGTCCGGTGCTTCGAACTCTATTCGCTGCACATACCACCGGTTGCTTGCAGCTACTTTGGCGGCAATACTGATTTCGCTGATAGCGGCATTGATATCCAATACATACGGCCAAATCTCCGTTCTATGTCCTGCGGTCCAAATGATATCTTGTCCGCAAACGGTAATTCCTTTTGTGGCGGCAGTGTCGTTTTTATTGCTGTACGCAGCAGCATAAACGGTCATCCGGCTCACTTGATAGGCTGTGTTCAGAGTTATGGTCAATTCACCCTTTGCGCTTCCGGTGCCTCCTTTAACTCCTTTGCCATTTCCTGCATTGTAGATGTTTGACGCAGTAACGCCGGTAGCGCAATTATCTGTTGCTTCGCTTACTATTTTAGCCAGATCGGTTATCTTACTGTTGGAGTCACCGGCTGAGTTGCCGCTCTTGAACACAATCGTATATGTCTCCGCCGAGAGGCAGAGAGAAAGGATTGATGCGAGAAAAAGTAGGATTTGTTTTCGCATGGCAAAAGGGTTAAATCTTAATAATCGTACATTTTTTAGGCCATTAAAGGGCTTATTTTGTGTCGGTTTTGTCTCGCTTTCGTCCCGTAAGTGAGTCGTAAGTCGCTCGTAGCAGGCAAAATCTTAAAAATAGTACATTATTTCTCCTTCGGAACGAACGCCAAAAGTATATTCAGCATCACGTACCATAATATACATCCCGTACCGCTGAAAAGCGCAAACTCAATATGTTTGGCGATTATCGCTTTCGTTACGCAATAACCGATGATGATGACACAACCTACCAGGAAACTGATAATCACAGTCTTGTCTTTCTTGAATCCCTTAAAACTGAAGAACGGTATCTCAGCGTTCAGCAGGTAGCAGCTGACGATAGAAAGTCCCAACAGACACCATCCTATCCAGTCGTAGGCAATCATAGCATACGGCATGCTGCATAAACCGCCCCAGAAGATGGCATTGGCAGGAGTAGCCAGACCGATAAACGAATCATGCTGCCGTGCATCGACATTGAATTTAGCCAGCCGCAAAGCGGAGAAAGCAGCCATCAGCAGAGCTATCAGTGCCCACCATCCTAAAACAGGTTTCAGCCAGCAGAAAAGCATCATCGCCGGAGCCAAGCCGAATGTGATATCATCCGCCAACGAGTCCAACTGTATGCCAATGGGGCTTGGAGCCTTGAGCAAACGCGCGCTCAGCCCGTCGAAGAAGTCAAAGAATGCTCCCGCTAAAATGAAGACGAAAGCCCATATGAATGCACCTTGAGTGGCTAAAAACACTGCAATACTGCCGCACAGGAGGTTGCAACTTGTGATGGCATCGGGGATAATACGTTTGTAATTCATTTGATTGTCGTTTTTGTGAGTTCTTTATTCTTCTAATTTTTTATATACATAGTACGTGATGACAAATGTAGTAATACTACACGCATTGGCAATCCAGAAGAAAGCGGAATAACCTACAGCCATCTCCAAACTGCCGGCTATAAAACCGGGTATCATCATGCTCAGCGCCATAAAGGCCGTGCAAATAGCATAATGGGATGTTTTGTATTCGCCTTCCGAGAAATGCATCATGTACATCATATACGCCGTGAAACCGAAACCGTATCCGAAGTTCTCGAAACTGACCGCACTGCCGATAATCCATAGTGACTCCGGTTGCGCCATACTGAGATAACAGTAAACGAAACTGGGCAGTGTCAATGCTGAAGCCATCAGCCACAGGGAGCGTTTCAGCCCGTGGCGGGATATGTATATCCCGCCGAGAATACCTCCCAATAACAGGAAAGCCACACCGATAGTACCGTATAACAAACCTACCGTATCCGTACTCAGTTCCAGTCCTCCACCGAGAATCTGGCCGTTTCTAAGCATCGTTGCGCGGCTGTCAACCAAGAAAGGCTGGCATAATTTCACCAGAAAACCTTCGCTCAGACGGTAGAGCAGCATAAATGCGATTGCCAGGCCCACTCCCGGTTTCGTAAAGAAGGTGACGAAAGACTCTTTCAGTTCCCGCATCGCTTCGCCGGCGTTTTTGAGCGACCGCTGGTCGTCCGCCTGCGCTTTGGGAAGGAAGAATATATGGTATATCGTTACGCAAAACAGGATGAAACTGGTAGCGCCCAAGGTCAACTGCCAGGACAAAGGAATATCGTTTGTCCGGCTCTCGATATATCCCGCTATATACACCAGCACTCCTTGTGAAAAGACAGAGGCAATGCGGTAAAAAGTGGACCGGATTCCGATGAAGGCAGCTTGGCTTCTGCTGTCATGGGCCAACATATAATATCCATCCGCAGCTATATCATGGGTCGCAGAAGCGAAAGCCGCGATGATAAAGAATATCAGTGTCCATCTGAAAAGCCCCACTGATGTCTCTTTCGCCGCGATAGTTTCAGCCGCAGGATGGGGGAGCGTAACAGTCAGTAAGATACAAAGCACGGTCATTAGTGCTTGCATCGCGATAATCCACCATCTTTTGGTGCGGATGATATCTACAAAAGGAGCCCATAATCCCTTGAGGAACCAGGGGAAATAGAGCAGTGTTGTAAAGAACGCCAACTGGTCGTTAGGTACGCCCATTTTAGCAAACAGCATCACAGAGATGCTGTTTACCAGGAAATACGGAATCCCTTCTGTGAAGTACAGAGTAGGTACCCACACCCAAGGCGATATGTTCTTCTCCTTATTAATAATACGCGCGCGTGATTATTGGAAGTTAGCACGATTGTCCGTTATCTCCGCCTGATCTTCTACCAGTTGCATAGCCTGATAGGGGAGATAAGCGAAGCGGCTTGCCAACTGTGCTTTCTCTGTTTCAACAACAAAATCTTCTGTCAGATTGTTGGCAGCGCCTGTCTTAACGACGAAGACACCCATATTACCCTGAATAGGCTCACTCAGAGTGTTCTCGCCCTGTGCCACAGCCTTACCGATAACAGCAGGCTCCATTCCGGCGTTGCCGAAACGGCTGTCGCCAAGTGCTACGCGGTCGATATGCTGAATGCTCTGTCCCATCTTCTCGGCAGCGGCTTCCAGACTCTTTGCGCCCTTCAGTTCCTTCTTGATATAGGCTGCCTTGGCGTTATTCATTGCTTCGTAAGTCAATTCGGCGCGAACGGCATCCAACGGACGATAGTCACCGTCGTTAACCTCTGTCAGAGCTGCTACTACGAACTGCTGACCGCACTCGAAGACGTCGCTCACAGCACCTTCTTTGGCTTCAAAAGCCCAACGGACGATAGGACGGCTGGATTTCAACTGGCCTACTTTGTCCGTGTTCTCCGTCAGGTTGTATTGCGGTACTACGGTCATACCTGCCTCTTGAGCAGCCTTTTCCAAAGCTTCAGCATTGTTGTTATCTACGATAAACTGCTTAGCGTTGTTGTAGATGATCGAATAAGTCTTGCTGGACGGGGTTACCTCACGTGCCAGGATAGCCAGTTTTACTTTCGGTGTCGGTTTGCCGATCTCCATAATCTCGAAGGTTTGTTCTCCCATTCCCTGAGCTACGGTAAAACGATCACCACGTTTGCCGCTCAATGCCGGTTCTGCAATATTCTTCGGCAGGTCAGCAGCTTTGAACCAACCTAACTCTTGATCTTCCTGACCTTCAACGATCGCCTTCAGTTCAACGGAATCAGGCATTGAATAGCCGGCCTTCATGATGCGGGCCATTGCATACGTGTTGTTCTCGAAAAGAATCTCGGTGCAGTCGCCTGCCTTTGCGCCGCTACTGAATGCAAACTCTTTGAATTGCGCAGGAACGTTCTCTGCCGAGTAGTCACGTCCGTCATACATGATGTCCGAATTGGTGTTTACTACCAGACTTACGTCTTCAGCTGTTTTGAATTCTTCCTGCAAGCCGGTCATCAGTTCCTTGGCTGCCTTGAAATCATCCTCGCTGGGTACGATGTCAAATGCTACATATTTGATAGCGCGGTTAGGAGTTTGTTTGTATTGCGATTTGTGCTGCTTGTACAGTTTCTTGATATCGCTGTCGCTTACCTTAACCAGGCTGTCTGCCACGCTATAATACGGTTGCATCACAAAGTCCGCACTCACGCCGTTCTGACGGCTGTTGAACGCATACTCGGCATCCAGCGAGTTTGCCTTGAGCAGGTGTTGGAGCAGGGTGGTGTATTTCTCCTGCATATAGCTGATACGAACAGCTTTTTCCCAATACAGCCAATAGGTCTTGGCTTGTTTCAGGTTTGCGTTCTCTTCGTCGGCATCCTCACTGTTGATAGCCTGCAACAGACCAATTACCGCTTGGCGGTTAAACTGTCCGTTCTCGTCCATGAATGCGCGGCGGCCGCGGATGATCTGGTGGGGATTCTCACCAATGCAAAGTTCGCTCAATTCATCTGTAGTGATGTCCAAACCGATCTCCTTCGCTTGTGCGCGGAGCGTATAGTCCATCACGAACATGTTCCATACCTGGTTGCGAATCTGAGCGTACATGTCTTCGTCAAAATCCGAACGACCGCTCTCAATCTTGTACACCTCGGTTAATTGCTCTCTGGCTGCCTCATACTCCGTGTAGTGGATCTTTTGACCTTCTACTTCGCCTACGTTCTCGCGGCTACGGTTGAAGAAACTACTACCGGAGTTCAAAAAGTCTCCGAGGATAAATGCCAGCATGGCGAGACCGACAATAGCGATCAACAATGCGCCATGATTTCTAATTTTTTGTAAACTTGCCATTTTTGTATATTTAATTTAAATTTTTCTTTCTCGTTTAGAAGTTCGGATTGGTGCTTTCCTCCATGTATGCGCGGAAAGGCTCGCAGGTTCCGTTATAGTTTTGTATTTTACCATTAATCAACACAGTATCACCTACTGCCACTTGGTTGACGTTTGTGAACTTTCCGCTGGCGGTTTTGCAATACGTCTGGTAGCATGTCGCATAACTCAAACCGTCCGAGATGTTGAAGGTCATGTTGCCGTAGGTGCCCAGATCGGTTGTCTCTACGCTGGTAACGACACCAAGAACGCGGTAACTCTCTGTCGAAGTGGCTTTTTTCTCCAGCGTCAAGGCAATCTTCTCTGCTTCGGTTACGCTGATTTCACCCTCTTTAGGAGCAGGACAACCCGGGAACGGTCCGAATACCTCGTTGAAATGCGCATTGGATGAACTATAGACGAAACAAGCACCGCTGCTCTCATATGTGCCGCTGTAATTCATCGGATAGCAACTGATCACCACGAAATCACCAATCTGGATGCAATCCAAATCCGGCAATTTTGCACCGAATTTGCCCAGAATGCGGTATGCGTAGAATTGCTTGGTCCCCTTGCCGTCCTGACGGGCGCTCAACCATATATAATCATTTCCGTATCTCGGGAAATCGTTGGCGAAATTATCGCCGCGGCCCTTTGTATCAAAACTGGTAACCCAGCCTTTGATAAAATATTTGTCTTTTGATGTCTCTCCGGCTGCCAGTTTCTGGGCTATCTTCACCGCCTCGTTGACGTTAATCGTACCCTCCGGAATCTCTATGCCGGAAGGGTCTGCCGTCGGTTCGGGGTCTGCAATCGTCGGGAGCGTATCGTTTTTTGTCTTTTCGTTATCACCCGGAGATGCAATATACGGATTCTCCTTGCAACCGAATAAAACCATTCCTAATACGGCGGTCAGGGCTATTAAACTCTTTACTTTCATATTGTATTATTTTAAGATTTTACGCTTTTACTCAAAAATAACGTGCAAAGGTACGAAAAAATATTCACGCGCGCAAATAAAATGCGGAAAAAAATGAAAAAAAACGCATATTTCTTGCGTATATCAAAATTTTGTAGTAATTTTGTCCGCTTTTTCGATGGTGGGGCATTTTGGGCTCACACGAACAGGCGTAGTATTAACATGAAAGCGATGGTTTGAAAGCTTTTGACTTTTGACTTTTGACTTTCGACTAAAGGCTTAAACTATAGCAACTATTCCTCAACGGCCACGCGGTGGCCGAGTTATTAAAGAAGACCCGCACCGGATTAATGATAAAATCCGCGGGGTCGCGCAAGTTCGCCTCATTGGCGACAATGTAGAGCAGGGTATCTACACGTTCCAGCAAGCTATGAGAATTGCGGATGAGCAAAATCTTGACCTCGTTGAGATCGCGCCTACCGCCAACCCGCCCGTTTGCCGTGTGATTGATTATCAGAAATTCCTCTATGCGCAGAAGAAAAAGCAGAAAGAGGCTAAGGCCAACCAGAAAAAGCAAGAGGTGAAGGAGATCCGGTTCGGACCGCAGACGGACGACCATGATTATAACTTCAAACTCAAGCATGCGATTGAGTTCCTCAAAGAAGGCAACAAAGTGAAAGCATATGTCTTCTTCCGTGGACGATCTATCGTATTCAAGGAGCAGGGTGAATTGTTATTGGCTCGCTTTGCGAATGATCTGGCTGAGTACGGAAAACCCGACAATGTGCCTAGTCTCGAAGGCAAGAGAATAATCCTCTTCATCAGCCCCAAGAGCCAGAGGTAAATAGAAATTAAAATAAAAACCGCCCGAAGGCTTACCTTTAATTGGCGCCGTGTGCGCCCTGCTGCCTGTCGGACGTATTATTAACAATTAAATATTTATTACAAAATGCCAAAGGTAAAAACGAACTCCGGTGCTAAAAAGCGTTTCACGCTTACCGGAACCGGTAAAATCAAGCGTAAGCACGCTTACAAGAGTCACATTCTGACGAAGAAGACTAAAAAGCAAAAACGCAACTTGACTCATGTTGCTATCGTTGATCATTCGAACACACGCTCCATCCGTGAGATGTTGTTGCTTCGTTAAGTACTAACCATTAAAGTGAAAGGACAGAGAAAATGCCAAGATCAGTAAATCACGTTGCTTCGCGCAATCGTCGCAAGAAGATCATGTCGCTCACCCGTGGTAACTTTGGTGGTCGTGCTAATGTATGGACCGTAGCAAAGAACACATGGGAGAAAGGTTTGCAGTATGCTTACCGCGATCGTAAGAACAAAAAACGTACCTTCCGCGCTCTCTGGATCCAGCGTATCAACGCTGCTGCTCGTCTGGAGGGATTGAGCTACAGCCAGTTGATGGGCTGCCTCAAGAAAGCAGGTATCGTCATCAACCGCAAAGCGCTCGCTGACCTCGCTATGAATCAACCCGCTGCCTTCAAAGCAGTCGTTGACCAGGCGAAGAAGAAAGCAGAGAAAGCTGCTAAGTAAGGGAGAAAGAAAACTGGTAATCTACTAAACCTGTAGCCTGGTAAACTAATAAACTAGCAAACCGGTAGACTATAAGACTAGTTGACTTGAACCTCGGTTCTTACAAACAAAAAGGCTCGCACTCTGAGGTGACCCCAAAAAGTTGGACGGATTATTAAATCTATTTGACTTGATTTTGA
>CALEPS010000187.1 GCA_937910305.1 uncultured Bacteroidales bacterium | reverse complement strand
CGCTAACAAACACGTCGTCCGCGCCAACGCCAAGTTCCTCGGCACAGCGTCCGACAAGTTCTATAGCACTCTCCGTGGCTTCATCATCGCCTCCCTCTCCGCCCAACTAAAGTCCGCAGAATAGCACTTTCCATTACAAAATCCACTTTCTCACGCGAGTTTTGCAAATAAATTTGCATATATCAAAAAAAAATTGTACCTTTGCAGCCGAAAGTTGCAAAGAGTTAGTTATATGGACTTTAAAATACTGAATTTCACTATCTTTTGCGTCAATAACGTAGCATCGTTTTTGAACAAGAGTGCAAAGGACGTTTATCACGCTATGCAGAACGCAGGTATGATAGACGGTTATATTGTGCCTTGCTACGATGTGTTGCATAGTTTTTCCAAGGAATATATAGTGGATGATTTAGTATCCCTTATGCAGCAGAAAGGAGTCAAGCTATGATTCTTTATCACACCTCATACACGGAAATTCCTCATCCGGACTTGCTACATTCTCGTCCTCGCCTCGATTTCGGAGTGGGCTTTTACCTTACTCCTTTGCGTGCGCAGGCAGAGCGCTATGGCGAGCGTTTTATCAGACGCGGACAGAAGGCTATTATGAATATCTATGAATTCGAGGAATGCTTGGAATGTACCCGTAAGGTCTTTTCTGCCTATGATGGTGAGTGGCTGGATTATATAACCGCTTGCCGAAAAGGTCTGCCGCACGAGCAGTATGATATTATTGAAGGAGGTATTGCCGACGATCAGGTGTTCGACACGATAGATCTCTATTTCACAGGCATTTATACACGCGAACAAGCCTTAGGAGAACTTCGTGAGAAAAAGCCGAATCATCAGATTTGTATTACCTCGCAAGCAGTATTGGACAAATATCTTCATTTCAAATCTTCACAGAGACTCAACTATGCAAGCTAACCCTGCTATATTACAACGTAAATATGCCCGAATCGTGAAGTTATTTGCCGATCAGGCGGGACTTTCCTACGAAGAGGCATTGGGCAAGTTCTACGACTCCACGACGTATGACCTCATCAGCAACGGAGTTGCAGACATGCATTGTTTTAGTGACGAATATCTCGCCGATGAACTATTATTAGAATTCGGCTACAAGAAATAAATACCGTCCCCTCTCCGAGACGTAAAAGATGGAGCAATCTATCGGCCAATCTTGACCGATCAAAACAAAACTAAACAAAAATAATATTACCGCCTATGGCATAAAACAACAGACAAACAACATATAAAATAAGCATTTGCTTTATTAAGGATTCTTTCAAACTTGGACACTTTGATTATGGTCTTTCTAATAAATGCGAATATTCACACCATGAGTGTGGACTTTCTGCATATATTGGAGACCATGGGAGTCCAAGCCCGAAAGAACCGATGTAAAAGATTGTTCACACTTTTTGTATAACAATAAAACAAAATTTTATTATGAAACGTAACATATTATTCGCGCTATGCATGCTCATGAGTAGCATTTGTATTGCACAATCATTGCCGACTTTGGAAAAGGGCTCAAGTTTTCAATTCCCATTAAACAAGAATGGGAAAAAGTACTTGGACTTCTATCTTGAGAACGTTCAATATTTAGATAGTACAGTTGAATCGTGCCAAGCCATATACACTTTTAAGGTTACTTCGTATGGAACTGCAACCATTTTTGGGAATACATCTTCGTTCTCTAATAAAACGGCTACTATTATCAGTCCATATTTCAAAGTCTCAAATGGGATGTATTTGGGAGAACCGCTTCAAATTTCATCTCTTAATAGTAATATGATACCTAGAGATTCTTCCATTAATATTCAATTCAAACTGGAATGTATATCTCAACGTGGAGGATATTTTTTCGTTAATTCAAATAAGGTGGCATATGTTAAATTATTCTATGATGCACGAATAATAAAAAATCAAATGGCTAACAAAAAACGGGAAATATGGGCACAAAACCTTTATGATTCTTTAGCCCAAGAATTAACATTAGATATTGAGAATTTAGACTCATATGGACAAGAAAGGATGTTTATATATAGTGAATTTCCCGAACCTGGCAATAATTGGCAAGGAGAAGGTTACTACTTAATTAATGGAAAAACAATAGAAGTTCACTTTCATAACGACAGAAATAAATATGATACCACTTTCTTTTTTAACAAAATATCACCATTTCTTATGGAACAATACGAGGAAGAATCATCCGAACTTCGACAAGAACGCATACAGCAAGAACAAGCAAACAAACGGTTAGCAGAACTTAGGAATAAAAAAGTTTCTGAAATAGATGCACGAGAAGTCTTTGATTATTTTCCACGGGGTATAGATATTGTAGAATTCACAAAACAAATGGGCAATAAGCAACTTGCAGTAACTCCATGTTGCTATGAAACAACATTTTATGACAAGTTTGAAAAAAAGGATATATTATTCCAATTCACTTTCTCCGATAGTGGAATATTAACTAGCATAAAACGCGAGTCAACAAACACGATGCCAACTAATGATGTATGGAGTGCATTTATGTTACAAGAAACTGTAGATACTTTCCGAGATTTAGGGAAAGCATTAGAAATACTTAAAAGGGATAAAAAAAACACCTCTACTAAGAAATAATTATGGAGCAACAATTAAAATACGATTATAAAATAGGTTGGCCTAAAAATATTATTACAAGGCTGAATATATCTGCTGGTCTTTATCGACGAAACTATAAATATGTCAAAATAGGTATAACCTCAGATCCCGAAAGACGATTTTGTGAACATAAGAAATCACATCGATTTAAATGGAATAAAATGGTTGTTGTGTATAGAACAACAAGCATTAAAAATGCTAATGAGGTGGAAAAATGGTTTATTGAAAATCGTCCGGATTTAGTTAATGAATGGGTTGGATATAGCAATATGTGCGATAGCCAGTATTATTATGCTTATTTTTTGCTAGGGAATTAATGACATTTTAGTATCTCATACCAAGAAATAAAATAGCATCGACCAAGCTTTGGCGATCAACACTCGCTCTATCGATAACCCGATAACTCAATCTATCGGAACTCCTGCCTGCTCCACCACCGAGCAGGCAGGTTCTTTCTTCGTCTGTTTCGTCCGAAACAATCGTTCGAATGCAATGAGATAAGAAACAATCGTTCGAGCAAAGCGAGATAAGAAATAATCATGCCCTTGCGGCTAAGAATTGTATTCGGACACGGCTTTGCCGTTTCTTCTTCGTATTACACTGGTGAAAAAGTGCCTCGGATGGCACTTCAAGTGCCGAACCTTATGAGTTTCCACTCAAAAGATAAGTTCGGCACATAGAACAAATCAAACACCGCTCCAAACCACACGCGGGGTGCCCACTTGGCGATGTTTTTGTTTCTCTATCTCTCGCTTCGCTTCCAATGGGGGACCCCGCAAATTTCAATTTGTGCGGGTGAAGAAGTGCTTCGGATAGCACTTCGAGTGTTGCTTGCAACACATAGAACCTCGGAGCACACCCGAGTACTTACTGCCAAAACGAGGTTTTGACGCATGTACGAGGGTAGTGTCCGCGATAGAAAGCCCCCTTTTATTTTTTTAGCCCCCAAAAAGCAAAAAATGATGACAAAGTAACTTTTTTAGAGCGAATTTCCGAAAAATATTTGGTTACTTTCGGAAATTTTTGTAATTTTGCATCCGCTTTCGGCAAATATGTTTTTTATGTTTATTGCCTCGGGCGTTTGTAACTCCGCAAGGAGTGTAGATTGGATTGGTTAAGCGTATTGGAAGCTCCCTTACAAGGACGATTAAGCAAGCAAAACTACATCAGCCCGGCAGGGCTTACAAACGGCAGAGGGGTTTTGTAGGTTTTTGTTTCATAGTAAATAAGGAAATAGAAAAATGAGAAAATTGCAGAGGGAGGTGGATCCTCAATACTTAAATTGTCCGATTCGGAACGTGATTGAGAAATTCGGCGACAAATGGTCGCTCTTGGTGTTGTACCATTTGAACGAACATGGCACGCTGCGTTTTAATGAATTACACCGTGATATGTCCGATTGTTCCCAGAAGATGCTCTCGCAGACGCTCAAACGGCTTGAACAAATAGGGCTTATCAGCCGGCAGGTTTATCCCGAAGTGCCGCCGAGAGTTGAGTACAGCCTCACCGCCCGCGGTCAGTCCCTCATGCCCCATGTCTCCGCCCTTATCGGCTGGGCGCTTGAGAATTTCGATATTGCCCCAAATAAACCGATATTATTTAAAACTGAATGCTTTAAATCATAAAAGAGAATCATGACCCGCAAAGAAACAATCATAGCAGCTATATTGCTGATAGTCTTTGGTACAAGCATGCATTTTGTGCATCACGTACCATTCTTCAACCATTTTATGGGCTATTTCTTTCCCGTAGCAGAGAGTGTGATGGCCCACATGAAAATGGTTTTTTACCCAATGCTGTTGCTGAGTTTGTATCTTACTATTAGTCGCCGCGACATTCGTGAAATAGGTGCACCTGTATTAGGAGGGCTGGCAGTGATGCCGCTTATAGTCATAGCGTTTTTTTCTTATTGGGTATTTGTGCGGCATGAATTGATGCTGCTTGATATCGCCATTTATATCGCTTGTATGCTTGGCGCCATCCACATTGCCAAACGATGGCGGACAGCACCGTTCGTGCAGAATCACTGGAGACTATGGATTGTGCTCATATTGTGCAGCATATTGACCATAGGTGTGTTGACCTACCATTCTCCAAACTGGCTTATTTTTGCTGACTTAGGGTAAAAGAATATAGAAGGACTACTCGTGATTGACAAATTCGGCGACAAATGGTCGCTGCTTGTGTTGTACCTGTCGGACAAGTACGACCTCTGGTTCGAGGACACGAACAACGATGTAGAGTGAATTGTTATTTCCCGGCAAGCCGTCTGCGGGCGTTGGCAAGAACATCCTTGTAGGTGAGACCAATGATTGCTAAAAGGGCACGCTGCATGCAGATGAAGCAGGCAATGAAGACAAACGGACCGAAGGTGTAGTCGTACCACGCTCCCAAATGATTGACCGCCAAATAAACAATCAGGCAAACGCCGGTTATCAACTCCATTTCAGCCGTTACCAAGCCCGGTGAATAGGGTTTACGTAACTGCATAATCTTAATTCCTACCACGTGGATGATACCCTCAAAGATACAGAAGGAAGCCATGGCTACAGGGAACATCGGAATCCGGTCGCCGAAGAAGAACGGCACAATGGTTATCACATAGATAAAGCCCGCTGTTGCCAAACGACTGCCGCTTTTAGCCTCTTCGTCCAATTCACAACCGAGCATGTTTTTTTGAAACAACTCCAAAAAACCACCCGGATAGCGGTTTTCCTCCCACTCATGCAGAACACATAGAAACGATGTCCAAACGACAAACTGTTGGATAACTGTCAGGTTGTCCATAAACATTGCCACAAGGGTAATCAAAAGCATGGCGATTACAGTGTAAATCTCCAATGCGTAGTTTTTCATAAATTTCCACATAATGATACGTATTTAGATTGTTTTACAAGTTGATTTCAAATGACGATGCAAAATTACTGTTTTTCTTGCAGACATACTAAACCTTTTCAACGAAAATATGTGCAAATACTACGAAAAATGCGTTTTTTATTTGCATAATTGCCGAAAATTATGTACCTTTGCACCGAAATGAGTACAAAGATGAAAACAGCACGAACTCTTACTCCGGCATCGTTACAAACGCTGGCACATCATAATACGGACATCTATGTCAGTGATGAGTGCGTCATTTTCTACGATGCACGCGCGCTCTTGCATACTCCTATTCTAAAGATAGTGAGTACTCCCAAGATAGTGGAGGTGGGGCGAATTATTCGTATCACCGCCGGTAGTGCCACGCTTGTTATCAATCTGCTACCTTTTGCAATGCAACAAGGCGATGTGATGGTAGTGCCGGAGAATAACTATATCGAAATCCGGGATGTATCGGAAGATTTTAACTTGCAGGCAGTGAGTTACAAGAATCTTGCTATCTCGTTTGCCCAATGCCGGAAACTGTCACTCGGCGAGGAAGATTTTGAACGAATCGGCGACTACATCCATTTGGCATGGAAAGTGGTGCATAAGCCGTCTTTCTCGATGCAGACCATCGAACATCTGCTGACGGCGATGATGAATGACCTGAAGCATTTACATCGGCAATCCGAGCAAACCTCACAGCATGTGCTTAGCCACGGCGAGCAGATTATGCAGCAGTTTCTGGAACTGGTGGCACAATATGGGGCTACGGAACGAAATGTGCCTTTCTATGCCGAGCGGCTGTTGCTCACGCCTAATCATCTCTCGTCGGTCATCAGGCAGCAGAGCGGACAGACGGTGATGCAGTGGCTCAACGCGCGCACGCTACTGCAAGCGAAAGTGCTGCTCAAACACTCCGACCAACCGATATGCGACATCGCTTTTCAACTGGATTTCAAAGAGACCACTCTCTTTTCCCGTTTCTTCCTCCGCGAGACAGGCATGACTCCGATAGCCTATAGAAATTCGTAACGAATCTTGTAACTGCTCTTGATTTATGGTATATTTATGAGACATCCGTAGAGTGATTCTTCCGCAAAAATCGCAGTTTTCTTCCATTTTTGAACGATTTTATTTGCATAATTCATAAAAAAGCAGTACTTTTGCAGCGTTTTTGGTGGTAAGTTTACCACTAATTAAGGTGGTAAATCATAGTATCTATGGATAAGAAACTTCAAACAGCATTGGACAAATGGCAAGCAATTCAGCCCATTTCCCCGAGAGACCGCGAGCGTTTAAGCCGTCGGTTTACGGTCGAGTTCAACTACAACAGCAACCATATTGAGGGCAACACGCTGACGTATGGGCAAACGGAATTGCTGTTGCTCTTTGGCAAGGTTATCGGTGAAGCGGAATTCCGCGACTGCGAAGAGATGAAAGCCAGCAATGTCGGGCTAAAGATGATGCTATCAGAAGCGACGGAAAACAAGCAACCGCTGACCCAGAACTTCATCCGCACACTGCACAAGACCTTATTACGCGAGGATTATACCGTCTATCGCAATCTGCCCGGAGGCATGCAGACCAGTTACACCATCCATGCTGGACAATACAAGACCCGCCCGAATAGTGTCATCACGCGCTACGGGGACCGCTTTGATTATGCCTCGCCGGAGGAAACGCCTGCTTTGATGACTGACCTCATGGACTGGTACAATAAAGAAGAAAAAGAGGGCAAATTATCACCTATCGACTTGGCGATACTCTTCCACTACCGCTATATTCGCATTCACCCCTTTGAGGACGGCAACGGACGTATTGCGCGGCTGATGGTCAATTATATTCTTTCTCGCCATGGTTATCCGATGATTGTGGTCCGCAGCCGTCTCAAACAAGCTTATCTGGAAGCGCTTCACCAAGCGGATTTGATTGTCGGATCAACGCCTGCCGAAGGGGCTCATGCCTCGCTCAAGCAGATACGCCCCTTCTATAAACACATGAACGATCTGATTGCGAAAGAGATTGAGAACGATGTTTTGTTTGTGACGGAGAGGGATGAAAATATATGGTGGTACGATGGAGAGCGGATTGCTTTCAGGACACCCACTTACGCCAAGATTCTTCGCGAGTTGCGAACAGAGCCTGTCATAACCTTTGCATACTTGCAAGAAGAAATAGGCATCAACCGTTCGGCTATCCAGAAAATGCTGCAATCCCTGCAAGACAAAGGATATATCCAAAAAGACGAGAATGGCAAATGGCGTGTCTTCATCACCCCCTCCAGATAAAAACGCACGAATAACAATGAAAAAAACAGTCTTACTGATTCTCATATGCCTTATGGCGAGTGTGTTACGCGCGCAGGAGGCGGATACACATATTGCTTCGTTGGTGAACAACGAGGAGTGGTTCGCACTGGCGGAAGACCTGCCGCTGTACAGCGATTCCATGCAGACGGATTACCTGCGTCTGATAGCCGAGGCGATGCTGCAGGCACGCACGAACCGCACGGAGGAGGCTGTGGCTGCTTTGACCCAACTGCTCTCCGAACATCAGGCGGAATTAGGCACACAGACTGCCCTCAATTTTGCACTCTTGCGCTTGCAACTCATTGGTAAACAGGGACATTACGCTGAGGCGGCAGACGGCATCCAGCGTATTATAAATCAGTTGGAATCCTCCGGTGTGACAGAGACGCAGGCGCTTCGGACGCTTCAGAAACACTATGCCGTTTTGCGCAACTATGCTCCTTTGTCTGTCTCGCGCCCGAACCATGACATAGCGGTGCCTTTCCGTCTTATCGAACCGCAAGTAACCAAACGCGAAGAATGGATGCGCGGCGGAAAGAAAGCCTATAAAGGAAACCTCATGACGGTCCCTGTGCTGGTACACGGGAAGGAATACCCGTTTATTTTTGATACGGGAGCAGGAGCCACTTTTCTGTTCGAAAAGACCGCTCGGGAAATGGGGCTTACCATCCTGCCGGACACCGTCACTGTCAACGGTTCGCAGAAAGGTCTGCGGGCATGGATAGACAGCCTGCAAATAGGTGAAATCACATGCCGTAATCTTGTTGCGTATGTGGGGCTGTCGGACGCTATTGACACGCTGATGACCGGTGTGGACGCCATCCTCGGAATGGATATTATAGCTGCCTTTCCGGAGACACAGCTGCACATGGACAAGCAACAACTGGTCTTTCCTGCACAACCTACTCCTATGCCGCAAGACACAAAGCCGAATCTGCTCATTGACGGAAGCCTGCTACTGAGAGCCAAGAAAGATTCCGTCCCCCTGACCTTCCATCTGGACACAGGTTGTTCCACCGCAGAACTATACAGCGCTTATTATCATAAGTTCGCCGTCGAGACCGGCAACACGGCGCAGAAAGATACGATTTCCACGCTCTCCTATGGACAGATTCACAACATGGAAGTGCTGCTCCTGCCAAGTGCATCTTTTATGGTTGGTGACCAACCTGTAAGCATGGAGGAGGTGTATCTCTATCCGTCATCCGGCGAGTACCTGCATCAGCACGACGGCCGCATGGGCATGGATTTCCTCCGGCAGTTCAATAGTATCACAATCAACTTGAAGGATATGTATCTAAAAATAGATTCTCCCCAATAATCCCGCTATTAATCCGCTGTCAAACACGATACATATACGATAGATACACGTTAGATACACGTTAGATATACGATACATTAGTATAACCAAAGCCACCCTCCGCGGGTTCATCATTGCGCAGTTACGAAAAGAAACAGAATAAACAATAAACAAATACATACACAATGAAACAAATTTATTGGATTGTTGCATTGAGTCTGCTCTGCAACATGACTACATTCACATCCTGTCAGCCGAAAGAGGATGTAAAACCCGATGAAAAGAAATCGAGTATTGTGATTCTCTATGAGAACGACGTGCATTGCGCCATAGACGGCTATGCCAAGATGGCGGGCCTCCGCGATGCTATTTCCGACACTGCCTATGTGGGGCTGACCTCCAGCGGTGATTTTCTGATGGGCGGCACTGTCGGAGCGCTTTCAACGGGCAGTTATATAGTGGATATCATGCGTACTATGCACTATGATGCCGTTGGGTTGGGGAATCATGAGTTTGACTTTGGAGGACCACGCATGCTGGAATTGCTGAAGGGCTTTAACGCGCCGGTGATATGTGCCAATTTCTTCGACATGCAGGGTAACCGTTTCTTCCCGGCATATACGATACGCGAATACGGAAAACGCAAAATAGCCTTTGTGGGAGTTCTCACGCCTGAGACTATGACCGCAGAATCCTATTCGTTCTATGACGAGAAAGGCAGCCAGCTCTACGACCTCAAGCAATCCGAGTTACCGCAGTTGGTGCAGCAGGCAGTGGACGAGGTGCGAAAAGCCGGTGCCGATTATGTCATTCTCCTGTCGCATTTAGGTGAGAAAGAGTCAAGATCGGATCCGACCTCACATGCCTTGGTAGCGGCAACGACAGGCATTGATGTCGTCTTTGACGGTCATACCCATAGTGTGATTCCTTGCGACACCGTGCTCAATGCGGCAGGCAAACCGGTCTATATCTCGCAGACCGGAACCGCTTTTGCCAACGTGGGCAAACTGCTGATTGATTCAGCCGGCGGCTTCCATGTAGAACTCATCCCGGCGGAGTCTATTACGTTCAGCAATGCCGTTGTTGCAAGTACAACAGATAGCATTCATCGCTTGCTCGATGCGGAAGTCGGCAAGGTGGTCTTCCATTCCGATTACAGGCTGGCTATTGATGACGGTAAGGGCACCCGTATGGTGCGCAAAGCGGAGACGAACGCCGGTGACCTGTGCACAGATGCATTCCGTTATGTCACCAAGGCGGACATTGCATTCAACAATGGAGGAGGTATTCGTGCCAATATAGAAGCCGGTGATGTAACTTTTAAGCAGGTGATAGACATGCAGCCATTCGACAACCGCATCGTAACCATCCAGGCAACAGGAGCGCAAATCCTGAATATGCTGCAACTATGCACTGCCACTCTTCCTGAAGAGGATGGCTCATTCCCGCAGGTATCGGGAATGCGTTTCACGGTACGCGTGGCGGATCATACCATCACTTCTGCGGAAGTGTTGCAGCCGGATGGCACTTACAAGCCCATTGACCCGACTGCCACTTATACCGTAGGTACCACCGATTATTGCGCATACAACGGCGGTTCCTACGATGCTTTCCGTCAGTGCCCTGTAATCAAAAAATACACTACGCTTTGCCGTGAGACGCTCGCTCCGTATATCCAGGAGGTGCATAACGGCAATGTCCCTGCCCAATACGCCGCTTCGCAAGGCAGAATAATAGTAGAATAGAAGCGAAAAGCGTTTTACAACACATCTTGTCGGCAAATGAAAAGAACTGTTTTTTACATATTAGCCTTTGCCCTCTGCTCCTGTGCGGTACAAAGGCCAACCGCAAGCGAGGAGTTTGCAAAAGACGTACAGAAGGACCTTCCCTTCAAGGTAAACGAACTGAAGGCGGTTAGCAACCACGACAACACCTATTCCTTCCGCAGCGACGGATATATCAGCCTGCTGCCGGACTACGAGGTGGACAGCGAAGGAGCAAGCATGATCTACCAGACTACTTTTGCGCCAACCCACCACACGCAGCCGTCCAATATCATCTGGCGGAACATCGTCATTAACCGCAATGCGAAGCGTGTCCTCTGTATCGACCGCCTCATCCAAAACGGTAGGACTTTCGGCTATGTCTATGTGCTGCAATCAGAGACAGCGCACTACAGCGACTCCGGCACGTTCCATTGGGATGTGAGCAACCCCAAATTGCTGCTCAACGTAAGCGATGCCATCGAAGGCATGAGCGAACTCTCCGTCGAAACGCTTAACACTTTGACAAAATGAATATTAATATACCATAAAACAACCAACAATATGAAAACTAAACAATTCCTTTCTTTGGCAGCTATCTGTTTAGGGCTGCTCTCATGTGGAAAGCCGAGTGCTCCCGAGTACAAAATCGTTTGGACGGGTATCACACCCAAAGGCGTGTATTCCGGCGATGAGATGCCGGGCAATGCACCTCAGTACAGCCTTGACAGTCTTGAGACACTCATGCACAGCCCCTTGCAGGGAAAGACTGTTTTTTGGCTGGGGTCGTCTATCACTTTCGGCCTGATAGCTCACGGCGAAGCAACCGCCGACATGTTCGCAAAACACAACGGCGCAACATGCTATAAAGAGGCTGCGTCCGGCACTACTATCGCCAATATCCCGCAGAGTCCCGAAGCAGGCGCATTCCTCGCACAGATTATCGGAGCCGACCCGAGTAAGGAAGATCTCTCTTTCTCCGCCCGTATCCACGACCTGCCGTTGGATGTGCAGCCCGACCTCTTTGTGCTCCAACTCTCCACTAACGACTCACGCCTGCCGGCGGAGAGCATCGGCGCAATAAGCGAAGGTACCGACACAGCGGATTTCAACCTCGCTACCACCCTCGGCGGAATGGAGTTTATCATGGCGTACGTGCGCGACCACTGGCATTGCCCCGTGCTCATCTACACCTCGCCTTTCCTGAGCGATGACCAGTACATGGCGATGCTGGAAAACGCCCGCAAGGTGGCGGACAAATGGGGTGCATACATCCTCGACTTGACAACTGACGAAGCATTCAATGCCGAAGGCCGTGCGCACATTGACCTCTACATGGCGCCAGACGGCATCCATCCCACACGTGCCGGATACAAACTCTGGTGGCTCCCACGATTTGAAGAAAAGATTACAGAGATACTGAAATAAATACGGAATGCCATAACGGTTAACCATGAACATCGAAGATTACAGGGAATACTGCCTCTCGCTGGGCGCAGACGTAGAGGAGAAACTGCCGTTTACCATGTTCAAGAGCGGCGAGAGCGTGCTTGTCTTCTATGTCTGCGGACACATGTTCGCGTTCTTCGACTGCGCCGATTACTCTGTCGTGACGCTCAAATGCCAGCCTGAGCGGATCGACGAACTGAAAGCGCAATACGACTGTATCGGCAAACCCTATAACGAATCTGCCAAATACTGGCTCGGCATTGATCCGCATACCGCGCCGGACACCTTGCTCCGCGACCTCACCCGCAACTCCTACGAGATTGTCAAAGCCAAATATAGCAAAAAGAAATAACCCAATACAATATGACTTATTCAGAATTCAAAGAACGGGCAAAGCAGTTCTTCCGCGAGCAACTGAGTCTGACGGATTACATCGACGTACTTGCCGCCAGCGCCAATATCCGCAGTAATATCCCTTTCCGCGGACCGAACATCTACATCCTCTTTGTGGCGATCGTCATTGCTTCGGTCGGTTTGAATGTCAACTCCATCCCTGTTATCATCGGCGCCATGCTTATCTCGCCGCTGATGAGTCCGATCATCGGTTTTGGCATGGGCTTGGGAACCAACGACACAGACCTGCTGCTGCAGTCGCTCAAGAACCTCGGAATCATGTTCGCTATCAGCCTTCTGGCATCGACGCTCTATTTCGTGGTAACGCCTCTGGAGACGGACAATCCCACGGAACTGTTAGCGCGCACCAACCCTTCCGTCTATGACGTCATCATCGCTTTCTTCGGAGGCATTGCCGGCATCTTGGAACTCTCGCGGAAGGAGAAGGGGACCGTACTCTCCGGCGTGGCTATTGCTACCGCACTTATGCCGCCGCTCTGCACCGTAGGCTATGGTATAGCGAACCTCAACTGGCATTATGCCGGCGGAGCGTTGTATCTTTTCTTTATCAACTGTATCTTCATCGCTCTGGCTACTTTCCTTGCTGTCAAATACCTGCATTTCCCCGTGGTGGAAGAAAGAGACGGTACTTCGCGCCGGAGAATCATCTCCTATGGTTTGTTGATCCTCGTTGTGCTGGTACCCAGTTTCTTCTCTGCCTACAGCATCGTTCGCGAGAACCGCTTCACCACCGAGGCACGGCGTTTCGTCAAAGAAAATCAGGCAGTCGGCGGCACTTATATCTACGACTACAGCACGGATATGTCCGTCAAACCCTATACCCTCACGCTGCGGCTTGCAGGGGAGGCGCTGAGCACCGAAGCCCGCGCGAAACTGTACGCCAACGCGGAGAAACATGGTATCTCACATGCGCAGATTCTCTTTGCCGATGATGCGACGATAGAGGTCCGCCGTTTGAATGAACGTGAGATCATGCGCGACTGGCTGGCTTCCACCGAGGCGCAGTTACGCCAGCGGGACGATTCCATCCGTTCGCTCAGACAACAGCTGGATGCCTATGAAGCGCTGGTTCTGCCTACGGAGCAGATCAGTAACGAACTGCGCGCACAGTGGTCGTCCATAGACCGTATAACCCTTGCCCGTGCGGACTCCACCGTGCTGCTGGTTATCTCCGAGAAAACGGCGGCAAACCATAAGCAGGAGACGCTCACCCAGGAAGACCTTGCCCGTATGGAGCAGTGGCTTGCCATCCGCCTGAATGTCCCGTCCGTACAAGTCATTAAAACAAACTAATATATGAGACGCTTATTAGACAAGACGTTGCTGAACGACCACGTTATTCTGGTGGTCATACTCATCAATTCAGTGGTCATTTACATGCAGGAATCGGGGCTCAACCATCCGCTGCTATTAGGGATAGACATAGCCTGCACGGTCATTTTTCTGTTGGAGATGATTGCCAAACAGGTATGTTTCGGTGCAAAGAACTATTGGCACGACGGATGGAACAGACTGGACGGGATGTTAGTTATCCTGTCGCTACCTTCGCTGGTGGTGCCGTTTCTGGATATAACGACCTTCAATTTCTCCGCTATCCTTACGTTGCGGCTCATGCGCGTGATACGGTTTCTACGCCTGTTCCATTTCTTCCCGAACATAGCGCAGATAGGCGCCGGACTCAAGCGCGCATTGCGTGACTCGGGCGTAGTGCTGTTCGGTTTCGGTGTGCTATTAGTGCTGTTCGGACTGATCAACTGCAGCCTCTACCGAGAGGTTGCACCGGAGTATTTCTCTACACCTATACGCTCTATCTATTCCGTGTTCCGGGTCTTTACGGTGGAAGGGTGGTACGAGATTCCCGATGCCATCGCTGCGGCTACTTCTCCTTTTATAGGAAGAATAACACGGCTTTATTTCTGTCTGCTGCTCGCAGCATTCGGTATTCTCGGTTTGTCGTTCATCAACTCGGTGTTCGTCGATGCGATGGTGGCGGACAATAACGACGACCTCAAAACGCAGTTAGACCGCATGGAAGAACAACAGACACGTTTGGAGCAAGATATCAAAGAACTGAAAGAACAAATAACCAAATAAATAAATCGTACATCGTAAATAATTTTATGTCCGAAATCAACTTACAAGGCTATATGTCCTCCGCCATCCGGCGGATCATGGCAAAGGCGTACCGCAACGTACTGAGCAATCCGCGGGAGGCGAAGACCGTCTTCCGGCTCCAGAACACGTTTATCAAATCGGAGTCACGCCGCAAGGCGGTAGCCAAAGAGTGTGGTGTAGAAGTGCCGCCGTTCCTTATCTGCTCCATCTCCACGGAGTGCAACCTCTCGTGCAAAGGCTGTTACGCCCGCGCCAACGGTATTGCCGACAATCCCGGCAAGAGCACCCGTCCGACGCTGACGCCTGAACAGTGGCGCGGTATCTTCGAAGAGGCATCGGAATTAGGCATCAACTTCGCCCTGCTTGCAGGAGGCGAACCGATGATGCGCAAGGACATTCTGGAGGAAGTGGCGAAAGTGGAAGATATGATTTTCCCTATCTTCACCAACGGCACCCTCATCGGTCCTTCGTACATTGCCTTTCTCAAAGAGCACCTGAATCTTATCCCTGTCATCAGCATTGAGGGCGCGGAGCACGGCACGGACACACGCCGCGGCAAAGGCATCTACAAACGCGCGATGCTATCCGTGGAAGAACTGCACAAAGAGGATCTTTTCTTCGGTGTGAGTATTACTGTTACGACGGAGAATTTCGCCCTCGTCACCTCGGATGAGTATGTGGACCACTTGCGCGAGTTGGGCTGCAAACTCATCATCTACGTGGAGTATGTACCTACCGAACCGGGCACGGAACATTTGGCGTTCGGCGAGGATGACTTGGATATGATGGAGAGCGTGCAGGCACACCAGCGCGAGCGGTACGACGATATTATCATCATCTCCTTCCCGGGCGACGAGAAGCACATGGGCGGTTGCCTGGCTGGCGGCAGAGGCTTCTTCCATATCGCGCCGGACGGCAATGCCGAACCCTGTCCGTTCTCACCGTACAGCGACAGCAATGTGCTCTCCCTCGGTGTCAAGGGAGCCTTGCAATCGCCGCTCTTCAAGAAACTGCGTGCCGTGCACCTCGTCGGCGGCGAACACTCCGGCGGCTGCGCCCTTTGGGAGCACCGCGAAGAAGTGGAAGGGATGGTCAATAGTCAGACCGCTGCGCTCAAAGAATAAAGACCGCTACGCTCAAAGACAAAAGAACAGGTAGACAATTGGTTGGCAATAGGTAGGTAATACCACCGATAACCACTAAAGATCACTAAGAATCACTAAGAACAACTAACGTTTTATTTTTGAACACAGCGTTCGAAAAAAATATCCAATATAGATCATTATGAAATACGCAATTCGTTATTACAGCAAGTTCGGGCACTCGGAGCAGATGGCTCAGGTGGCCGGCGAAGTATTGGGCGTGAAGCCCGAGAGTGTTGAAACACCGTTGACGGAAGAAGTGGACATCCTCTTCATCGGCGCAGGTCTGTTCCTCGCGAAGGTAAACGGCCGCGTGAAAGAGTTCGCCCGCACACTCGATCCCAGGAAAGTGAAGAAAGTGGTGTGCTTCGGTTCCTGCGCACTGAGCGACTCGCCTGTGCCGCAACTGAGGCAGATCTTCGAAGAATTAGGCTTCACCGTAGCCGAAGAGTCCTTCACCTGCCGCGGCTCCATGGGGCCCTGGCACGGCGGGCACCCCAACGAGGAGGATTTCAATGCCCTGCGGAAATTTGTAGAAACGATGAAAGACCACCATACAAAGTCCGATTCCGACCTCCGCGATTGAGCAGGCGGCATCATCCGATGAAGCAACTCTGTCACTACATATCGAAATACATGGCGGTACTGGTTTTAGTATGCGCCGTGCTTTCGCTGCTGTTTCCGGCTGTGCTGGAACCCATACCCACCAAAACCATCAACTACCTGTTGGGCGTGGTGATGTTCGGTATGGGACTGGCACTCAACCTGCAGGATTTCAAAATCGTCTTCAGCCGTCCGAAAGATATCATCATCGGCTGTATGGCGCAGTTCACCGTCATGCCGTTGCTGGCGTGGGGGCTGGCTAAAGTTTTTCAACTGGACGAAGCGTTGGCGCTTGGCGTGATATTGGTAGGCTGCTGTCCCGGCGGCACGGCATCGAATGTCATTACCTATCTGGCGAAAGGCGACCTCGCTTTGTCGGTCGGGATGACCGGTGTCTCCACCGTGCTTGCCCCGCTGCTTACCCCTTTGCTGACATGGGTACTGGCGGGAGAGAGCATCCATGTGGATGTGGCAGGCATGTTGCTGAGTATCCTGTGGGTGGTCATTCTGCCTATCGTATTAGGTCTGGTTATCAAAAGCCTGTGGCCCAAGTTCACGGAGAAAGCGATGGATTATCTTCCGGCATTCTCGTCGGTAGCTATCGCCTTTACGGTCTCTATCGTCATCTCCGCCAATGCCTCCAAACTGCTGGCAAGCGGTTTCTTGATCATCCTTGTAGTGATGTGTCACAACCTCTTTGGGTTGGGGCTCGGCTATCTGATAGGACGACTGACAGGAATGCCCGAACCCAAGAAACGGGCCGTCTCCATCGAAGTAGGCATGCAGAACTCCGGTCTTGCCTCTTCCTTGGCAACGCTCCATTTTGCCGCATACCCGATGGCAACCATCCCCGGTGCCATCTTCAGCGTGTGGCACAATATCAGCGGCGCGATAGTCGCCTGGCTATATACCCAAAAAGACAAGAAAGGTTTATAAACTATGAAATCGAAGAACCCTACGAGACCGTGAAAACCAAGTGGAACAAATGCTGAAATAAGGTACAGAGGAAGCCAAGTGGGCAGTACAAAAGAAAATATCCGAAAAATGGCAGATTCCCTTGCATATTTCAGAAAAAAGTAGTACCTTTGCAGCGGGATTTGAGAAATTTATATATTGCAACACAACTCAATGAAGTGT
>CALEPS010000186.1 GCA_937910305.1 uncultured Bacteroidales bacterium | reverse complement strand
CTGACACCCTCCACGGCATTCCAATCAAGCCATACGATAGTTCCCTCCTGCGAAGCCACCAAACCTGTCGGTGTGTAGTCCGTAGGCTGCTGTTTCTCCGTAGCGGTGAATTGCGCTGTGTAGTAGGCATCGGAGGTAGCTGCAACAATCTTAGGGCTCCAACCATTGAACGTGTATGTATATTGCGTATCCTCAGGCTTGGTCGGTGTTGCGCCGGTATATGCAGGCATATCGCCTTCCAATACCTGCGAGGACTGCAACAGCATGCTATCCCAATTGAGGAAAATGATAGTATAATAAGTTGGCTGTGGTGGGATGAGTTCGTACTGAGCAACAACGATAAGGTTGGCAGTTATGTTAGTAATCGGCTTTGACCAACCCGTAAAGGTATATCCATCGCGCTGAGGTGCGGTGGCAGGACCTTGGGCATCGTGTCCTTCTTCCACTTGCTCAACAAGCAGTTCCGTGCCGTCCCAGTCAAGGAAAGTGACGGTGTAATACACTTTTGGTTGCTCTTTAGCAGTGGCAGTATAAGTTGCAGTGTAATCAGCATTGGTAGTTGCCGCTACAATCGTAGGACTCCAGCCGCTGAACTCGTACGTATAACTATCGTCCTCCGGACGTGTTGGTGTCGCACCATTATAAACCGGCATCTCGCCTTCCTTCACTTGGCTGTTCTGCAACTCCGTGCCATCGTAGTTCAAGAAGCGGATGGTGTAATAGACAGGTTGCGGTTCGTCCTTTACTACCGTTACCATGCAGGTATCATAGCGGTAGCTGCTTGAGTTGCCGCCTACACGGGCTATGATTTGTGTGGTACCGACTGCCTTGGCGGTAATCAGTCCGTTTCCATTAATAGCAGCTATCGAAGACGATTTACTCATCCAGTAGATTGAGTTAGCGGCTATCTCGGGTATGAAGGTAGCTCCCATTTGATAGGTTTCGCCGATAAGAAGCGTCAGTTCATGTTCGTCCAATATTACCTCATAGGGCAAAACGGTCACCACGCAGGTATCATATTTGTATGCACCGGAAGAACCAACTCGTGCGATGACTTGGGTCGTACCAATCGTTTTTGCTGTCACTAAGCCTTTGTTAGTGTAATTATCTACAGTAGCAATCGAGGTATTGGCACTTGTCCAATAAACGGTCTTGTTGCCCGCGTTCTCCGGCAGTACGGTTGCCTCTAATTGATAGGTCTCATTCGGATACATAATAAGTTCCTGCGGGTTGATAATCACTTCCTCTGCAGGGACAGGATATACTTTCACGCGCATATAATCTTCCACATAATCGTATTGTGAAGAAGAATAATAGACACGAGCATAGATAGTCGCCGTGCTGCCATAGGTGCTTCCTTTGACGGCGGTTACTAATCCGTTCTCATCCACTGTTGCCGCAGTGGTATAATTGGATTCCCAAGTGATGTTTTTAACAGTGGCATTTGTTGGCAGCACAGTAACCGATAATTGGAGTGTTTCACCTTCGCGCAACTCTACCGTTTGCCCCGAATAGGTATCAATAGTCACTGAAGAAGGTATGATTGCATTGACAGATATATATTTCTCCGCAGTTTTGGTAGTGCTGCCTACTTGTACTTGGGCTGTTACATAGCCGCTTCCTACACTCACACCTGTCAGCAAGCCGTCTTCGCTGATGGTCATTATGCTCTCGTCTGGAGAAGTCCATATTACATTAGGCGTGTAGAAATCCAAAACGGGATTGGTGGAAACAGATAGTTGCAATGTCTCGCCCACATTCACAGAAGACTCTGGTGCTTCTATGCTGATAGACGAGAGGCGGTGCACCTGAATGTAACATTGTTTGGAGAAACCGCCCCATTCACTAGTGGCGGTGATGATGGTGTAGTTGCCGTTGGTATAAGGAGCTCCCATCACACCGGTCACTAATCCTGTGGAGTCCACAGTTGCTACTTTCGGGTTGCTGGACGACCAAACAATATTTTGATAGATAGCGTCGTATGGTAACACGCGTGCTTGTAGGCGTATGGTGTCGCCTTCCATGATATGAATACTTGTGGCATGGGTGTTATGTTCTTCACTCTCGTCAAACTCAATGCCGATGGGTACTAATGGATCCTCATCGTCGGGGATATTCGGACGGAACTGCCGCAGGTATGGATAGCCGTCGTTGATAGTGTCCTTGCGTCCCCAGATATCCGTAAAGTCCCAATCTACATAAGTGGCTTTGATATGCATGTCGGTAGTTGATCGGGAAGAACCTGCACTTATGGTTTTATAGTTGGGCGTTGTAGTAAAACTTGTG
>CALEPS010000185.1 GCA_937910305.1 uncultured Bacteroidales bacterium | reverse complement strand
GACCGCCTCGTCTGCGCGGGCGGCAGCTACGCTGCCGACGGCATCTTCTTCCTGCGCGAGGCGGTCGCCCCCGACAGGCTCGTCCCCGGCCTTGCGATGGACGGCAAGCACGTGCAGGTGGACCGGAAGATGGCCACAAGCGTCAAGGGCTGCTTCGCCTGCGGGGATATAACCGGCACGCCCTACCAGTACATCAAGTCGGCGGGGGAAGGCAACGTCGCCGCCCTGTCCGCCGTGGACTACCTGGCAAGCCTGAAGTAAGCGGCGGGCGACATCCGGCGCAGGGGCCCGCTGTCTGCATCTGGCCCCAGGCAGCCACCCGCAGACAAAAAAAGCCGGAACGGAATCCCCGTCCCGGCTTTTTTTTACCCGCAAGACGCCAGCTACTTCTTCTTGCTGGCCGCCACGTAGAGGGGGTAGACCGTCTCGGCAACCGTCGTCAGATTCTTGATGCGGCTGTCGTTAGACGGATGGGTGGAAAGGATCTGCGGAACGGAAGCGCCTCCGAGCGCGTTCATCTTGTTCCACACGTTAATCGCCTCGTGGGGGTCGTAGCCCGCCCGCGCCATGAGCTCCGTGCCCATGTTGTCCGCCTCGGTCTCGCACTCGCGGCTGAAGGGCAGGGTCAGGCCAAACTGGGTGCCGTAGGCCAGCACCGTCTGCCCCGCCTCGCTCAGGCCCGCCACCTGCGAGACGACGGAGATGCCCGCCTGCTGGATGTACTGCTTGCTCGCCTGCTCTCGGCTGTGCTCCTTGAGCGCGTGGGAGATCTCATGCCCCATCACCGCCGCCAGCTCCCCGTCGGTCAGATTGAGCGAGTCGATGATGCCCGTGTAGACGACAATCTTGCCGCCGGGCATGCACCAGGCGTTGACGGTCTCCTCGGTGATGACGTTCACCTGCCAGTCCCACGCGAGCGCGTCCTCGCGGAACACGCCGGTCTGGGCAATCAGCTTCTTGGCGATGGCGTTCACGCGCTCGTACACCGCCTTGTCCGTGTTCAGCGTCTTGGCCTCCTCGGCCTCCTTCAGGACCTCGGCATACTGCTCCTTGGCCGCATTGTCCATGTCTTCCGCCGAAACGAGCATCAGCTGCTCGCGGTCGGCACCCACGGCACCGCCGGATGTCGTGCTACTCTTGCCAAAGAGCTTGCTGAAAAAGCCCTTCGCAGAGACAGGCGCGGCCAAGGCCGCCGCCACCAACAAAACGAACGTATATTTCTGTAGTCTCTTCATACCAGTACCATAAACACATGAGGGACGCAAAAAGTAACCGGGGCAGTTCCTGCCGTCGGGCGCTTCCGCAAGATGCCGCGCCCCCTCGGAATTCCTATTTCTTTGCCGCCTCGTAGAGGGGGCCCCTACGCAGATGAGAAATACGGCGCCTATAGACAAACCTAAGCTGAAAGAGTAATTTTTTATAATAAATTGGTGGAAAGCGGTGTACAAATGTTGTATATCGCTTTTATTATGCATTTTTACCGTAATTTTATGATAAAAAATTGCACGTTATGATAAGCGCGCACAAAATGATAAATCTTTCGCATTTTGTGCTAACTGTTTATTCGAAAAAAAGCAGTAATTTTGCCCGCAAAATCAACTATCTTTACTTTTTAATCATGAATAAATGCGTTTGTATTATGGCACTTGCTACACTTCTAACGGGACGAGGAGCCGCAACCCTGACCTTCTTCTGCCACTACTCAATTACGGTGTACGAGTGGGTGATTAGTGGGTGATTAGTGGGTTATTAGTGGGTGACTAATAGGACAAAAGCGGCACAAAACCACCTCAAACAAGCGGCTCCGCCGCCAAACCATTATAACTAACTTCAAACAACATCAAACAATGAAGAAAATTTATTTTAATCGTGCCCTTGTGGCTAAGAAAAAACTATTGTTCTTTGCCCTCATGGCAACATTAGGCATCTTCTTCACCGCCTGCGAACCCAAGCAGCCCGAAGAACCCGCCATCACCTTGCAAGGCATCAAACTCAACCAAACTTCCGTCACGCTCTATGAGAAAGAGGAGGTCAAACTCCGTGTCCGCTACACGCCGGAGGAAGCCGCAGCGACAGCTCCTGCTGTCGTCTGGTATAGCGATAAACAGCGTGTCGCTTCCGTTGACGACAACGGTCTCGTTAAAGCCGACCGCGTCGGTACTGCCGTCATCACCGCCCAATGCGGTCAGTTCGAAGCCAAATGTACCGTCGAGGTCGTCAAACTCGACTTGCCTGAGCCCGAACCCGACCCGCAAATCAATTTCTCCCTTTCTACGGAGCTCATCGAAGCGCCGGCGAAGGGCGGTACGTTTGACATCACCGTGACTACGGACACCACTTGGAAAGCCGCTTGCGAGAAAAGTTGGGCGCACCTCAGTCAGACGGAGGGAAAGGGCAACGCTACTATTCAAGTAACCGTTGATCCCGCCGATTCGGAGTCCACGCTGACCCAGAAAATAACCTTCTCTGCCGGCAAGGGTAAATACTTCGTTACCATCCAGCGAAAAGGAAAGATTATGGCTATCACGATAGACCAAAGCCAAATAGACGTGCCCGTAACAGGCGGTACATATACCGTCAATGTGACATCCGGAAATGAAGAATGGGATGTGAAAGCAGTTTGTCCTAACTCTCTAAGCTATGACCATGTTACCGTTTCGAAATCAGGTAATACGGCTACAATTAAAGTGGCTGTAAATAAAGTATTAACAGGACTGTATACCGACAGTTACAATCGTTTCTCTGATCGCTTAACCTATAGCGTTATCAAAGTTATCTTCACGGATGGCGACCTCTCAACCACGCTTACTCTCCAGCAAGAAAAACCGTATATACAAGTTGTAGATCATGGTTATGGGGTGTTCTTATATGTGAAAAATGGAAACGAAGCATTACCATATTATGATGGAAATTATTATAAGTTCTCAACGGAGAAGTTTACGATAAAATCAAACATCCCATGGAAATTTGACGGAATTGAATATCTCGACGGAGAACAAATAACATCCGGCAACTATAATGACGGAATGCGAGATTTTACTAGTACGTTATCTCCGGACCATGGAAAAGCAGGAGAGACTTCTGCGATAGCAACAATAACAATAACCGTTCCAGATCATAATTATATTAATCATTACTATGGTGGATGCAAATTTTTGGTTAACGGTACCGGCGAGTGGTCTAATTTGGTTACAGAAGAATATTTTAAAACACGTGTAGCTACAATTGCATTTGATTTTAGTTACTGAAGATTATAATAAAACACATGTAGCTACAATTACATTTTATTTTTATGAATAAGGGAAGCTCAGCATTTGCCCCTTATAAAACTCTTACAAAACCCTTACAAGGTATTTTGAAAAATCAACCCTTTATAATAACAAACAAAATCCACACAACAATGAAAAAGATCCTTTTTTTTGCAGTGGCAGTTATTGCCCTGATCACGACCGGCTGTGAGAACCTCCAGCCGACGCAGGTCTCTTCCAAGGACCTCAAGGACAAAGTGACGGTAAGCGGTTACGCCCGTTACACAGTCAACAACGGCAAAGGTGAAGTCCAGAAACCCGAGTTGCTGACCGACCAGGAACTCGTCCTCTACTACGGTATGAAGGACGCCGAAGGCAAGATGGCTTACACCCATTATGCCCTGAAGACCAACGAAGACGGCTACTTCGCTATCGACCTGCCTCTCCAACCCGGCAAGGTGATCATTGACGAAGTCAAAGTCGTATGTTCTTTCTCGCTCGAGGATGCTACTTATGCTTACAACAATGTCTCCAAGAAATGGGAGATGACCAATGCCGATTTCTTCGGCGAAGTAGCAAAACAGAACCTCGCTGCAGGTAGTTCGTATTATTATGCTCTCGAGGTAGCAGCCGTGGCTTACACCTCCAGCCCCGATCTGGAGCAACCCAAGTAAATTGTGAAACAATGTACAATTTTCAATGTACAATGTACAAAGGGCTTACGGAGTTTGGTACAGCGTTTTTAAGATCCGTACGGACAATTCAGTTTGTACCAAAGCCACCAGGACGCTTTGTAAATTGTGAATTGATAATTGTGAATTAAAATAACAACATTATGAAAAAGATTTTTGCAACAATACTTGCGGTGCTGACAGCTCTTCCGATGCTGTATGCGGAGGATAAGAAACCGCAAGAGTGGAACGAGCCGGGTGTAGGCTCCTGGGCAATAGGTATCACCTTCAACCCCGTCAGCCTCGCTTCGCGACTGACCGTTCAGCCGAAAGCCGGTACGGCGGTCAACGGTACTATATCCGGCAGTATGGCTATCGAGAAACAGCTGTACGCCCTCTCGCAGGACCCCGTCCTCGCTATCCGCGCCAAATACCGCATCCAGCAGAACTGGAACCTGCGTATGGCGTTGGGCTTCAGCGGTTCGCATATCCATTATTCCGAATACGTACAGGATGATGCGGCAGTGCTGCTGAACCCTGCTTCCGAGAACAAAGTGACGGATGCCGTCAAGTCCGACCTTACCTCCGGTAACCTCGTCCTCGGTGCGGAGTTTGTCAAAGGTAAGAAAGTGAAATTCACCATGGGCTTCAGCCTCCTCTACGCCATCGGCGGCGGCAAGCTGAATTTCGCGTACGGCAATGCCATGACTTATAGCAATCCCATCCCGTCCTCGATGCCTTATTCGGGATGGATTAACGGTGCTTCGGCTGCCCTGAACCCCGACCACGGAGCTGCGGCTGCGCAGGGTATCGGATGGGCGCGACCCCTCAAGACCAACAACTCCGGCGTACACCATGGTATAGGCGTAGCTATGGATATGGGTATCGAGTGGTTCTTCCAGGACCGTATCTCGCTTGGTGCGGCAGTCACTTTCTCACCGGTTATGTTCACCTTCCGTCCGCAGACTTATACCGTCATGGAGGGTCTGAGCACCCTTTCCGGCAAGGTGGAGCAGTATAACCTGCTCGTCAGCCCGGGCAGTTGGTCATGCCTCTACGGCACCGACAACATCGGCTTCCAGCTCTCGATGAACTACTACTTCTGATTCCCGTTCATCTACTAACCTAAATATTACGCGTACATGCGTGTGCGCATAAACTGATCTTTGAATTGGAAAAAAACAAACAAAACCCCTTTGAATCCTTTTGAAGCTTTGCTTCTTCCGTGTATTACTGCTTAAAACTCCTCGTGAGTAAACTCCCGGATAGTTTTAATCACTAATCCACGCCCCTTGCGGGGAAAAGGATTCAAAGGAAATAAACACAAAAACAACAAAAACAACAAACATTATTAACACTAATATTAAAAGCAAATGAAGAAGTATCTTTATCTGGCGGCAGCATTGCTCGCCATGGCTGCATGCCAGCCCAAGGAAAACAACAACCCGGAAGATCCGAACAAGGAATCCGTGATCCCGCAGCAGATCAGGCTGGCGGACGCTTTCCAGGAGTATTTCATGAGCGAAGGAGAGACGGCTCTCATCCAATATACCGTCACCCCCTCCAACGTCAATGTCACCTACACGCTCGCGTGCGCCTCTTCCGACGAGAAAGTGGTCAAAGTGGACAGCAAAGGTAAGGTAACCGCTGTGGCAGCAGGTTCCGCTACGGTCACTGTCTCTATTAACGAGTATCCGGAGGTCAAAGCGGCAGAGGCGCACATCACTGTCCTTGCGCCCGCCAAAGTAGGCGACTATATCTACTCCGACGGTTCGTGGGGGTCGGACGCCAATCCCAGCGGCAAGAGCGTCATCGCCGTTGTGTACTGGGTTGGCAACGCTTCTCTTTTTGACCCGATCCTCGAGCAGGACTATCCCAACTGCACCCACGGTCTGGCTATGTCCATCAAACAAGGAGCAGCAGGTCAATGGATGAGAGATTTTGATTACTATTTCTATAATACAGAAGATCTTAGTACCACATACAGCACGTATAAAAACATGGGCAACAGCCCGCTGTGCGACGAATCGGGCTCGCTTACCGAGTGGGGCGTAAAGCACTCTTCTTATGCCGACAAGATCCGTCCGTATTTCGAGAACAAGGACCTCTGGGCAGGAGATTTGTTCCCGGGCTTGGGCGGCTATACTTATACCGCCGTACTGGAGCAATATACACGCGAGTATGACCCTGAAGGTAAATTCCCCTTCGAGTTCTATATCAACGCCATGAATCTGGTAAAAGACATTGAGGCACCATATACTACCTCCCGCTGGTATGTGCCTTCTGTTTTTGAAGCAGCCCTGATGGTCAATACCGCCCTCACCAGCCCGAAAGATTTCAATAATAACCGTGACGACGACCAAGGCAATCCGCTGGTGGCGCACAACAATGCAAACGTAGCGGTCATCAATGCCGCACTCAGCAAAGTAAACGGAGCAGATCTGCTACCAACAGATCAGTATTATTGTATTGCTTCCGCCACCGATTCCTACGCTCCTTATTCCAGCGTTTCGAACTATCTGGAATGCGCTGAATTCTTTGAGTGTTTTTCGGTTGTATGGGATGCTGATTCCTCCAACGCAACCAAGAAAGCAGCTGCTGACAAAGCTTGGGACGAGTGGCTGAAAGCCAATGCCGGAGACAAGTACGCAGAATACGCTGCATACCATCCGGAGGAAAACGAAATGAAGAATCGAATACAGGTTTGGCTGAAGATCAAAGGTCATGAAGATCTGGATTATGACAAACTGAGATCTGACATGTTGGGATTCGCCAGTGTGAGTATTAACGCACATATGTACGGCAATGTATGTGTGACGGACGGCAAGTGGCATCCGGTAATAACTACCTATCCGGAAATAGAAGAACTGAAGTCCTATTCCGCCTGGAAGGGGGAAAACAACGAGCGTGACGTGGTACGCGCTATCATAGCGTTCTAATAAATGCCATTGTACCGGGATGCCGTACGAGCGACATTCCGGTACAGCCTATTTTTTAATTATAAAAAAAAGTTACGTATGAAGAAATTTTTACTTTCAGCATTGGTGTTTGTAGCAAGCACCTTTGCAGCCCACGCTGTGGAGGGCGCACTCCCCGGACGCTTCACCATCAACGCCGAGGGCGACACTGTGCATTTCTCGAAGGGTAACCTCTATTATAAATCAGGAAGTTTAGGCGGTTTCTCTTTTTTTTCAGATCAGCAGTACAAAACGCCGGAGGATGGATCGAATAGTGGTTCCAGTCAGTATCGTTCGCTTTTCGGCTTTGGCACCAGCGGCTGGAAGAACAGCGGAGCCAATGCGTATGATCCGATGTCGACCAGTACTGACAATGCCGACTATCTGATAGGCGGCAGCGCAGAGAACGGTCTGACGGGCGACTACGCCTATGCCGACTGGGGTATCTATAATGCTATTCAGAACGGTGGTAACATAGCAGGTCTGTGGCGGACGCTCTCCATGGACGAATGGGTGTATATCCTTTCCAAACGCGAGAACGCACAGCAACTCTTCACCATGGGTAGAGTCAAATGGACAGACGATTGGGATCATACGGAATACACCTGTAACGGTCTGATCCTCCTGCCCGATAACTGGGTAAAGCCCGAAGGTGTAATAGTCTTGCTGATTACGAAGTACGGCTGGGAATTAGACTATACGCCGGGAGACATATTGTACCATAATAGCAATCTGGACCTCAATACATACACCCTTAACACCTATACGCTTGAGCAATGGGAATTGATGGAGGCAGCAGGCGCTGTGTTCCTCCCCGCCGCAGGATATAGAAAAGGAAGTGAGGTTATGTCCGTGGGTACTGACGGATGTTACATATCCTCTACTCCCCATGGAAATGGTGTATGCTCTCTGGAGTTCACTTCCGGTAATTCGTCTCTGGAAACTCCGTGGTATTCCAGAGCCTATGGTTACTCCGTCCGTCTCGTCACCCGTCCCGAAAACGAGGGGCAGGGCATAGACGAAGTCGGCATTCAGCCGTCAGCCGTCAGCGGTCAGAAGGTGCTCCGCAACGGCATGCTCCTTATCGAGCGCAACGGCAAGACCTACAACGCCCAAGGTGCCGAAGTGAAATAATCCCCAGCCATGCAGGGCTGATTACCCTGCATGGTTACAAAAGCCGAATGCTGACAGCTGACGGCTGATGGCTGACAGCTTCAAAACGATCTTTGACATATTGGATTACCGTTTAAACGTACCGTGGTCGAACGTTACGTAGTGGTAACGAAGTGGTAAGGAAGGCGACAAGGAAATGACTGCATTTTTGGCAGTGGAAGCCCACTCCTTAGTAGAGTACCGGGCTCCCCGCCAACGATGATGATGCGGACGCTCCGCACGCTCGAATCCGTCTAAAATAGTCAAAATAATCAAGTTTTAGACGAAATAACTTGCATATATCATTATTTTGTTGTACCTTTGCAGCGAATTTTAATCCGAAAACGGTCGTAATTGCGACAAAATTCGTAATATAAGCACATTATGGATATACAAAGAAACGAGTATGTAGAGCGGCTTTTCGCCAAAAGTTGGAATGGTAAAGTGAAGATAATTACCGGTATAAGACGTTCCGGCAAGTCGTACCTGCTATCCCATCTGTACAAGCAATTCCTTATCAATAAAGGCGTTAAGAAAGACTGTTTCGTGGAAATGGATCTGGAAGATACGGCTAATACTATATACCGTAACCCTAATACGTTATATGAGTATATAATGGCAAAATGCGCAAACAAACGGCGTAAATACTATGTCTTTATAGATGAAATCCAATTGTGCGCCAAAGTAAAGGCCCCCGGCGTAGATTGGTCACAAGTGCCGGAAGAAGACAGAGAGTTGTTATATATTACGTTCTATGACATCTTAAACGGCTTGCGTAAACAACCGAATATAGATGTATATGTTACCGGTAGTAATAGCAAGATGCTATCATCGGATATCGTAACTTATTTCCGTGACCGAGGTAGTGAGATCAAGGTTTACCCGCTTTCCTTCGCAGAGTATTATGCTTATGCCGGAATGGATAAGCGGGATGCATTGGACCGGTATCTGGAGTTCGGTGGCATGCCGTTGGCCGTACTTGAGCCCGATGAGCAGGAGAAACGCAATTATCTGGCGGGTCTGCACAAGAATGTGTATATGAAGGATATCGTAGAGCGCCACAAACTAAAGGACGATGTTATTATTGATGCGCTGACGGATGCCGTGTATTCATCAATAGGTTCGCTATCCAACCCCTATAAGTTTGCCAACACAATAACATCCGTTATGGCACATAAGACTACGGATAAAACCATCAAAGGCTATCTGGAGTATTTGGAAGATGCCTATCTTATTTCTCACGCGGAACGCTACGATGTAAAAGGGAAGCGCTATTTCGAGAATATCAAGAAGTATTATGCGATGGATCTGGGGCTTCGCAACGCACGGCTTAATTTCCGCCAGCAGGAGCGCAGCCATCTGATGGAAAACATGATATACAATGAGTTGATACGAAGAGGCTACCGGGTCGATGTCGGTGTGGTGGAAGTGGAAAGAGTGGTGGACGGCAAACGCCAACAGTCGCAATACGAGATTGATTTTATCGTCAATACAGGTTCCGAGCAACTATATATTCAGTCCGCATTGAATGTGGATACGAATGAAAAAATGGAGCAGGAAACATTCTCGCTGCGTAATATACGCGACTCTTTCCGCAAGATTGTGATTCTGGATGGCAATACGCATCCATGGATGAATGACGAAGGAGTAACCTTTATGGGAGTGATACCATTCCTGCTCGGCACAGATAAGGCATTGATATAATAGCCATTAAAACAACTACGATTCAAAGCGGTAATCCAATAAATAGCGGGTTACCGCTTTTTGTATATATACTAGAAAAACTAGACAAACACATCAAACAATATCAAACATATCAAACAATGAAGAAAATTAATTTTAATCGTGCCCTTGTGGCTAAGAAAAAACTATTCTTATTTCTCTTGCCGATGCTGTTGCTGGCAGGATGCAAGCCGGTAGAGGAGAATACTCCGGAGCCGGCGGGGCTGAGTATCGAGCCCCAACTGATCACCTGTCCCGCTACGGGCGGCGACTACACGATTGAGGTGAACTCGCCTGACGGCGCATGGACGGCTACTGCGAGCGCAAGCTGGATACGCGTCATGCCCGCCTCCGGCGAGAAAGGGACGACCGAAGTGCGGGTCAAGATCGACACCAACAAAGAAGCCGAGGAGAGCCAAGGTAAGATCACCTTTGTCTCGGGCGAGGAGAAAGTGGAGCTGCCTGTGAGCCGTGCGGCGAAAGCGGCTCCTTATCTGCGGGTCGTTTCCGAGAAAGCACTCAACACGCCGAAGGAGGGCGGCTCTTATACCGTGCAGGTGGAGAGCAATATCAAATGGTCGATCAGCTCGAATACCGGCTGGGCGAAAGTGAACAAAGGTGTGACCGTCAACAACGACAATATCACCATTACTGTGGATGCGGCTACTACGCCGGAGGAGACAGAAGCGCTTATTGTGGTGAAGCCTTACGGCGAGGGCTACGATGCCGGTTCCGACACGGTCTATATCACCCGCGGCAGCACGGAGGCAACTTCCCTGACGGTGGACCCTGAGTTTATTGAAGTGCCCGAGAACGGCGGTTCATACACGATCAACGTCTCCTCTACAGCCCAATGGAGGGTATATAAGTCCTGGGACATGGATTGGGTGACGTTCACCGGCACTACCGAAGGCAACGGCAGCGGTTCGTTCAGCTTCTCCGTCGAGGCGGCCACCTCAATGGACGCCGTATCGGGAATCCTCACCATCGAGGAAGTGCGGAGTGACCACTACAAACCTGTGGTAACGCAGGTGGCGGTGAGCCGTGCCGGCAAGGCGGCAGCATCGTTGAGTGTCAGTCCGACATCTATCACCGCGGAGTACACAGGAGGCTCTTACCCGATAGAAATCAAATCCAACTATCCCTGGACTGCCAGCCTCGTAGGGGCGAGGATCTTCTCTGTCTCCGCAACGAGCGGTGACGGCGACGCCACGATGATTGTCACCGTCAAACCGACTACAGAAAAAACAGAAGCCACCGGCTCCATCACCATCCGCAGCACTTTCGGAAACGAGCAGGCTAAAATTAACATACGTCGTCTCGGTAATACCCTCGAAATAAAGGTGAATGTGGATGATCTGAATGTTCCTTATGGAGGACTATTCCAACTGGTTAAAGTAGAACATAAGTACAGCTATAGCGTAACGAGTTCTGATACCACAGTCGTAAAAGTTCATAAAGGATATAACCCGGTAACCTCCACGGAAGCAATGTACTTGGATGTGCTACCTTCGTTGGTGCGCACCACTTCCACCGCCACCGTTACCTTCCGAAGCGATTGGGATAATAGTGTTTACAAAACGATTACCGTAACCCGTGCCCCCCTGCCGGATTATATCATACCGGGCTTGTTTGAAATAGGTCAAGTAGCAAGATATTTCGACTATGATACGCATGAACCGGTACTAAAACCCAAACAAGTGTATTTCTCCAAAGGAAATTTGCAATACCAGGCAAGTACCCGTACGTGGCGTTTTGCAGAACATCAATATGATGTGGTAGGAACAATACATTCCAGTCAAGAGGAAGGAGCCACACACTTTGGCAATGTAAAAGAGGGTACGACATATTCTGACAATGCTCTCATATCGACAACTTATTCGGGTTGGATAGATCTCTTCGGGTGGGGGACAGCCAATGCTCCAGCAAACGTGACAACCGATGTGAATAACTATTCTACTTTCCACGAATGGGGTGACAAAAAAATATCCAATGGAGGAAACCAAGAGAAACAGTGGCGTACGCTTACTGCAGACGAATGGAGGAATTTGATTAGAAGACAGCGGAGTGCTGACTATTTCGATAACAGGTTATATACATGCGGAGATGTGACGGGCGCCATTGCAGAAGCCGGGACAGGACTCTTTTTTTACCCGGATGGTTATACCGGCTCTATTAGTTCAAGCATCATCTCCATAAGCAAAAGTGACTTTTTACCATTAGAAAACCAAGGGGTTGTGTATTTACCGCCAACAATGATGAGAATGGTTGGTGAGAATGAAGAATACTGTAGGTTTATTCACGTGAAACCTGCTGGCGGGAATTGCTATTACTGGTCATCAACAGCCGATAATTCCGGTGATGCCAGCTACCTCGATGGTGCCCCCTCTGTAGCATGGACGAAGAAATATAATGGTATGGGAGTACGTTTAGTGCAGGATACATATGTCAAATAACGGGCACTTCACCCTCAGCCCTGCGGGATTGGTTTCCCGCAGGGTTACACACAAAAAGCCAAATGACCAGATAAATGCCCAAATGGTAAATGGTCAAATGGTAAATGACTTGGTCTTTGACATATTCGGACTCCGCCTTGGTTTTGGCAATTCTCCCTTGACAGGTAGATTTGCACAAAACCATTCCCCCGAATATAAGGGGAAGTTTTGCATATTTTGCCAAGGCTGACGCCTGAATATCTATGATGCTACACGCGGCTTCATGCGAGCATGAACCGCCAATAGCATCCTATCTATTGCCGGACATTACGTCCTACGGCAAAATATGATCTTTGACATAATGGATTACCGTTTTTAATTATCAGTACCTTCGAGGGCACCGACACGGCTCCGCCGTCCCACCTCGAAGCTACAGTCGCAGTATCCTGCAACTAACAAGTTTTTGCCCGAAACAAACAAATTATGCAGGCTTATTTGATTTTTTTCGTTCAAATACTTGTATAATTGATTATTTTGTTGTACCTTTGCAGCGGAAATCATTTGGAATGGTGCGAATGATAATGAAATAATCACTTGGAATGGTGTAGTAACCGGACGGAGTAATCCGTTGGAATGGTGCATATATGTGACAGAAAAACAATATACTACTATGAGACGTAAGATTTATGATTACCTATTAGAATGGAAAAAACAATCACAGGGCAAAGTGGCATTGATGATTGACGGAGCACGCCGCATCGGCAAGAGTTATATTGCCGAAGAATTTGCACGGAATGAATACCGGTCATACATATTGGTTGATTTCAGCCATATGACCAAGAACCTGCAAGAGGTTTTTGACCGTTATTTGAATGACACCGAGCAGTTTTTCATGTATCTGCAAAGTGTCACGCGCACAACGCTATACGCTCGTGAGTCCGTTATTATCTTTGATGAAGTGCAGTTTTATCCTGCTGCGCGTGCGGCGATCAAGCACTTGGTAAAAGACGGCAAATATGATTATATCGAAACGGGGTCGCTTATCAGCATCAACAAAAATGTGCGCGATATCCTTATCCCTTCCGAAGAACGGCGTGTAGAGATGTATCCGATGGACTTTGAGGAGTTCTTATGGGCATTGGGAGACGAAACGACGATGCCCTTTATCAGACATTCTTACGAACAGCGAAAGGAAATGGGTCCGGCGCACCGTCAGACGATGGATTTATTCCGTCAGTATATGCTCGTAGGCGGAATGCCACAAGCAGTTCAATGCTTTGTTGATACAAAAAACTTCATGGAAGTCGATCAGATAAAACGCGATATCATTAAATTATACAAGAGTGACATTCAGAAATATGCAACGGGCTACGAGAGTAAAGTATCCAAGATATTTGAAGAACTTCCCGGACAGTTGCAAAAACACGAGAAGCGCTTTAAATTGGCTGCATTACGCGATCGGGCTAAATATAGGGATTATGATAGTTCGTTCTTCTGGTTGGGGGATTCACAGATTGTCAGTCCCTGTTTCAAAGCCACGGAACCGACAGTCGGATTGAGGATGAGAATGGATTCGTCAGCGCTCAAATTGTATATGTCAGATACCGGGCTGCTTATCTCCCACGCCTTTGACGAGAACACGATTCTATCCGAAGAATTATACGCCAAACTGCTGTTAGGGAAGTTGGAAGTTAACAAGGGTATGTTGGTGGAGAATATCGTTGCTCAGATGCTTCGGGCGGCGGGACACAAACTGTTTTTCTATTCCTCCTATTCGAAAACCGAAAGCGAAGAAAGAATGGAGATAGATTTTCTGATAGCAAAGCCTGTACTGACCAATCGGCATAATATCTGCCCCATAGAAGTGAAATCTACGAAGAAATATACCATCACCTCTTTAGAGAAGTTCCAAAAGAAATTTGCAGAGCAAACAGCAACGCCTATTGTCTTGCATTCAGGGGATCTGAAAGAGGAGAAAGGCATCTTGTATTTGCCAATCTATATGACTCCTCTGCTCTAAAGCGTAATATAGTATTTTTCCCCATTCAAAGCGGTAATCCAATATATAGCGGACTACCGCTTTTTTGTAAACTAGACAAACTAGAAAACTAGATAAATAGGTACTAACAATCATTAACATTATGAAAAAACTTCTGTTTTTCCTCCTGCCGGCGCTGATGCTGTTTGCTGCCGGTTGTAAGGACAAGACCCAACCGGAGAATCTTCCGCAGACGCTGTCCGTGAACCCGGAGTTGATCACCTGCCCTGATGCGGGTGGTGACTACACAATCGAACTGACCTCGCCTAATGGCGCATGGTCGGCTACCACCAACGAGAGTTGGATCCGTGTAACACCTACCTCCGGCGAGAAAGGCACAACCGAGGTACGTATCAAGATCTCTCCCAACAAAGAGTCCGCAGAGACCAAAGGCATCATCACTTTCACCTCCGACGAAGAGACAGTGTCTTTCCCCGTGACCCGTGCAGCGAAAGCCGCTCCCTACCTGCGTATCGTCTCTGACCTGGAACTCAACACGCCGAAGGAGGGCGGCTCTTATACCCTCCGGATAGAGAGTAATATCAAGTGGTCCGCCTCTTCCAATGTCGGTTGGGCAAAAGTGAACAAAGGTGTCTCGGTCAACAACGACAACATCACCGTCACCGTCTCGCCGGCTACGACACCTGAAGAGACAACAGCTACCATCACCATCGCCCCATACGGCGAAGGCGAAGCCGCAGGAACTCAACAGGTGACCATCACCCGCGGCAGTACGGAAGCTACGTCTCTCTCGGTTGACCCGATGGAGATAACCGCTCCCGAGAACGGTGGTTCGTTCACCGTCAATGTCTCCTCCAACGCCAAATGGCGGGTATGGAAGACCTGGGATATGGATTGGCTGACCCTCTCTGGTTCGCAAGACGGCGACGGCAACGGCTCGTTCTCCTTCTCCATCGAAGAAGCGACTTCTATGGACGCCGTTTCCGGTATCCTGACCATCGAGGAGGACCGTTCGGATAACTACAAACCCGTCGTAACCCAGGTAGCCGTTTCCCGCAAAGGCAAAGCGGCAGCGGATCTGACCGTAGCGCCTATCGCGATCAATGCGCCTGCCGAAGGCGGACACTTCCCGGTAGCTATCAAGTCCAACTATTCCTGGACAGCTACTAAATCCGGTAATTTCTTCTCTCTTTCCTCTACCTCCGGCGATGGGTATTCTACCATCGTCGTGTCTGTCAGCCCTGCCACCGACGAACGCGAAAACACCGGCTACATCATCATCCGCACTTCCTTTGGAAACGAGCAGACACGTATCAATATCAAGCGGGAAGGTAAGGAAACCGAACCCGAGGGTACGTATGTCATGAGACCTTTCTCCGTCAGCGAGACAAAACAAGTCTATTTTGCTCCGGGCAACCTGCAATACCGGGCGTCTTCCGCTGCATACCGGTTTGCTCCTCATCAATATGACTATATCGGGGCGGAGAATGTCAATATTTCTTCTACCTATTCCGGCTGGATTGATCTCTTTGGATGGGGAACGGGATATAACCCCAC
>CALEPS010000184.1 GCA_937910305.1 uncultured Bacteroidales bacterium | reverse complement strand
GAGCATCTGACTGTTAATCAGGGGGTCCTAGGTTCAAGTCCTAGAGGGAGCGCAAAGGCATCTACAGACGTAGATGCTTTTTTGTTGTTTCTTTCATTCTTTCAAATAGCACCGGCGGAATGTTTTTTCATAAAAAAACATAATCCGTGTGCAAAGGTACTACAAAAAAATGACATATGCAAGCATATGCCATTCTTTTTGCGAAAATTATACTGAAATTGCGTCTTTCTACTCAATTCGCCTGCCCAGTATATCAAATATACCGTCCTCTGTCACTAACAGCAGCTGACCGTCCCGGAACAGGACAGAAGCGTCATCGACCACCGTCTTGTCGATGCCGGTAGGGGTCTGCGCCTCCGGGTTAGACGGAATTATCGGCGGTGTGGGGATGATCTCGTTGCCTCCGCCTTTCAGTTCGCCTTCATACCCCAGCGTAGCGAAATCGCCCACATACACATGGATAGGCGTGCCGTTTGCGTCCAGTACGGACAGCACGTAGTTATACCGCGAGGCTTCATCCAGACCCGTCACTTTGAAAGAGAGGGTATAGGGAAGGCTGCTGTTCGCTCCGCCCGCAGGTGCATCTCTCCTGCCCGGCGCAGAGAAGTTGATTCCGAGCAACTGACCGCGGGGCCCCAATGTCAGTTTGCAGAACACCGCGCCGTCCTTGTAGATGTCAATCTGGTAGGCGTGTGCAGCGGAGTCGGTAGGCCAGGTGAAGTCCGCTGTCGTTTCCGCCGCATCGACGATGACTGTTCTCTGTATCATCGCCGAGTCGGGTACGTCGCTCATGCGGAACCTGCCCCAATAGGGGTGCTCGCTGTACAGCTTGCGGCTGTCAGGAAGGACGGAGAGCCATGCGCTGTCCGGAATATCCGCCAGTGTCCCTTCGGAGACACTCGGAGGGGTGGCAGCCCATACTGCTATATGCGTGACGGCACTATCCCCTTTGAAGGCGTTATCTCCGATAAGAACGACGTTTTTGCCGATACTCAACTCCTTGAGACCGCTCCAGTTCTCAAACGCGTTCGTGCCGATAGAGATCACCTTGTCGGGAATGACGAGGGTGTCTTGCTTTTTTATTCCGGAGAAAGCACTTCCTCCTACCATCGTCAAAGCCTCAGGAAGTACGATGGAATCGAGGGAAGAACAACCTGAGAAAGCATTGTCTCCGATGGTCGTTGCACCCTTAGGAAGATGAACGCGCGCCAAAGAAGTACACCCGGCAAAACACGAAGAACTGACCGCTGTCATGCCATCCGGCAGAACAATCCGCGTAATCTTGCTGCAGTTCTGGAATGCTTGCTGGTAAATGGCTGTCAGGGTTGATGGCAGGACTACCGTGTCCAGTAGGCTGTTTCCCATGAAAGCACCTTGACCTATCCACTGCACGCCTTCGGGCAGCACCACCTTCTTCATTCTTGACCATTGGCATAAATGGGTCGGTACAAACTCCACATCCGGACCGAAGATAAAATCCCCGTTCCAATAGCAGTAAAGATTATAGAACACAGACGAAGAAGCCGGCGGGTTCTTGGCGTTCCAGACAATAACAGGGCTGCTATGGATGCACCACGAAATCTGCTTGGAGGAACGGAACGTAGCAGGGAAGAACAACGTATCTTGCAGTGGAATAGTGGCTACGCTGTTCATGTCGTACACGGCACGGTTGGGTTCTCCGTCAAAGATACTGCCGTCGATCACCTCCAGACAGTCCGACCACCGGACGGATTTCAGCCCGTAGCAGTTCTCGAATGCCATCTGGCCGATGTATTTGACCCTTTTCCCCAAGTCGCATTTCACCATCGTTGTGCAATTGGCAAAGGCAAACTGTCCCACGGTATCTACCGAGTTGGGCAGTTTGATCTCTTTCAGCTTATAACATTTCTCAAACATGTACGCCGGTATCTTCGTCACGCCTTCCGGTATCTCGCATGCCGTCAGGTTCCACCAGTCGCGGAAGGTGGCGCCGCTGAATCCCGTCAACCCTTCCGGCAGAGAAATCGTCTTGCACGAATTATAAGGATAATAGGTCTTGTAATCCGTCGCCCATGACGAGGCCTGAAGCACCTGTTTGTTCCACCAGAGGCTGTCCACTGTGTTCTTCAACTCGCCGTACCCCTCAATGGTCATATGCGCCGTCTCCGTGTCGTACGACCATGTCAGATGTTCGCCGCACACCCCCTCATACACGGTTGCACGGCTCATTCCGGCTATAAACACCAGACATACAATCAATAATAAGTACTGCCTTTTCATAAGTGTATATATTTAATTCGTTTTTCGCGATCCGTAATTCTTATTGTGCGATTTTATTGCCCCGGACATCGTACATCTGTCCTCCGCGGATCAGATAGATATGTCCGTCTCTTAGGAACTTGTGTACATTCTCTTTTTCCCCGATGAAATCGATATCTTCTGTACCTTCATTCGCTCCTTTTGTGCGGAATGAACCGTGGGTGGATTCAAATGCTTTTTCCTCAGCATTGCGTCCCACTACGGTGTACCAATACTGCGTTCCTGGCGTCAAGCCGTCCAAGGTATAGGTGAATTGTTCCACTTCGGCATATTTCTTCGGTGCATGACGTACAAAATTGATAGAAATCACCCTTCCTGTTTTGTCAAACACCACATAGCAAATCTCTTCTGCTTGCGCCGCGTCTCTGTACACATGCAACACGTATGTCTCCGCGCCTTCTACTGCTCCCCATGTAAACATCGCACTTGTCTCTTCCGGCTCGATGGATACGGGCATTCTGTCTTCTTGGAGACCTTCGCGCAATGCCGTGTAATGATACTCGCTTATCGAGTTGGCATAATGGTTGGTAAAATCAACATATTGGATCTGTTTGATACGTCTGTCGGCTACAGGACTGAAAGAAGGTCTGTTGTTTATGATGCGCTCTTCTTTCATGCCGTACGATGCAGGAGAAAGTACCGGTTCCTCCGACAAAGAATTGCCGTAACTGAACGCCCATTGTTGCGCATCTTCTATTCCGCGTTCGCAGGTCCCGCCTTGTGCAATCAGAGACAGCACATTGCCCTCTTCGTCAAACTCCGCCCGCTTGCTGTAGGCATTGATGGACACGCCGGAGCAATACAACTCGTTTTTAACGGTGTTCCAGGTGTAGTTGTCCGCCGTCGTCCAGTCCTCCGCGTCACCTGCATAGTAATAGACGGCTCTTGTAGCAGGTCGCAGACCGGTCTTTTCCGCGTTGATGGCAAACGTCGTTCGCTCCACCACGCGCTGCAAATCGTCCAACACGACATAGTCTTGATACTCAGGCACATGCTGCGATTTCCATGTTTCATCATTCCTGTCATATGTACCCCACTGAATCACACCATACCATTTCGGGTCTTCGTCATTGCGATAGTAATAGACATATCGCATGTTTGGCACATTATATCCGATATTCGCTGTGTAATATGTGATACGCTCTTTGATTCGTCCCTGCTCATCGTAAGTCAGATCATTGTGGCGCATGGTTTGCGTAAGAACGATTTCATCGCCTTCCCAGCCGTAAGTCTCTACGTACAGCAGAATACCTTCCTTCGAATACGAACTGTAATCTTTGGTATTTTTGGTATCCTTATAGAGTTTCCATGTTCCCGCAGCCGTGTCTTTGTCCATCTCTATTTTCCGCGCCAAATCGGCGGTGGTGTCGTTCGGGAAATAGCTGTATTTCGTCCAATGCAGCGTATCCGTCAAAGTGCGGTTGATATCAATCGCATATTCCGCCTTTTCCTCCGGACGGTTGTACTCGTCGCGCTTGTAAAGGTCGATATAGCCGCGATTCTCTCCATACGGGCTGTAGAAATAGCCCAGATACTCACCAACCGCATTATAATAGGCGCGGTTGTTGACGTGGTAACCTTCATCATAATCTACTATAGAAATGCCGCTTGTCGTTGCAACAGGAATCCGCTCATACGCCTGCAGCGCTTCATTATATGTAAAGGTATATATCAACCCCGTGTTCCAAGTCCCGTTATTGCTTAGTCCGTCGTATCGGATAGAGGACATGGGTTCGCCGTTTTCACCGAAACTTACCTGTGTATAGCGGCATGAACTATAGTCTGTAATCCATTTCTGCATTTCTGCGTTCCATGTCTCCCGAATCGAATAGATATTGTCAAAACCATAGCGGTATGTTTTGGTCGTGATGCGCCGGAGGGAGCCGTCAGTCCATTGCTGCATAGTGGTAGTAAGCGTATATTCAGGCGTCATTTCTGAAGTAGTGATCCACTCGTCTATTCCTGGACGCTTCTCCTGAGTCTTGGAGTAAACTGTTTCTCCCCCGTTGCCGTATTCCGTCCGCTTGACCGTCCAAATGCCGTTTTGCAGCGTCGTGTCCAGACGCAGCGTGCAACGGTTTTCCGCGTCGTAACTATAAACGGAGTTGGAATAAGCCGTCAGTACACTGTCCGTACTGTATTTCCACGAACGCACGTGTTGCGGATATTCCTTGTTGCCGGTTGCGGTTTTCTCCACTAAATATTCCTCCTCGCGCTCATCTCCCGTCACGGTCTTCCGGGTAAATACATCGTCCAGATATATCTCCGTCGTTGTGGTCTTTACGCCGGATCGGGTTGCCCAACTCGACTTGCCGGTGATACGTCCGCTGCGGTAATAGGTCTCGTTACCGTTATAGCTGCTTCCCTCGTATGTGCGGATGATGCCGCCGTTCTCATTATACTCCGTTCCGCTTTCCAGACTACCATCATCGTCCCATACTTTCTCTTGTATCCATAACCGGTGATTGCGGTATTTGTTGCGGCCGTATGTATTCCATTGGTTTTTCCATTTCTGTTCTTTAGTATTGAAATAATAACTGATGGATTCCAAGGTCGAGTCCGTCTCCGCATGGTAATAGCGCATAGAGGGCTGCCAGATACCCGATGAATCCATACGATAAACCGAGTAATCATAATTACGGATTTGTCGAATCAGATGACCTTCCTCGTCAAAAATATTACGATAGGTGTCATACGCATAGTCATAACGCTGGCTCAATTCAAATGCAGCCTCATCCACTTTCTGCAAATCGGAGATATTGAGAGAGGAATCGATCAAATTCTCCTCGTTCCAGATCATCCGCATTGGAAAATTATACGAATATACGGTATGCTTGCCTTCTTCGCCGAAATCACGATAGACGTACTTACCGCTATACGGGTTGAGGCGGTAATACTGATCGGTCGCATTGATATAATGAATCTGAGTATAGGTCTCTGTCATACTGTCCGGCGCGTAGAAGTAATTCACATCATCTACCTGGGTTCCGAGGTAACTGCCGTCTTCACTTTCAAGCACTACTGTGTTGAGCTGGATTCCGTCCAACCGCCATGCGTAACGATCGGATAAATCCTCCTGCGCGTAGGCGCACGTTCCTTTTAATACCATTCCTGCTACCAACAGCAGACCCAAAATGAAACTCTTTTTCTTAGCCGCAAGGGCACGATTTAGTAAAAACTTTTTCATGCGATTTTAAGTTTTAAAATTCGATGCAAAATTACTGCTTTTCGCGCACATATGCAAATTTTGCAGTTGTACGAGGTATTTTTGGCAGATTTGTAACGTCTTGAATATCAGGAGGTTGCAAATTTCGCTCTCGGAAATAGTTGTACGCTCTTCTGCAAGGGGTTGAAAAATGAGGTTTTGTTAGATGAAATTCTACCGGTTCGAACGAAATTTCCTCCGAAATCCGCTTTAAACGCTCCTCTGCGACACAGGATGTTTCTTGCTCCTCTTTTGCTCTTTCAGCCTCAGCTTTCAGTTCGCGGTAGATAGCGACGTACGTATATTGGTAGAAACGCGAGTAAGGTTTCATGCCTTCTTCGGGTTTCGCGCCGCCTTTGAAGACGGTATAATAATGCCTGAAGAACCGCACACGCCATTCGAGGGCTTCGATGGAATGGTCTTTCTCCAAAGCGTGCGCCTGCCGCTGCGCCTCTTTGATCAGTTCACGGTTCGCTACGCACGCCGCAGACCAGTGTTTCGGGAAATGGTAGGTATAGAGTTGGAGCAGTCCGTTGTGCTCCGGAGCGTGGCGGACGATGATGTGCTTGCGGTAACGGCGGCCTTCTTCGACCGTGTTCATCGCGCCCCAGAAAGCATCAATGCCATCCACCGGCACAAAATAGCGCACTCCCCGTGTGTGAAGAGCGGAAACGTCTGAAGGCGGCAAAAAATACGAAATTGCGCTATTCAAACGGCTTAGAACGTGCGTTTTCAAGTGCTTTGGCATGTGTCGTAACGTATTGTATATGTGTTAATTATATCGTGTTCAAATCGAGCATTGTCTAGGATTAGTCCTTTGCGGACTTTATTTTGACCCTTTCCGGGTCCTTGTTGGACTAGGTAGAGGCAGACTAGCGGACGAGGCAGAGGCAGGTCAAAGGAAGTGGGGCTATGACTTTCTAAATTCGGTGCAAAGGTACAAAAAATATTTGAAATATGCAAATTTTGGGAAGCAAAAATATGTCTTTTTAGGCAGAAATAAGGACAAAGGAAGCCGGATAGTATCCGGCACAATAGACGAAGCAGAAAACGGCGGCAAAAATGCCACCGAGAGGAACAACCCAAGCCCCCTAGCCCCCTGAAGGGGGGAGAAAGGGCGGGCGAAGAGGAAACCTGCGCGAGAAGGGATAACAAGCCCCCCTAGCCCCCTGAAGGGGGAGAAAGGGCGGGCGATAATATCGCCCTGAAATGGACATTGAGGACGGCAAAGCCGAATCCAAATTAAATTTGGATGCAATGGACAAAGAAAGAGCCAGCCAGGTCGGATGAGAGGCTGGATAGAGGTATAAACTCGGCAAATGTGTCAAGAGTTGAATCAATAAAATAATTATTGCATGATATTCGTTACTACATCTACCGGCAAGACTTCGTTTACTTGCCATTTTAGCCCGATTAATTCACATAATCTATCTACTATTGGAGCTGCTGAGGCAGAATCCACTAAATCAAAAGAACAGATGTATATTGCAAAAATCAAAAGAATAATTTTGTAATTGCTGAGCCATGATACAAGATTGTCAAACTGTTGTTTCATTGCACTTTCCTTCGATGAATAGACGACTAAAAACAAACATATTTGGCAGAAACAATATGCAAAGGTCCATCGTAGATAATCAACCGCCATAATATATGCTGGCAATATAATCAAATGGAGGGATACTTGCATAAGTATATAGCACAATCGCTCGCTTTTGTTCGTGGCATTTTTTATGACGAGTAGCCATGGAGTCCATAGCATTACCCATAATGGCGCAAAAACAATAAGTGTGAGGACAAATCTCGCAATATTGTATTTCCATATAGGTGCTACATAAGCAGTTATATGCTCTGATAATTTAGCATAGAATTCATAATATAGCGCTGGTTTCCACGATAGAGCAGAAATAGATTCGGTTGTACGTGTTTGTAGTTGATGATAATATGTTTCGAAATCAATATTCATTGTGCTAAAGAAAGCGATAGCACAGAAAAGCACAAAGAGACATAATGTTATTGCCGAGTACAAAGCAATATTCTTTTTTCTACCCCTTTCATTAACAAATATATCATAGATAAAAAGCGCAAAGATCAACGGGAAATATATATTACAGAATATATGATGTGTCAGGCATGCCGTGCATAGTATCAGAATAGTGAACAAATAGTAAAACCAAGTTCCCCGATGTTTGATATAAAGATAAAGGAAACAAAGAACGGCAGTACACAAATAGAAATCTACACACGCACTATTTATGATTCCGATAAAAGAATATGGAGATAATAAATATATAGCGATGAACAAAGTTACAGCAAATTGATTTGTTTTATGCTGCCGAATAGTTTTTCCCAAAAACCACGCAAACAGACCTATCATTAATGCCAATACACTATAAATTAACGGGAAGATATGTCTCTTACGCACAACTTCCGGAAACCACAGGCTACAAATCTCTCCTAATAGTTTTTTTCCTCCAAATCCGGTAGAATAATCCGTAAAATAAAACGACGTGTGGTAAGAATCTATGCCTCTTTGCATGATTAACACCGGAATGCACAGAAGGAGAACTAATATCTCCGGCGCATATTTCTCACAAAAATCTAAAATCTTTTTCATATAGCAAATTGTTTAGATATATTCATTGCGGCAGCCATAGCTGCATCCATGTTATAGTATTCCCAATCCGCAAAACGGCCTGTCATATAGAAGCCATGTTCGGAAAGTGTTCGTTTGAGAGAGGCTATCATTTCACGCGTGTCTTTTTGCTGGATAGGATACGTATATTGGTTGTACTTATGAGTGATATATTTAGGACGCAAAGGAATACGAGCCAAATTATCAATAATTGCATCTTGACTTATCTCGTCAGTAAATTCCACCGTGGCTGTTATTCGATTCGCAGGTATATGGCCATTATTGGAAACAGCGAAGTTACCCGTACAAATAATGCGGTGTGCCTCGTACTTATCATCCGGCAAATAAATCCATGAATAAGGATTAGCGTCTATCTCGCAGAAAACAGCCGTTGTTCCATGATATTGCAATGCTTCGATTGGCTGCGTAAAGGACAACATATCAACTCCTTTCACAAGATGCGGAATACCTTTAATATTCCCACAGAAGATTATGCTATCAAACATCTCATCATTTATAAACCATTTCTCTTTGTTTCGTTCAATCTGTTCTATGGATGCGTTATAGCGAATATCTAATCCGCTTGCCAATCGATCTACAATCAGTTGTGATCCGTTTTGTTTCTCATAGAAGAATGAACTATGTACGAACTGCTTTTCTGCAACTCGATTGAAATTATTATAGATGATTTCCTCGACCGTTGGCATCGGTAATTTTCCGGCAAGCCAATCGATAGGTACATCCGCCAAACTTCTTCTCCAGACTTTCTTGTTGTATGGCTCGAAATAGAGATTATATAATGTAGCACCAAAACGTTGTTGCAAAAAGTCCTTGAAATTCTCTATGGGGTGTGAGTTTGTTTTGGACATTGTGAGCAAGTCTTGAATAAAAGTTTTCTGCAAGGATTCTTCAAGTAAATATGCAAAGTTCTCTATCGGATAAGGAATTTGTTGGCCGTTTGGCAGAAAAATAACAGAGTTACGGTCCGTTTTATGAAATTCTGTATCTTTGTGGAATTGCTGCCAAAACCAATCCAATACCTGTTGGTTCTTCGTATTAAAGACATGGCCTCCACAAGTATGGAACAATGAACCATTGACTCGTTCGCAACGTATCAAACCACCCGCCTTTGATTCTCGTTCAAAGACCACTACAGTTGCTTTTTCGCGCAGTAATTGTGCCGCCGTTAGACCGGAGACTCCGGCTCCTATGATTGCTATTCTTTTCATTTGGAGTGTAATAATATTTTACGGGCGAAGAAATTATAAAATAGAGTTATACCTGCCGCAATTAGTTTGGATGCCATAAACCATATTCCAAAAGCATCCGTAAACAACCACATTAAGAATGCATTAAGAGCCAAGCCCACTAATGAGATGATTACATAGTACATAAACTCAGTTGCTTGCCGTTGTACTTTGTGAAAATCAAAAATCCAATAGGTGCATAGTATCCAATTTAGAATGACACCAATACAGAAAGAAATAGAAGATGAAATCAAATAATGGACTCCACCTAAAGTTGTAAGCAGGTATAGCGTAACAAAATCTATCAACGTGCATGTTCCGCCGACGACAGCGTATTGCACAAATTCCTTGATACTTTTCTTTCTCATAATGCTACTGCTTTTCCGATGAGACGCTGGAAGAAATAGTGAAATAGCACTTCAAAGGAATTACGTATTGCTTTGGAACTTACACGCGGAGATGGAGCCATGTAATGGATGGGGACCTCAATGCATTGCTGGTATCGTAGCAAATAGCGCACTTCCGTTTGGTAAAAATGAGCCTTTGAAAGCAAACCATGTTCTACAAACTTTCGTGCTACATCGGCATGAAATCCCATATAACCGGAAGTCATATCTCGCATATTGGTTCCTAATAGGAGATTGCTCAAAATAGTACCTCCGCGAGAAAGAACCGTGCGACGCCAATTACTGTCGTAAATACTTCCGCCGTTGATGAAACGGGAGCCAAATACGCATTTATGACCTTCATTGAGGCAACGAATAAACTGGGGTAATGCTGCCGGGTTATGGCTGAGACCGCCATCCAACTCTATAATATAATCAAAAGGATATTTTAAGGCTTCTTTGTAACCACGCAGATAAGCATCCACTACATTTTTGTTCTCTGGAGCATATACCGTATGGAATCGTTGATCTTTCTTTTCCAATTCTTGACATAGTTGTAGGGTGTTATCTTTACTTACACGATCAACGACAAAAAACACTTCACCGGACTCCAAATCGTCTAAAACAGATTGGATAGCCGACGTAAACTCTACAAATGTGTCTTCCTCATTAGCTAATGGAGAAACAATCGCAAATGATTTCTTTTTCATATACAGGGTATTCAATTCTACACACAAAAAACGCGGATTTCCTTTAATTGCTTATCCGCTAATTGAGGTCGTAGGAAATACCCATGTTGTCGAATAAGCAATGCAGAAACCCACGCTGTGTATATACAAAACACACGTGCACCGATCAGCACACGTGGGCGTATAAACACCCAATGGGCATCTACTACTGCCTTGTTTTCGAACAACATTATTGAAAGTTCCTACGTTCCAATTAGTCAAAAACAAGCGTTAGTAAACGCCTTTAAATATGTCACAAACCTTCCTAGGCGGAGGCCGCTCCTCCCGTTTCATCGGGAGGACGCTCCGCCCAGCGCAGTTTGCGGGTGCAAAGGTACAACAAAAACTTGAGATATGCAAATAATAATGCAAAAAAAAGCAAGAACCGGCATCAAATGCCGGGCTAATAAACGAAGGAGGATCCGGTCGCAAAAGTGCGACCGAAAGGAACAACCGGCAACGGAGATGCCGGACACAGAACAACGCGAACGAAGGATGAAAGAGAGGGATGGAGGAAGCCGGCAGAGCCGTGTCCAAATGAGATTTGGACGCAAGAGACAAAGGAAGAAACGGAGGCAAAAAAGACGAAGCGAAAAAAGACGCCGGATAATATCCGGCACAATGGACGAAGCGAAAAAAGCCGACTGGCAGTCGGCACAATAGAAGAATCCGGCGGCAAAAATGCCACCGAAAGAAACAACCCGCATATCATGCGGGACAATAGACGAAATAGGCAGGCAAAAAAGGCACAAACTGAAGAATCAAGCATGTTCCTAAAAGGAACAAGCCGCGAGGAAGGATTGAAGAAGATGGCTCGCGTAAGGATGTGCGAGAAGGGAGCACACAGAGCGTAAATAAAAAAACGGGATAGCACCGCAGGTAAATGCCCAAAAGCCGCACATGAATGTGCGGCGCATAGACGCTAATGAGAGGGCGGGCAATTATATTGCCTTGGAAGTAACAAGAAAGAAAAAACAGGGGAGAGAATTAAATGGAAGTAGAAATTACTGCCAATAGCCGGTGCAGCGGCATTTGAATTGGTCTGCGGGGGTAGCAACAGGGAAAAGAAGGGTGATGCGGAGACCAAGAAAGAACATATTGGCGCGCGCTTTGGCTGCTTCGTCCGAGGCGTAGATATGGTTCATGGATACCGAAAGGTATTGCGACCAGTCAGCGGTCGTGCGGGGCGGAAGGGAGGAAGAGCCCGAAAGCATATTTATAACTCCGTACTCGGCGAAAACTCCCACGCGGAGGAGAGGGGCAGGCGCAAAGGCTGAATGGGGATTCATGCGGGGGTTATAACGGGAGGGTTGGATATTAAGACGGAAGGTGTAACCCAGTTCGGCAGCAAGCCGCAGGTCGAAGCGACTGAGCGCGCCAAGGGTACTGGAGAGAGAGTTAGCGGCAGCAGTACCGGAGAGAGAGTTAGCGGCAGCAGAGTTAGAGAAAGAGTTGGCAGAGGTGGAGAGGGGAAGATTTTGGCAGGAACTGACGGGTTCGAAATCATGGTAGCCATGGTTGGGCATGTCTTCAAACCATTCATAGTAACGTCCGTTATAGTCTCCGGCGGTGCGGAGAGCCGCCGTCTCGCGTGCTTGGGCTGCCAAGGCGACAGAGAACTTGAGTCCCGCCAGTAGATACACCCCCGACCAGTTGCCGCCTATCATAAAGGGTATTGTCAGTTGGTGAACAAACAGCCGGTCGGATCTGTTATCCAACAGACCGCGATAAGTGACCGCTATTCCACGGGTGTCTATCATAGAATGGCTAAGCCACTGGCTATCAACCGATTGCACGGGACATTGGAACGTATAATTGAGTCCCGTATGCAGCAACAGATGTCCGTGTTGGTATTGGTATGCCACACCTATCTCACCTCCGCCGGAGAGCCGGGCTTTCGTCTGCGGCATGTCATCCACCGTTTGCACCAACCCGCCGGAAAAAACAGGTCCTACATAATGTTGTGCAAGGGAAGGGGAAAGGGAAGGTGAAAGGTGAAAGGTGAAAAGTGAAAGGAAGAACACCTTATGCGTCATATGTCGGAAAGAGGATCTCATCGTACAATCAGTTTATAAGTGTGTTCTTTCTTGTTGGTCTTCGTGATCACACGGGCGATATAGACTCCTGTAGCACCGGGCGCAAGGACGGACGTGTCTCCGGCGGTAAGGGCGCAACGCATAATCAGACGCCCGAGCGCATCGTACACCCACATTTCCGCATCTTCGGAGAGATGACATTGGATCACTTGGCGTGCATTGACTATCGTCGGATAGAGACTGATATCCGTTTGGAAGGTAGCAACCAGCGGACAGGTCATCGCTTGCGTTCCGTCCGCTTCGGTCAGGAGCGCACTGTATTCACCGCCCATCAGCAACGGACGATAGAGATAAGAATGGGTTTCTCCTGTCAGCGCCACGCCGTTCTCGTACCACTGGAACGCCGTAAAATCATATCCTCCGTTGTAATCATGCGTCAAAACTGCCACCACATCATTCCAAGCCTGCTCCAAGACGGAAGAGGGATAGAGGAGCGTGAACGCAAAAGAAGTGGTATAGAGCGTTTGGGTGTCATGAACCAACGCCACCTCGCAGGTATAGGATCCCGCATGTACGTCCTTATGAGGGATCAGGATATCCGCCTCTTTGGCATGGATATATACGATGGAATCGCGCAAACCTGCGGCTCTGGCTTCATCGGAGAAAGTCAATCGCACCGAGTCCACAAGCCGCGAGAGGGACAGATGAAGCGTAAAGAAATCTCCGTCTCCGCAGCCGCCTTCCCACGACTCTTGCTCCACCGTGAGGGTATAGTCAACATGCAGACTCAATACCCGCAAGCTGTCGCAGCCGTTAGACGCCACGAAACCGCGGATTTGTTCGGTGGAATCGGAGAAATATTCATTCTCCCATAGTATCGAATCGCCATAATGGATGGTAGCAAAGGTGGTGTCTCTGTAATCCGGTTTCCAAGCCAGATGCACCGAGACGGTACTGTCGCAGCCGTTAGCAGCCCGCATTGTGAGGGTATAGTCTCCAGGCTCGGAGAGTTTCTCGTTTCCTATTTCGCAATAGTCGCCCGGACAGAGGGAAATCGAGGTGTCGCTATACACTTTAGGCAAGAGATCGAGGTAGAGCACAAGGGCTGTGTCGCACTCGGTGGGCGCAGAATGCCAAAGGGTGTCGTGGTACTCTCCGCCTGCTGTCAGCTCGCGTCCATGCCATTCATAGACTTCTCCCGCGCAGAGCGAGACATGTTCCTCTTGGGGCACGATGCAGCGTTCGTTGACGCCGATATACCAAGTGACGATCGAGTCGCATCCGGCGGCGTTGGTATAGACAAAACGGTAGGTGCCGGATTCGGTGACATTCCCCACGGGCGGTGGCAACGGATCTCCGGCGGTAATGATAATAGAGAAATCCTTGAAACTGCGTCCGTCAGAGAGGTTCAGGCGATAGACAGCGTCAATGCCCGTGAGCGAGAAAGCGGTGTCGTTATACACACCCGGGGTTGTATATTCCTTGCCGCGGAATAGGATCGTGTCCTCGTGGCAGAGGACGGCGGACTCTTCCAAGATCGGGTACGAGAGGACTTTGAGATAGAGAGTATAAGTCCGCGTACACTCGCACGCGAGGCTTTCGGTGTGGGTGTAGGTGCCTTCCTTGCGCAGGGTCTGCCCGAAGAAGGTGTAGGTTTCGCCCTGTTGGATCGTGTCATGGAGGATGATCTGTTCGCCATCGGCGGCATTGATGATCGCCAGGTGCATCTTGTAGGTCAGGCACTCCACTACGTCGCGGTACTCCACCGTGTAGTTATAATAGAGGGTCGGATCCAGTCCGTCCATCGGCGGGATCGGATAGTCGTAGTCCATGAAGCGGTAGGTGGGCTGCCAGCAGATCGTGTCGTACATCTCCTGAACGGGTTCTACCAACAAAAGCGTCAGTTGGGTGATACTATCGCAACCGGCTTGGGATTGCAGGGTGTCGCGATAGGTGCCTTCCTCCCGATACCATCGTCCGTGCCACGAGACGGAGGTGCCGGTATAGGCTCGTATGGTGTCGTAGCGGACGGAAGTGTCGTTGACCTGCAAATGGATAGAGACGATGGAATCGCAGCCTCCGGCGGAAGTGAGGGTCTGGGAATAGGTGCCCGTCTCCGTATAGGCAATGCCGTTCATGGTGAAGCTCTCGCCTTCACAGAGGACTATGTTGAGCGACTCGTGCAGGACGTCCGTCAGATGCAGCGTCGTGCGTGCCGTATCTTTGTTGTCCGGTCCGGTGACGTACATCGTGACAAGATAGTCGCCCGGCGAGGCATAGCGGTGGGTCGGTTCGGGTGTGTCGCTCTCGCTACCGTCGCCGAAATCCCAATGCACGGCGAGGTAGTCGATATTGGTGTTCGGACGGAAAGCAACCGGCTGCAGATAGCAGTACTCGTCGTTGTAATCGACCTCGCTGCGCGACTGACCGTTCACGACGATCAGACCGGTGAGCGGCGTGACCGCCTGCCCCATATTATAGGCGTAGCTCTCGCAGTATCCTACTCCGTAAATATGTCCGATGAAACCGTCAGAAGTTGTAGCCAAAGTGTGCGTGCCGTGCGCCACGGGAATCTGCGCAAAACGGAGGGAGGAATTGCCGTTGAGGGGTTCAAAGAGCTCCGCTACGCTCTGTCCGTCCATACGCATCGCCGCAGCTCCTGCTGCCGTCGTGACCACATTGGCATAATGGGTACGCGACTCGTCGGTCTGGAAAGTAGCGAAGGTCAGTTCCTTTGTCCGCTGCTCCACGGGGGTTATATGTACCATGGAGGGATCTCCTGTCATGTTATTATCCCTCGCGCCCTCCAGATAGAGATAGCACGCGGCGGCTTGGGATGTCTCCACCCAGGCGGAGCGGTCGGTGAGCCGCCATTCGTACGACTCGCCGGTGTTGAGCGTAGCCGCCAACGCACCGTTGATGCGTACTTGGGTCTGCTCTTCCGCCGCCGTGAGCATGACGCGGTCGCCGGACTGACCGGCAGTCTGGGTCACGGCAAACTGTCTGCCCCAGAGCACCACCGGCGTCTGCTGCTCTACTATATGGTCGCACCAAGGGTTACCGGTCGGCACGTTGATACAGACATGCCCGCTGAAGACCGCTACAGGTTTGTCCGACACGATGCGCGAACCGGAGAAGTCATTGCTGGCATCCGCAGACATCACCTGGTAGGTCTC
>CALEPS010000183.1 GCA_937910305.1 uncultured Bacteroidales bacterium | reverse complement strand
ATAGTGTACACCCCGTTTATGAGGCGTACTTCCCGCCGGAAGTGAGACAAACTCAAACCCGTCCCATTTCAAACGGTTTATTACCTTTGTTTTCAAGTGCATTGCCATGGCGCGTAATGTGCTGTGTTTCAGTCTATTGTGTCTTATATCCGTCGAACAAAGTCTAGGACGCCCTCGAAACTACCCTTATGCGGGCCTTATTTAGGGTCGATTCGGACTTCATTTCGGGTGCAAAGGTACAAAAAATTTTTGGAATATGCAAATTTTGGAGGGCAAAAATCAGAGTTTTTTGCGGAAGGCGGCGGGAGAGGAGCCGGCGTGGCGCTTGAAGAAGGTACCGAAATGGGATTGGTTTACGAAGCCGAGCTGGTCCGCTATCTCCTGGATGGAGAGGGTTGTGGTACAAAGGAGCGTTTGGGCACGCTGGGTGAGGGCATGCTCGATACAGGCACTTGCGGTCATTCCGACAGTCTCTTTGACCGTGTTGGCGACATACCGGGTGGTGAGGCAGAGTTGGCCGGCGTACCAGTCGAGGTCGTGGTGTTGCTCGCAATGCTCGTCCACCAGTTGCATGAAACGGCCCGTGATCTCTTCGTTGCGGGACATGGTGGAAAGATCCTGTTGCGGGAAATGGTTCAATTCGGGTCCCGCCAGATAATAGAAGAACGAACGTACCAGATGAATAGCCGCTTTGCGGTCCTTGTCGTCAAACACTTCGCGCATCAGATGGAAATACTGCTCCAAGCGTTCCATTCTTTTCGGGCTAATATTCCACACCGGATGGACATAGATATATGAGGTGGCAGCAAGAGGGAAGACCAGATTCAGTTCCTGTATAAACTCCCGCGAGGCAGACAAAACCAACATTTCCACATAATTTTCCATACTCTGCGGTTTTTTGATCAGCAGTTCGGGTGTGACAAGGCAGCCCTGGTTGGCGGTCAGTTCGTAGTTCGTATTATTGACGTTTATATGGAGCGAACCTCCTTTGACAATCTGGATGCAATAGGTGGGCGTGAAATACTGGTCGGGGAGGATAAAGCGGCTAAAGCGGGCTTGCGTAGAAGCGATTTCCATGACGGTAATATCGTCCAGAGCGTGCTTGCCGGGAATAAAACTTATCCACTTGAAACCGGAATAATCGGTCATTATATCGTTCTGGTCAAAGGTTGTTTTGATCATAATTGTACGGATTTGAATATACGGATTAGGACAATTCGGGTGCAAAGATACAACAATTTTCCGACATATGCAATAGGAATAGTAGAATCAGAACAATCTTTGCACGAATTAGAAAAACGGTAATCCGTTGTAAAGCAGTACTTTTGCAGCCGTTTTTGAAAAACGCTCACAAAAAAAAGAACAAAAATATGAAGATTTTATTTGTAATTGACAGTTTTTACACGACGAACAACGGTACCAGTATTTCCGCGCAGCGTTTTGCGGGTGAGTTGCGAAAACGCGGACATGAAGTAAGGGTGCTTTGTTGGGATACTCCAAGTGACCAAGGGACTAAGGACCAAGTGACCAAGGAAGTAGGATATACGAAGGAGAACAATTTGACAGATGGTGATTTCACCACAAAAAAGTTCCATATTCCGGTATTCCAACCGTTGTGCGACAAACACGATTTCAGTTTTGCGTATAATGATACGGAGGTTGTGCATGCCGCATGCGACTGGGCGGACGTTGTACATGTGTTTGTGCCGTTCGGGATTGAGATGGAGGCAATCAGTTACTGCCACAAGATCGGGAAACCGGTGACGGCAGCCTTCCACATCCAGCCGGAGAACATGACTTCGTCGGTCAGCATGGGCAAAGTGGAATGGTTCAATGAGATGTTTTATCGTTCTTTCCGCCGGAATATATACAATCGCGTGCGCCACGTACACGTACCTTCTTTATTTATGGGCAGGATGATTGCGGAACGCGGTTACACGGCGAAGATTCATGTGATCAGCAACGGCATCCAGGACGCGTTTATGGAAGCAGGGGAAAAGAAAGTTGAAAGTTTAAAGTTCTTATCTCGGCAAAGCCTCGAACGATCGGCTGAAGCCGTATGGAAAGTTGAAAGAAGTTTAGAAGAGGACAGTTCTAAGAAGATTTTCAAAATTATGATGATCGGGCGGTTGAGTCAGGAGAAACGGCAGGACGTGATCATCAACGCCTTGAAATACAGCAAGTACGGCGACCGGATACAGTTAGTTTTCGCAGGTCGCGGACCGGAGTACGACAAATACGTAGAATTGGGAAAAGAGCTGAAACACCAGCCGAAGTTCATCTATGTGGGCCGTGACGAGTTGATAGAAGAGCTGCTGACGACGGATCTGTATGTTCACGCGAGCGACATGGAGAGCGAGGCTATCAGTTGTATCGAGGCTTTTGCTACAGGTCTGGTACCTGTGATTGCGAATAGCGAAGTGAGTGCTACTCCTCAGTTTGCGTTGGACGGCCGGAGTCTATTCACTCCCGGCAGCCCGAAAGATCTGGCGCGTGCGATCGACTACTGGCTGGACCATCCGGAGGAGCGTCATCACATGGAAGAACAATACCGTCTGGCTGGTCGTCAGTACAGTCTGGCGGCGTCCGTGACGAAGTTCGAAGAGATGTTGAACGAAGAGATCCGAGACAATTATGAAGAAGTTCATAGCCATCCCGCTGCTACTCGTCAGCCTGAGCATTTCATGCGCAGACCGCGCCGCGTTGCCGCCTTTTGGTAAAAAGCCCCTCCCGACCTCCCCGTGGAGGGGAGGAGACAAAGGGCTTTTCGGCGGTCCGGTGGGGAAAGGGAGGATGTATTTCGACATCGTCTTGCCGCCGATCACGCCGAATCTGCTGATCGACGTAGGGATGAGTATGGCGCAGGTACATGGTGTGGTAGGAATGGCTCCGCGATGGTTTGCTATGTTCAGTCCGACCGCGTGTCCGTACAGCGAGTTATACACAGCTCCGAAGGGCAATTCGGCTATTATGATTACATACAGAGTGTATTTCTGAGAAGTTGAAAGTTGAGAGTTGAAAGAAAAAAACAAAGATAAACCCTTTTGAAGGCTTTAGCGCAAAGCGCCATGCGTATTTTGCTGATAAAAACTCCTCGCAAGCAAGCTTTCGGATAGTTTTTACCAACAAACTCCGCAACTCTGCGAGTAAAAGCCTTCAAAAGCAATAAACATAAAAAACATTTCAAAGCAAATCGTCTCGCTTTTTTAATGGGACGGTAGTAAAAGAAAATAAGAAAAATATTTATTATGAGGACTAATAGATTTTTAGTTATATTATTTTTTGTTGCTCTGCATGCGCAGGCACAGGAGCGGATAGAGATGATTCCTTATGGGGATTTTGAGAGCTGGACGGAGAAACAGATCAAGGAATCCGCCCTCATCGGCGGTCAGACGAAGACGTTGTACAAGATCGGCGGTTCGTGGAGCAGCAGCAACGCCCATGCCCGTGCGCTGGGTGTGGACAAGGTGTCGGTAAGCGTGACGCCGGAGAGAAGGGGCGAAGGCTATTGCTGCCGGATGGAGAGTACCTTGGAGAGCGTGAAGGCAATCGGGATTGATTTCAAGGCGCTCGCCACCGGGAGTATTTACACCGGTAAGTTGCTGGACGTGGTGGGTCTGAAACAGAGCAGTGATCCTAATTCGGCAATCGACATGGGCGTTCCGTTCACGGGCAGACCGAGTGCGCTGATTCTGGATTACAAAGCACTTATTCAGGACAGAACCGCCGTTTATGCGCCTGCGAAGACCAAAGTAAAAAAAGTGGCGGGACACGACAAAGGACATATCACGCTGATCCTGCAACACCGCTGGGAAGAGAACGGGCATGTGTATGCCTACCGTGTAGGTACAGCCGTTCAGACGATCGACCGGACGACCGAATGGCGGAATGATTTTCGTGTGCCGGTGGTGTATGGTCAGGCAGGAGCGGATCTGAAAGAACTATCCAACAACCGCCACAAGACGCATAACAGCGAGGGCAAAATGGTGTGTATCGAGGAAGTGGGTTTCCGCGAAGACATGGCGCCGACGCATCTGATTGTACAGATTTCGGCAGGAAGCATGCCGCCGTTCACAGGCTGCCCGGGAAACGTGGTCTGGTGCGACAACATCCGGCTTGCCTATACCGGGGACCAATCCTCTTTAGCCCATGCGAAATAAGTTCATCTGGCTCATAGTGTTTCTGCTTTGCGTGCTTCCGTCGGAGGCGCGCAAACGTCGTAGTATCACCATCAGCCGCGATTACAGTTCGGTAACGGTGAACGAGGACAGCACGGTCAGTTTCTGCTACTGCGGTCCGGGTCGTCGCGTGAGCGTGCAGAGCGATCTGCTTTACGCGGACGAGGACACGGCTCATTACAGCGACCACACGCGGCGGATCAAGATGCGGCTGGAGAGCGACGGCTGTTTTCACGCCACCACCCGTGCGGTCAGTCCGGAGACCTATACCTACTGTTTCCGTGTGGACGGCAAGCGCAAGCCGGACCCGCAGAACAGCGATACGGCATGGCAGAAGATGCACAAATGGAACGTGGTGAATGTAGGCGGTAACGCGCACGTGGACCTGTACCGCAAGCCGGAGCGGCAAGGCGAGGTGATTCGGACGACATGGTACAGCAGCAAAGAGGGATTGAACAGGAGGGTGAATGTGTATTTGCCGTCAGAAGTCAGTCATCAGCCATCAGAGGGAGTAAGATTTCCTGTGCTGTATCTGATTCACGGGATCAACGGGTACGAAGGCTCGTGGGCAGAGCGAGGACGCGCGATAAACATCTTGGAGAACATGATCGCCGAAGGTCTGTGCGAGCCGATGATTCTGGTCATGCCGGACGTCAATTTCGGCGTGCATGAAGACCGTCCGAGTTACCATACCCTATGGAACAGCATTTTCAACTACCCGCGTTTGAGCCATGACCACGACATAGACCTCGGTCTGACGGACCTGATTCAGATGGTGGACAGCACGTACCCCATTTCGGAAAAACATTATATCGCCGGTTTATCCGACGGCGCGCGTATAGCGGCGAACACGGTTAATCTGTGCCCGGGGTATTTCGACGCCATCGGTATGTTTTCGCCCGTGGTCCACAAAGCGCAAATGCCGAAAGACAGCACTACGGTCTATATCTATACCGGCAGAAAAGACATGTTTCACCCCAACGCCAAGCGGTTTAACAAACGTCTGGAGAAAGCGCAGCTGCCTCATTCCTACACCGAGTCAATCGGAGGGCATACATGGCGGAATTGGCGGAGTTATCTGGTGGATTTCTTGAAAAATTTATAAATATTCTTTACAAAAATCATAAAATCCGCACTTTTGTGCGTTAAAATTTGTATATATACAAAATTTTGTGTAACTTTGCCCGCTTTTTTGATTAAGAGCCGAAAGTTGAAAGCAGAAAGCCAAATCTATAAATATATATACAAATTATGAGTAAAGTTACAGTAGTAGGCGCGGGAAACGTAGGTGCTACCTGCGCAAATGTGTTGGCAGTCAATGAGGTTGCCAACGAAGTATGTCTGATTGATATCAAAGAGGGTTTTGCCGAGGGCAAGGCCATGGATATCATGCAAACAGCCCAACTCATGGGCTTCGACACCGTAGTAACCGGTGTGACGAACGACTACAGCAAGACGAGCGGTTCGGATGTAGTGATCATCACTTCGGGTCTTCCTCGCAAGCCGGGTATGACGCGTGAGGAGCTGATCGGCGTCAATGCCGGTATCGTGAAGAGCGTTTGCGACCAGGTGCTGAAATACAGCCCGAACGCGATCCTTGTTGTTGTTTCGAACCCGATGGACACGATGGCATACCTGACGCTGCATGCATTGAAGTTACCTCGCAACCGCGTGATCGGTATGGGCGGTGCGTTGGACAGCGCACGTCTGAAATACTTCCTGAGCCAGGCGCTCCACTGCAACGCCAATGACGTAGACGGTTTCGTAATCGGCGGTCACGGCGACACGACGATGATTCCGTTGACGAGCTACACGACATACAAGGGTATCAACGTGAGCGAGTTCCTGAGCAAAGAGGAGCTGGAGAACGTAGTCAAGAGCACGATGGTAGGCGGCGCAACGCTGACGGGTCTGCTCGGCACGAGTGCATGGATGGCACCGGGTGCAGCAGCAGCTTCCGTAGCAGAGGCGATCATCAAAGACCAGAAGAAGATGATTCCTTGCTCCGCTGCGCTCGAAGGCGAATACGGCATGAAGGACATCACCATCGGTGTCCCCTGTATCATCGGTAAGAACGGTATCGAGAAAATCCTGGAACTGAACATCAGCGAAGAAGAACGCGCCAAACTGCATGAGAGCGAAGCTGCCGTTCGCAAGACAACAGCAATCCTCAAAGATCTGAACGTGCTCTAATTAGAATACAGACCGGCTTCGCCTGACAGACGCCAAGTGGGCGACCGCTCTGCGCTGACAGAATAAAGACCGGATTACACCATGCGGATGGTAAATCGGTCTGTCAGTGAGCAAAGCGAACGATCTGTACTCTGTCAGAGAGCAAAGCGAACGGTCTATAATCCCTTAAAACCACATGGATTTATTCGAGAAATGCGACCATTTTGAGACGCTCAAACTGGCGCGCAAACTACAAGTTTACCCTTATTTCCACGAACTGGAAAGCCGTCAGGCTCCGGTCGTGCAGATGGAAAACCACCGCGTGATCATGCTGGGCAGCAACAACTACCTCGGTTTCACGGAGAACGAGGCAGTCATCAAAGCCGGACATGACGCGCTGGACAAATACGGCACAGGCGTAAGCGGCAGCCGTTTTCTGAACGGAACGCTGGACCTGCACCTGCAGCTGGAGAAAGAGCTGGCGGAGTTCACGGGATACGAGGAGTGCATGACTGTCTCTACGGGTTTCCAGACCAACCTGGCAATCATCTCCGCTATCTGCGGCAAAGACGACTACATCCTCAACGACCGTGAGAACCACGCATCGATATACGACGCATGCCGTCTGAGTTTCGCGAAGGTCCTTCGTTACCGCCACTCGGACATGCAGGACCTGGAGCGTCAGCTCAAGTCGATCCCGGAGAACGCAGGCAAGCTGATCGTCACCGACGGCGTGTTCTCCATGCGCGGCGACATATGCAAGCTGCCGGAGATATGCGCTCTGGCGGAGAAATACCATGCCCGTGTGATGGTGGATGACGCTCACGGCTTCGGTGTGTTAGGTCCCGGCGGACGAGGCACGGCAGCCCATTTCGGACTGACCGACAAGGTGGATATCACCATGCTGACGTTCTCCAAGTCGCTGGCTTCTATCGGCGGATGTATGCTGACGAGCCACCGCGTAGCCGACTGGCTGCGTCACGTGAGCCGGCCGTTCATCTTCTCCGCCGCTATCACCCCCTGCTCGACCGCAACGGCGTTGGAGGCATTGCACCAGCTCATCCTCGACCCCGAGCGTCCGACACGGCTGATGAACATTGCCAAGTATTTCCAGAAGAGCCTTCTCGCTGCAGGTATCAAGATCATTGAGGCACCGACACCTATTGTGCCGATCTTCACCTACAAGACGCTCGACACACTCTATTTCGGCAAGAAGATGTTTGAGGAAGGCGTGTATGTGAACCCCGTTATTGCGCCGGCTTGCGTAGAAGGCGAGTGCCTGCTGCGTACGACGCTGATGGCGACACACACCGAGCCGATCATCGACGAAGCGACAGAGATCATCGCCCGCGTCCTCAAAGAGGGTGCACCCGAAGGACTGGCATATTAAAAATTCAGGATTTGAAAATTTGAAAATTTGATGATTATAGTTACAAGCAAAATGACATAAATTAATCCTCAAATCTTCAAATCCTCAAATTATCAAATTAATGAATACATTAGTAATCACCGGAGGTAGTTCCGGTATAGGCAAAGCGACAGCCTCGCTCTTTTGTGAGCGGGGCTGGCGTGTCTTTGAACTGAGCAGACATGGGGGAGATGAGTCGAAAGTCGAAAGTCGAAAGTCGAAAGACACAGGCGAAATCATGCATATCACCTGTGACGTGTGCTCGGAAGAGAGTTGCCGGACGGCGATAGGCGAAGTGCTGCGTCAGACCGACCATATCGACGTCGTCATCTCCAATGCAGGCTATGGTATATCGGGTCCGATCGAGTTCACGGAGATAGCGGACGCCGAGCACCAGATGGATGTCAATTTCATGGGTGCCGTGCGCTTCACACAAGCCGTTCTGCCGCAACTGCGCCGCCAGCGGTACGGCCGGATCATTTACACCTCCTCCGTAGCAGGTGTTCTGGCAGTGCCTTACCAGGCTTTCTACTCCGCATCCAAAGCGGCCATCAACGCGATGGCCCTGGCGCTGGCAAACGAAGTGCGTGAGTTCGGGATCACCGTCTCCGTGCTCATGCCGGGAGACGTGTCCACCGGCTTCACTGACGCACGCCGCAAGTCCACCGCCGGAGCAGAGGTCTACCGCCACTCCGAGCAGGCTATCACCGCCATGGAGAAAGACGAGCGCGGAGGCATGGAGCCACGGAAGATGGCGATTCTCTTCTATCACATAGCTACCTGCCGCAACCCCCGGCCGCAATATGTCGGCGGTCTCCTGTACCGCACTTTCTGTTTCCTCAATAACATCCTTCCTACCCGTCTCGTCAACCGGATAGAAGGAAAAATGTACAGTTGATCATGCATATCCGAATTATCTCTCCGTCCGGTGCAATAGACCCCGTTTTTATTGACCAAGCAGCAGCACGTCTGCGCAGCTGGGGTCATGAAGTGAGCGAAGGAACACACGCCCGCGCCCACTGGGGACGGTTTGCCGGCACGGACGAAGAGCGGCTGGAGGACATCCAAGACGCTATGCAGGATCCGTCGGTGGACGCTATCCTCTGTTCGCGCGGCGGGTACGGACTGCAACGCATCATCGACCGGGTGCCGAATATCACCAAACCCGTCATAGGCTTCAGCGACATCACCGCTCTCCATCAACTATCAACTATCAATTGTCAATTGTCAATTCACGCCGTCATGTGCAAACATATCGCGACCCTGCCGGAAGACAGCGAACCCATCGCAGCGTTGCGACGGGTGCTGGAGGGAAAGAGCGTAGAGTACCATATCGCGCCGCACCCGCTGAACCGCTACGGCGAAGCGACAGCACCGGTTATCGGCGGTAACCTCTCCGTCCTCTATGGCTTGCAAGGCACGCCCTATAGCCTTCAGCAGTCAGCTATCAGCAGTCAGGCTCCTATTCTCTTGATCGAGGACGTTGGCGAACGGCATTACCACATTGACCGGATGATCAGAAATCTGAAAATGAGCGGCGTACTCGGTCACTTAGGTGGCCTTATCGTAGGACAATTCAGCGAATGCGAGGACGACCCGGGCATGAACTGCACGGTCTATGAGACAATAAAAGAGGCAGTCGCAGACTACGACTACCCCGTTCTCTTCAATGCGCCCTTCGGGCATGTAGAGCACAATATGCCGATCTGGCTCGGCAAAGAGGCGCAACTCTCCGTTACAGCCGAGGGTTCGGTACTCCGTACAGTACCCTTATCTCCGGCTCTCTGACCTCCACGGAAGGCGGTGTCTCCTCTTCTTGCGGCTGCGACTCAGCCGCTTTTTTCTGTACATGGCACCCCGCCAGCATAATGCTGAGCATGCCTAACAATACGTTCGTCCGGATCAGAAAACGCTTTCTCATACTCATAAGATGGTAACCCGTCCGTCCACGGCGGCGCGGATGGTGTCTTGTTCTTTAGCTATTTGTATATACAGGTCACGGATTAGCTGCTTGCTGTCCCAGTAGTCGGAATAGCGCGTCAGTGCAGTCATGTGGTCTGCTCCGCCGGTCATGTAGTTGCTGGTGGCCACGGTGTAGGTCTTGTCCGGCTGAACGGCTTTGCCTCCCACCGTCACTTCCGCCAGCCGTCCGTCCACGGCTGTCATGCGCATGCCTGCGAGTCCTTGCGCCCCGTACGAGACGATCGAGTCGCATAGTTCGATCAGGTTCTCGCCCGTGAGCGTAATGACGACGAGCGTGTTCTCAAACGGCATGACGGTGTATATCTGACCGAACGTGAGGTCTCCGGGCAGCCATTCGCCGCGTACGCTGCCCATGTTGACGAATGCAAGATCGACCCGGCCTGGGTATAGCTGCTTGGCAGCCTCCCACAGTGCATCGGTCAGCCAGTTGAGCAACGGACATTCGGGCGCACCTACCCACAACGTGTCCGGAACGTAGCCCACCTTGACGCTCATCTCGCGGTCCACCACTTCTTTGTAAGGCGCGAGGCGCTGCAGGTAGGCGGAGTCCAGGAGCGAGTCACAGGAAGCGTCCACCTTGAGTGCCTCTGTATGAACCGAGTTCACCTGCATCGGCTTATGGCAGGACGAAAAAAGGAACAAGCAAAGAATAGTGAATAATGAATAATTAATAATGAATATTTTTTTCATTGTAGTATTCCTTTCAACTTTCAACTTTCAACTTTCAACTAGACGGCTTCTTTCAACTTTCAACTTTCAACTATCAACTATCAACTATCATCGCCTTGGCTGTCTGCGCGGCGAGGCGTGCGTTGTTGAGGACTAATTGGATGTTCGCCGCCAAACTGTCACCTCCGGTCAGGTCTTTCACTTTCGCCAGTAGGAAGGGAGTGCACTGTTTGCCATGAATGCCGGCAGCCTCCATCTCGCTCAGCGCCTGGCCGATTGCCCGGTCAATGACCTCTTTGGGCATGGAGTATTCCTCAGGTATGGGGTTCGTGACGAGCATGCCGCCTTTGAGTCCGCAGTCTGTTTTGGCTTGGAACGCCGCCGCCAGTTCTTCGGGGGTGTCAATACGATAGTCCACGCCGAAGCCGCTATGGCGCGTATAGAACGCCGGCAGTTCGTCAGTACCGTATCCTATCACCGGCACGCCCTTGGTCTCCAGATATTCGAGCGTCAGCCCGAGGTCGAGGATCGACTTGGCTCCCGCACAGATGACCATGACCGGGGTCTGCGCCAGTTCCTCAAGGTCGGCAGAGATGTCGAAGGTCTGCTGCGCCCCGCGGTGAACGCCGCCAATACCGCCGGTAGCAAAGACCTTGATACCCGCCATGGCGGCAATGATCATGGTTGTTGTGACGGTTGTGGCGCCGTCCTCCTTGCGTGCGATGAGGACAGGCAGGTCGCGCCGCGAAGCCTTGGTCACCGCCTGACCTTTCTTACCGAGGTACTCGATCTCCTCGTGTGTACAGCCGGCTTTCAGCTTGCCGCCAATGACAGCTATCGTGGCAGGCACGGCTCCGTTCTCGCGGATCGTCTGCTCCACGCGCAGTGCCGTCTCAACGTTCTGCGGGTAAGGCATACCGTGACTAATAATGGTCGATTCGAGTGCTACGACCGGTTTGCCTGCCGACAGCGCCGCTTGCACCTCATCCGATATAGAAAGATATTTATTCATTATAACAATATATTTGCGATGTCAGGGTTGACGGCTTTGAGGCTCATGAGTGTAGCCCTTGCCGCCATGAGCCCGTACTGGGCGGTCTGCGGGAAGTCAATGCCTTTGGCATGTGCATATACCACGCCGGCGAGGAAAGCGTCTCCGGCACCGGTGGTGTTCACTATCTCGCCCGGCAGCGCGGGGAAGAGCCATTCCTCCGCCGCCGTTCGGCAATAGACGCCTTCGCCGGAGAGGGTTATATAGACATGCGCGACGCCCAAGTCCAGCAATCTCTGCGCCGCTTCGGCGTAGGTAGCCGTCTCGGTCACCGCCAGCGCCTCTTTGAGATTCAGTTTGAGGGTATGGAGATACGGCAGTTTGACTTTGCGCAGGGCGTTCACCACGCGGTGCGCTTTGGTCGTACTGACGCCGTCGATAAAGAGCGGCGCGGTTACATTCTCCATGAGCCACCGGATGGCGTCTTCGCCAATATTGGTGTCCGCTACAATAAACTCGGACTGGTTGATCTCCCCGCTCCTTTTGGCAAGCCATTCCGGCGTGATAGCCTTGATAGCTTCAGTGTCCGCCACCGCGGCGATCATCTCGCCGCCGGAGTTGTTCATACACAGGTAAATGCCGGAGCGCACGCCACTCACCCGTTCGGACAGATGCACGTCAATACCCTGCTGCTTGCAATAGTCGTGCAGCAGTCCTCCGAAGAGGTCGTCTCCGAAGATAGTCAGCAACTGCGTCTTAGCTCCGAGCAGGACCAGGTTATGGGCGATATTCCTCGCCACGCCGCCGTAGCCGACCTCAATGTGTCCGGGATTAGAGTCCGCCGCAATGAAAGCGTCCGCCAGCGTAGCCGACATATCCACATTTGCGCCTCCTATAACTGAAACAGAAATCATTTACGATTGGGTCATTTATGATTTACGAGTGCAAATTTACTGCTTTTTTTGCATATACGCAAATATATTAAGAAAAAAAATGCTCTGAGGGCGCGGAAATCAGCAGTAAAAGGTATAAAAACAAAGAAGGATGTCTCCCGACATCCCAATCTTTTTACTTAACCTTAAATCTAATACCATGAAAAACACGGTGCAAAAGTACTGCTTT
>CALEPS010000182.1 GCA_937910305.1 uncultured Bacteroidales bacterium | reverse complement strand
CTCTTCCGATCTCATGGCGTACTATACGAAGAAGGACGAGTTCAACGACGACATCATCTCCTTCGAGAAACAGGCATGGAAGAAAGCCATTCTGGGCGAACAGCTGCCCGACACGTGCATGACGGTGCAGTTCTCGCACATCATGGCCGGCGGATATGCCGCAGGCTACTATTCGTATAAGTGGGCCGAAGTGCTCGACGCCGACGCCTTCAGCGTCTTCAAGCGCCACGGCATCTTCGACCGGAAGACGGCGCAGTCGTTCCGCGACAACATCCTGAGCCGTGGCGGAACGGAGCATCCCATGACGCTCTACAAGCGCTTCCGTGGCAGCGAGCCGACCATTGACGCCCTGCTGAAAAGGAACGGAATCAGGAAAGATGAAAAAATAAAAAAGGTAAAATAGTAAAAAATAGAAAGAAGATGGCAACAGACAAACAGCAGAAGTTTGACCGGCGCTACTTGGAGATGGCCCGCATCTGGGCACAGAACTCGTACTGCCAGCGCAGGCAGGTAGGGGCACTGGTGGTGAAGCAGGGCATGATAATCAGCGACGGATACAACGGCACGCCGTCGGGCTTTGAGAATGTCTGCGAGGACGAGGCGGGAGTCACCAAGCCTTACGTGCTGCATGCTGAGGCCAACGCCATCACCAAGCTGGCGCGTTCGTCGAACAACAGCGACGGCGCCACTATCTATATCACCGCCTCGCCCTGCATCGAGTGTGCCAAGCTCATCATCCAGGCCGGCATCAGGCGCGTCATCTACAGTCGCGAGTATCGTCTCACGGATGGCGTCGACCTGCTCCGCCGCGCAGGCATCGAGGTAGTGTTCCTTCCCCCGGTCACTTTCCGTTCCGAGACCATCGGCACCCAACTCAAAGATATCTATGATAGCTGTTTGTATCACGACATATAACCACGCACCCTTCATCGCGCAGGCGATAGAGAGCGTGCAGGCTCAGCAATGCGATGAGGAAATCCGTATCTATATAGGCGACGACGCTTCCACGGACGGGACCTCGGCGGTATGCCGCCGGTATGCGGCGCAGGACAAACGGATCGTGTATGTGCGGCGGGAGCAAAACATGGGTCTGGTGCGCAACACGATCGACCTCTACCGCCGGATCCAAGCGGACGGAGCTGAGTATATCGCCATGCTCGACGGCGATGATTATTGGTGCGACGTGCATAAGCTGCAGATAGAGACAGACTACCTGCGTACGCACCCGGAGGTCGGTTTTGTGCACACGGCGGAGCAGGGCCAAAGAGACGAACCGATCCCGCAAGGGGACCTGAGTACACGATACGACCTATGGGGCGCACGACATTCGAATTGTACCGTCCTCTTCCGCACGGAGCTACTGCGCGATGACGAACTGACCGCACTCCTGGCGGAGGCTTTCCCAGTCCTGGATTACCCGCTCTACGGACTCTTCACACAACGTACACGCTTCGCTTTTCTGCCTACCCCCACCGCCGTATGGCGCAATCATGAGTCTGTCTCGCAACCGACATCCTTCTCTGCCTTTCGGCGATACAAGAAAGAGCGGATACGGATGTGGAGATGGCTCGACAAACAGTACCCGGGACGGTTCCATTTTTGCCGGAAAAGGGCAATTTTATGGTATCTATGGCAAAATTTTTATTTTTTATTTGCACAAACGAAAAAAAAGCAGTACCTTTGTAGCCGATTTGATAATCACGACCTAAAAAACACAAGATATGCAAGTCAAGAAATCAGAAAAAGCCAGCTTGGAGAAGGACAAACTCATCTATGTACTGATGGGTCTGGTCTTCGTTTTGAGCGTTGTTTATGTGGCGTTGGAATGGACGGAACGTGAGGTGACCAAGTATGAGGTTACCGACACCGAGTTCCTTTTTGAGGAAGAAGTAGAGATTCAGCAGACATCGCAGGAGACTCCTCCCCCTCCCCCACCCCCTGCCGTTCAAGAGGTGGAAGTGCTTAATGTCGTAGAGGATAACGTCGAGACCGAGTCCATCGAGGTCAACACTGAGGACGACAAGGAGACCGAGGTCGTTATAGCTGCGCCGGTAGAGGCTCCCGAAGAGGAAGAGGAAGAAGAAGTTGTCTTCGTCGTAGTTGAGAAGATGCCGGAGTTCCCGGGCGGACAGCAGGCATTGTTCAAATTCCTCAGCGAGAACGTCAAATATCCGGTTATCGCGCAGGAGAACGGTATCCAGGGACGTGTGATCTGCCAGTTCGTGGTGAACCGTGACGGATCTATCGTGGACGTAGAGGTCGTTCGTTCCGGTGGTGATCCTTCGCTGGACAAAGAGGCGGTACGCGTCATCAAGTCCATGCCGAAATGGAAACCGGGTCAGCAACGCGGTAAACCCGTTCGCGTGAAATATACGGTGCCGGTTAACTTCAAATTACAATAACAAAATCCTCGTAATTACGTAATTACGACATTACGTAATCCAATGGAGTTAGCTCATAGAGATATAACCTATTGCAAGAATGTCGGTGCCAAGCGTGCCGACATTCTTCGTAAAGAACTGAAGGTGAATACCGCGCTGGACATGGTGCGGCAGTATCCTTATAAGTATATCGACCGCAGCCGATTCTACCGCATCGCGGAGATAGAGGACGAAGATACGTATGTACAGATCGTCGGCGAAGTAACCGAATGGCACACAATAGGTATTGGCAAGGCGCAGCGGCTGAGCGCTACCTTCAACGACGGAATGCACCAATGCGAACTGGTCTGGTTCAAGGGCGTGCAGTATGTCAAGTTGCAGCGGGGTGTCAAATACCTGCTCTTCGGCAAACCGTCCCGATTTAATCACACGTATAATTTCGTCCACCCGGAATTAACGCCTTGGAGCAAGGTCACGCCGGAGATGACGCAGGGCTTGGAGCCGTACTACAACACAACGGAGACCATGAAACGCCATGGTCTCAACTCCAAAGCCATGCGGAATATCATTGCCGAACTGTTGCCGGACCTGAAGACGGGAGTGCCGGACACGATAGGCGCAGATATCCTGCAGCGGTACCGGCTGATGGGACTGACGGACGCGCTGGTCAATGTGCATTTCCCGAAAGACACACCCACGATGCAGGCGGCACGGGCAAGGTTGAAGTTCGAAGAGCTGTTCTATATCCAGCTTCAGTTACTGAGGCAGATGAAACGCCGGGAACAGAATCCGGGCTTCGCCATGCCGATAGTAGGAAGCCGGTTCCATGCCTTGTATAAATCGCTGCCTTTTGACCTGACCGGAGCGCAGAAAAGGGTTATTCATGAGATACATGACGACCTCAAGTCCGGACGGCAGATGAACAGGCTGCTGCAGGGCGATGTCGGTTCGGGTAAGACACTCGTGGCGCTCTTATGCTGCCTCCTCGCCGTCGATAACGGATATCAGACCTGTATCATGGCGCCTACGGAGATACTGGCAAACCAGCACTACGAGACCCTCAAAGCCTTCCTCGCTCCCTTAGGCGATGCGGTGCATGTGGCGTTGCTCACAGGCTCGACTACAGCCAAACAGCGCGTACCCATCCATAACGGACTGCTCAACGGCACTATACATATATTAATAGGTACGCACGCGTTGATAGAAGATACCGTGCAATGGCAGAACCTGGGACTTGTCATTATCGACGAACAGCACCGCTTCGGCGTGGCGCAGCGGGCTAAACTGTGGAGCAAGAATGACATTCCGCCTCATGTACTCGTCATGTCCGCTACGCCTATTCCGCGGACCTTAGCCATGACCGTTTACGGCGATCTGCATGTGAGTATCATTGACGAACTGCCGCCCGGACGCAAACCCGTACAGACCATCCATTATAATATCAACCGCCGCGCACAGGTGTATGCCTTCCTGCGCAAGCAGATTCAGGAAGGGCGGCAGATCTATGTAGTCTATCCGCTCATCAAAGAGAATGAGAAACTGGATCTGCAGGACTTGCAGAACGGCTTTAACGAACTGTGCGAAGCTTTCCCTGAATATAAGATCTCCATGGTCCACGGTCAGATGAAAGCAGCGGACAAAGACCTGCAGATGCAGCGTTTCGCATCCGGCGAGACACAGATTCTGGTGGCTACGACGGTCATCGAAGTGGGTGTCAATGTACCCAACGCCACGGTGATGATGATTCAGAACGCCGAGCGGTTCGGGCTCAGCCAGTTGCACCAGTTGCGCGGACGCGTAGGACGAGGTGCCGACCAGAGCTACTGTCTCTTGCTGACCGATATGGAGATCAGCGGAGACACACGCAAACGGATGGATATCATGGTGGCTACCAATGACGGATTCCGCATCGCGGAAGAGGACCTGCGGCTCCGCGGAGCAGGAGACATCGACGGCACACAGCAGTCAGGAATACCCTTTGATCTGCATATAGCCAATCTATCTACCGACGGCCAGCTGCTGACTTTGGCACGCCAGGCTGCGATGGATATATTGGATCAGGACCCGCTCCTTGAGGATGAGATGAACCGGATATACAAAAGGAGACTCGATTCCTTGCGGATCGAATCTCCTCAGAATTGGAGCGAGATTTCATAGGGGCTTTTCTGACCAAAAAGCTTTTTTTCTTCAAAAAAATCACAAAATATTTGCGTATATTAAAAAAAAGCAGTACCTTTGCACGCTTTTTCTCCCTGTCGGGGGAGTCATAAGCGCGCCCAGGTGGCGGAATTGGTAGACGCGTTGGTCTCAAACACCAATGGGAAACCGTGCCGGTTCGATCCCGGCCCTGGGTACAAGAAAGGAGGTGTAAGCAATGATTATCGTTCCTGTTAAAGAAGGTGAAAACATCGAGCGCGCGATTAAGAAATTCAAACGCAAATTCGATAAGACGGGTGTCGTAAAAGAGCTCCGTCGCCGTCAGCAATTCGACAAACCGAGTGAGCTGAAACGAGTTAAGATGGCGCATGCACGCTATGTGCAGTCATTGCACGCTCACGATGATAAGTAATCACTGATTACTAAAAGGCTCACGTTGTGAGCCTTTTTTCTTTCGACTTTCGACAGGCTCTGTCCCGTTCCAGCTTTCGACTTTCGACTTTCGACTTTTGACTTTCGACTATATATAATTATGCCAAACGAATTCTTTTCCAGAAGCGAAGCGTTATTGGGTTCCGAAACGATGGAATCCCTTCGGACGAAACGCGTGATCCTCTTCGGCGTGGGAGGCGTAGGTTCGTGGTGCGCCGAGGCTCTCATCCGTACGGGTCTGACGCATCTGACGATAGTAGATGGCGACACGGTGCAGCCTTCCAACGTCAACCGCCAACTGCCGGCGACAAGAGAGACATTGGGCAGACCCAAAGTAGAGGTGCTCAAAGAACGGCTGCTTACTATCAACCCCGAAGCGGAAATAGAGGCGATTCATAGAATGTACGAGCCTACCCCCAACCCCTCCCTGAAAGGAGGGGGGAACAACAAGTCCTTCCCTTCAGGGGAGGATTTAGGAGAGGCCCTTTCTACATACGACTATGTCATTGATGCAATAGACAGTGTAGCGGCGAAGGCAGACCTTATTATTAACGCGACGCGCACGCGGGGAGTGAAGATTTTCTGCTCTATGGGTGCCGCCTTGCGTTTGGACCCGACCAAAGTGACAACCGGCGAACTGATGGACATCAAAGGTGACGCGCTCGCTAAGGCTGTCCGCGCACGCATGAAGAAGATGGGCGTGAAACCCTACCGGAAAGTCCAATGCGTCTATTCGACGGAAAATGCACTAAGAATACAGAGTACAGACCGCTCCGCTGACAGAGTACAGACCGAATTACCCGTCAAAGGCAGCCTCATGCAAGTCACCGCCGTCTTCGGTTGCACGTTAGCAAGTATGGTGATAAAAGACTTGAGGAAAAAGTAAGTAACAAGCGTTCTTTATAAAATGACCTAAAAACATGAAAAATGGCACTTTTATTTGCGAGTGTCATTTTTTTTGTGTAATTTTGCAGCGCAAAATCATTAACTGCAGTATTGATGCCCAAGATTTTGAATATTTCGGATTTGTCTTTTTCTTCTATTCGAATGAGCATGAACCCAATTCTTTATTTTAAGACAGGCAGTAAAGAGTACAACCATAAAAACCAAATTAGAACTATGAACAGACTTTATATAACAGGAGCAAAAGACGCGGGTAACCTGACTGTCGATTTACAGTTCAGCGACCAAACGACCCGCCGAGTAGATATAGGTGACTTCATCCGTCGTCACCCTCATCCGCAGTATAATAAATATCTTGACCCTCGCCATTTCCGTCGTTTTGAAATAGAAGACGGTAATATAGTATGGGGAAAGAGTTGGGATTTGGTATTTCCGGTTGAACAATTACACGCAGGTGTAATTGAAGGTTAGTACTATCCAGGTCTGACCTCACCGACAGCGTAAAAAAAGCGGTGAGAAATATTGAATAATAAAAATTAATTATGGCAAAAGTAAAATCGGATACATTACATGTGCAAGGCATTAATGTAGGAATCTACACAGAAGATTATCGGAATGAGTATATCTCATTGACAGATATTGCTCGCTACCGAAATAGTGATGATCCGCGTTTTGCCATACAAAACTGGATGCGAAACCGCAATACCATTGAGTTTCTGGGCTTATGGGAAACATTGCATAACCCGAATTTTAACCGTGTGCAATTCGACACGTTTAAAAATGAAGCTGGATTGAATCGCTTTGTGATGACGCCATCCAAGTGGATAGACTTAACCGGAGCCATAGGTATTATTACAAAGGCAGGGCGGTACGGAAGTGGCACATATGCACACAGCGACATAGCAATGGAATTCGCTTCGTGGATTTCATCGGAGTTTAAACTCTATTTGATGAAGGATTATCGCCGTCTAAAATATGACGAGAATTCGCGTCTTTCGCTGTCATGGAATCTCAATCGGGAAATCTCTAAACTCAATTATAGGGTGCATACTGATGCTATTCAGCAGAATTTATTGCCTTCTGAATTAACAAAGGAACAACAATCTTATGTCTATGCCGATGAGGCAGATGTGCTCAATGTTGCTTTGTTTGGTATGACAGCTGCTCAATGGAGAGCACAGAACCAAGGCAAAAAGGGAAATATAAGAGATTATGCGTCAATCCAACAATTATTGGTATTAGCAAATTTGGAATCGTATAATGCTCTTTTAATAGAACAACATCAACCACAATCAAGTCGTTTGCAATCATTGCGTGATATGGCAATAAAGCAGTTACAAACCTTGTCTGCTCTTGATATCTCTGGGCTACCTCAATTGCCCAAAGCATAAACCACCGTCACTCACTGACGTTAAACAGGTGAAGATATGCGATGAAACGCATATCGAGTGCAGTGCCCGAGTAGTCCCCACTATGAGGAATCAGCACAAACATAGAATTGAAATAAAAGGCGTTTATTGACGCTTGTTTTGGCTTAACTGAATATAGCAAATTTATCTGCCCGAAACAAGATTGTACAATAAGCGTCCTCGTGGGTATGTTAATATCCGTTCGCGCCCCTCGTAGGGCGGGAGGGTTAAACATATCGGGCGTGGACGTTATTGTTTATTCTTGCAGAAAGGTTTTGCTAGAACCCAGTTAAGGAGAATGAGCGTGAATAATGTTCGCGCTTTTGTTTTGTATATATAGCTAATCCAAATATCAACCATTTAAAGTTGCGCCCGACACGAATTAGGGAAACATTATGAGAAAAAAAATGTTTACACTCTTGCTTGCTATAGTGTTAAGTGTAGGAACGCTGTTTGCTTCCGATACGCAAGTTGATGGCATTTGGTATGATTTTGACGATGCAAATCTAACAGCTTCGGTTACTTATCGAGGAAATTCTTCTAATGAATATGGAGGTGAATATGAAGGAAATCTCATTATTCCAGACAAAGTCATATTTAATGGAAAAACTTATTCTGTTACAAAGGTAGGGAGTTTTGCTTGTTGGCCATATTCTAATTTAACTTCTGTTGTTTTGCCGAATACATTGACAGAAATTGAATCGTATGCATTTGGAGGAAGTAGTGAGTTAGCTTCTATTAACATTCCTGATGGAATAACAAGTATTGGAACATATGCTTTTTATGGCTGTACTTCTTTAATTTCTATCGATATTCCCAATAGTGTAACCTCTATTGGATCCCAAGCATTTTATGGAATAACTAATATTAATTATTTAGGAGATGTGATACCAAGTTCATATGATTTTGGCTATTGGGGAGCACAATGTATGAATGCATATAGAGATGGCGATTTGTTTTATTCTAATCAGAACAAAAGAGAACTATTAGCCTGCTTATCTTCTGCACAAGGCGAAATAGCCATTCCAAACGTGGTTAATAAGATAGGAAAGTATTGTTTTTTTAATTGTACTAAGATTACCACTATTATTATCCCTGAAAGTGTAGTTAGTATTGGCGCGTCTGCTTTTGAAAATTGTAAGCAATTGACCTCAATTGTAATCCCTAATAAAGTTTCAAGCATAGAAGATGGTACTTTTTCTAGTTGTGAAAATATGTTATCAGTCGTTATTGGCTCTAGTGTTAAATCAATTGGAGGAAACGCTTTTTCTAAATGCTATAGTATGCAAAGTGTATACATGCTTCCAAATGATTGCCCTACTATAAGTTATAGTTCTTTGCTATTTAATACGTCTGCTCGTATTTATGTACCATTTGGTTGTATTCAAAAATATCTCTCTAATTCAATTTTTGAAAGTAAATTTAAAGATAATATTGAGCATATGCCTGTGCTCTCAAACATGAATATTTCTTCAACATCAAATCTAATTAGCTTTGTGGCAACTTATACTGTATTAGTTTCGGTTGGCATTGAAGGCGGCGAACAGCAGGCAGGCAATGTATTAGAATATATAGGACTGGAACCAGACAGCGAGTACAAGGATGTTCCGGTTGTGCTAACATCCAATACCGGCGAGACGGAGACGGTGAATGTTTCTTTCACTACTACCGCCCTTGAACTGACGACCAAGGCGTCCAAGCCGGTGTCGAGCACGACGGCTATTTTGTTAGCAGAGACGAATATGGCAGATGCGGAAGTTAGTTGCGGATTTGAGTACAAGCGCAATGACGCGCCGGACGATATGGCGGGTACAAAGGTATTCTGCCCTGTAGCGAACGGCCAGATGGCAGGCCGGTTGAAGAACCTCAAAGATGACGTGTATTATAAATACCGTGCTTTCTATCAGTCCTCGGCAGGCAATATGTACTACGGCGACTGGCAGTATATTTTCACCGGCGATGTGGCGGTAGAGTTTGACCCGATTCTCTATACTTACGGGGCGACGGTAGTCCGTGAGAACGAAGCCACTATCAGCGGTTATGCCCTCGCTGGTTCGGAGGACTTCACGGAGCAGGGCTTTGAGTACTGGGCAGAAAGCCGAGTGGAAGGACAAAGTGACCAAGTACCAAGTACCAAGGATGCTCCGCGTCGTATGCCTGCGGCTCTTAATGAACATTTCTTCGTGCAGGCAAGCGGTATCGCCTTGCGTGCGACGCTGACTGATCTGGATGCTGGAACGGTATATAAGTACCGCGTATATGGCAAAGTGGGAGATCAGTATTATTACGGATCCGAGCAGACTTTCACAACTACCGGCACTTACACACCGCCGACCTATACCATTACTTTTGCCAACTGGGACGGAACGGAATTGCAGTCCTCACAGGTAGATGAAGGTACATTGCCCGAATATACCGGCGCAACACCCGAACGCCCGGAGGATGAACAAAACACGTATTCGTTCAAAGGTTGGAGTCCGGCTATCGTGACTGCCACGGAGGATGCTACCTATACAGCGACTTATACTGCTACACCGAAAAGCCAAGGCGTGGAGAAGGTACAAGGGGACGATGTACAATGTACAAAAGTCCTTCGTGACGGACAAATCTACATCCTCCGCGGGGAGAAGGTATATACTATCACGGGGCAGGAAGTGAGGTAAAGCCGCACATAAATGAGCGGCGCATAAACGCTAATAAAGCGGATGACGCTGCATCAATGCAGCGTGCGGTGGGCGGAATATAATTCCGCAGAAATGGACATACAAGGCGGGATAATATCCCGCGAAAGCGCCAAGAAAGAAAACTCGCGCAAGAATGCACGAGAAGGGAACAAAGGAAATCGGCGGGGGAAACCTCGCCGGTTTTTGTAAATCACCGGAAATGGGAACAAAATTTGCATATTTCAGACTTTTTTTGTATCTTTGCAGCGGGAAAGAGAAAAACGGGCAGGCGGGGGGTTGCAGAGGTAAAAGACAGGAGAGGGATGTGCCTGTGACATAGTTTATATCGTCTAGGTATGGTCTAGGTATAGTCTAGCTCACTATGCATCCACTGTGGCAATTCTACAGTAATTCATTGCAATACCTTAAGACCCCATTAGTGTTCACTGAAATTAAACAAAAAACAATAAACCTGATAAAAACTAACCTAAAAAATAAACTGAATTATAAACCTAAATTATAAACCTAAAAAAATTATTACTATGGGAAAAGTAAAGTATCATGTAGTTGTAGAGCAACTAACGGGGGCACTGGACAGTAAGAAATACGGTGAGAGCCACGGCATGCGTCTGGTGTCGCGTCACCGGAAAGGGAGCGGGAGCGAACACCAGATTTATTTCATGCAGAAACATGAGGGTGCGTGGTCCGAGGGGGCAACGCGGAACCGGGAGCTGATCAAGGCCGCACAGAAACGCGCCCACGCCATCGAGAAAGCCGCCCGCAAGCCGGAGGAGTGTTCCGCCGAGGCAGTAGCCGAGGCGAAAGAGTGGCAGGAGCGGTTCCAGACCTACCGCGCCGGAATAAAAGAAGGCGAGAAGGGGTACGGGAGTCTGTACACGTATGTGTATGTGCAGATTTATAAAGAATTAAAAATTAAAAATTAAAAATTACGAATTAATGACGGCGAAGCCGTGTCCGGATAAAATCCGGACGCAATGAACAAAGTAAGGGCTCGCGCAAAAATGCGCGAGAAGGGAACAAAAGAAAGGCGGCGGATACAATCCGCCGGAAACAGACATACAAGAAGGCGGAGCCGTGTCCGGATAAAATCCAGACGCAATGAACAAAGTAAGGGCTCGCGCAAAAATGCGCGAGAAGGGGACAAAAGGGCAAAGGGGAAGGAAACCCCACCCAAAAGGAGTTCTACGACCGTCCACAGGACGCTCGATCGAGCGGAGCTCTTCACCCCACAAGGGAGGAGAAAAGGAGAAGAAGCGGGAGCAAGAGAGATGCCACGGAGGCAGGGCACGAAAAAAGGTACGCGCGGGTGCGCGTACCTTATTTTATAAAAGGATAGGGAGACTAAGAGACCTAGGATACTAGGATACTAGGATACTAGAACCTTAGTATCTTAGTCGTCCTTATAGTCCGAGGGATTTCTTGATCTCCGGTACACGGGCTTCGGCTTCGGCGGTACAACGCTCGTAGTCGGCACCGGTGAACGGCTTGCCGCTCTTGACCGGAATCTCGAAATAGAACTTGATCTTCGGCTCCGTACCCGACGGGCGGACAGACACCTTCAAACCGCCCTCCGTGAAGTACTGGAGTACGTTCGAAGTAGCGTTCAACGGCATTTCTATTTTCTCATTTTCCCATTTACCATTTACCAATTTCTTCTGTTCGAGGAGCTTGAAGTCTTTGATCTTGACCACTTTCTCGCCTGCAATCTCTTTCGGTGCGTTAGCGCGGTAGTCCTTCATCATCTGCTGGATCTCCTCGGCGCCGGTCTTGCCCGGACGAACGACATTGATAGTCGTCTCACGCTGGAAACCGTAGTCCTCGTATATCTTGAGGAGGTAGTCATAGAGGGTCATGCCGTTGTCCTTGGCGTAGGCTGCGATCTCGCAGATAAGGCAGATAGCCGAAGGCGAACATTTATCGCGGACAGCGTCATACGGCAGGAAGCCGAAGGACTCCTCACCACCACCGATATACTTACGCTTGCCTTCCCACATACGGATACGGTTGGCAATCCACTTGAAGCCTGTGTATTCGTCGGTGAGGGTAACACCCTGCGCGTCCGCGATCTTGCGGATGAGTTCGGAGGTAACGATGGTCTTGACGATATACATATCATCGCGGAACTTGCCCAGACGCTTCATGTTGTTGATGATGTAGTAGTGGTACATGATGTTGGTCTGGTTGCCGTTGATGATGACCCACTCGCCCTTGTCGTTACGGCAGACAATCGCAATACGGTCCGCGTCCGGGTCGGAAGCAATCACCAGGTCGGCACCCAGCTTGGTGCCTAACTTCATACCGAGGGTCATTGCCTCAGCGTTCTCCGGGTTCGGGGAAACGACAGTCGGGAAATTACCGTCAATGACCATCTGCTCGGGCACTACGTGGATGTTCTGGAATCCCCAGCTGCGGAGGCACATCGGTACAATTTGACGTCCGGCACCGTGCATCGGGGTATAAACGATATTGAGGTCTTTCTGACGGAGGATGGTATCCTGGTCGATCATAACGGACTTAACCGCCATCATGTAGTCGTAGTCCATCTCGCCGCCGATGATCTCGATGAGGTCTTTGTTTGCCTCCCATTTGACATCCGCGAGGGTCACTTTGTTTACTTCGTCGATGATACCCTGGTCATGCGGCTGGAGCACCTGCGAGCCGTCCTCCCAGTATGCTTTGTAGCCGTTGTACTCTTTCGGGTTGTGGGAAGCCGTCACGTTCACACCGCCCTGACATTTGAGATGACGGATGGCGAAAGACACCTCCGGCGTCGGACGCAGTGACTCGAACAGATAGACCTTGATGCCGTTGGCAGAGAAGATATTGGCAACCGTCTCTGCGAACATACGTCCGTTATTACGGCAGTCGTGACCTACTACAACCGCTACGCGGCCGTCCTGCACGTGCTCAAAACCACCCTCTTTCTGCACTTTCAGCATATAGTTGGCATAACCCTGGGTAGCCATGGCTACGATGTATTTGTTCATACGGTTCGTGCCCGGACCCATAATACCGCGCAGACCTCCGGTACCGAACTCCAGAGTGCGGTAGAAAGCATCGATGAGTGCGGTCTTGTCCTCCGCCTCCATCATCGCTTTCACTTGTGCGCGGGTCTCCGCATCAAAAGGTTCCTTGGTCCATACCTCGGCAACCTCCATTACTTTTTTCAATTCTTCGTTCATGGCATTTAATGAATTAAAAATTATAAATTATAAATTAAAAATTATTTTTTCACTTTATAGATAGCATCGAGGTTACGGTGGAAGCCGTCGAAGTCGAGTCCGTACCCGATCACAAACTCATCCGTTACCTCGTGTCCTACATAATCGGGTTTGGCATCCTCATACTCCAGTTTGTTGGATTTGAAGAGCATTGTAGCTACTCGTACTGAAGAAGCCCCGAGCCCGCGGAGATGCGCCTTGAGCTGGTGGATCGTCAGACCGGTATCCACTATATCCTCCACGATGATGACATCGCGGTTCTCCACGACCTGCTGGAGAGGGACGATGAACTCCAACTGGCCCGTAGAAGACATGCCCCAATAGGAGCTGACGCGTATGAAGGTCTGCTCGCAACGGAGGCCGTCCAGCGCACGGATGAGATCCGCGGCAAAGACAAATGCACCGTTGAGCACGATGACAAAGAGCGGCTCTTTGTCCTCATAGTCACGACGGATCTGTTGACCTACTTGCTTCACGTCGGCAGCAATCTGCCCGGCGGTGAGCCATTCTTCAAACGTGTGTCCTTGTTCAATAATGCTACGCATATGTATTTGAAAATTTGAAGATTTGAAAATTTGAAGATTTGAAGATTTATTCCTCGTAGTTTTGGAAGAGGAAGTCGTTATACGGGTAGCGCTTCACATGGATCGCCTTGATGCGGTCGTACATAAGCGCACGAAGCGCGTCTATGTTCTCTTTGTTCCGCGCAGAGATAAAGATGCAGTCCTCGCCAAGCCGCGCCATCCAAGTCTTCTCCAAATCAGCAAGCGAGTAGTTCTCCCGTGTCACGGGCGTCAGGTCATCCTCCTCTTTCGGCGTATAGGTGAAATTGTCTATCTTGTTGAAAACGACGATGCGGGGGATTGAACCCCCTCCCCGCCTCCCCTCAAGGGAGGAGACACGTTCCCATGGCTTGCGATCCTTCTTACTCTCCCTCTCTTGTGGAGAGGGTTGGGGTGAGGTTATTATTTCATTGACAGTTTGTTCCACCACTTCGTACTGCTCCTCGAAATTCGGGTGCGATATATCCACTACATGGATCAGCAGGTCCGCTTCGCGCACTTCGTCCAGCGTCGATTTGAACGACTCTACCAGATGGTGAGGCAGTTTGCGGATGAAGCCGACGGTGTCGGACAGCAGGAACGGCAGGTTTTCAATCGTGACCTTCCGCACCGTTGTGTCCAGCGTAGCAAACAGTTTGTTCTCCGCAAACACATCGGATTTGGAGAGGAGGTTCATGATGGTAGATTTGCCTACGTTAGTATATCCGACGAGCGCGACGCGCACCATCTTGCCGCGGTGCTGCCGCTGCGTCGCCATCTGTTTGTCGATGGTCTTGAGTTGTTCGCGTAGAAGCGCTATACGCTGCCCGATGACACGTTTGTCGGCTTCTATCTGCGTTTCACCCATACCTCGGTTGGTGCCTCCGCCACCGCGTTGCCGGTCAAGGTGGCTCCACATCCTCGTCAGGCGCGGAAGCATGTACTGCAGGTGCGCCATCTCCACCTGCGTCTTCGCATACGACGTCTGTGCGCGCTGCAGAAAGATCTCTAAAATAAGGATTGTACGGTCGATGACGCGGACGGGGGAAGAAACCCCACCCGACCTCCCCTCAGGGGAGGGGACTTTTTTGTTCAGTTCTTTCTCCAAGTTGCGTATCTGGCGAGGGCTCAACTCGTCATCAAAAATCACGATATCTATAGGAGTACAGACCGTTTCACTGACAGAATACAGACCATCCTTCGGACTGACAGACTGATTTTGTTCGCGGGCTACGATGTACTGCCTGATCTCCTCCAGTTTGCCTTCGCCCACATAGGTAGAAGTGTTGGGCTGGTCGAGACGTTGCGTGAAACGCTTGACGGGCACTATACCATGCGTGTCCGCCAAAAACGCGAGTTCGTCCAGATACTCCTTCGTCTTCTCCTCCGGCTGGCTCGGCGTTATCAATCCTACCAAAACCGCGTGCTCTATATAAGGTTTGATTTCTATCATAAACGGGGCTGTCAGCTATCTGCTATCAGCATTCAGATATTTTGGGCACAAAGGTAGTAAAAAAAAATGACATATGCAAAAAAAATCGCCCCATTGGACGATTTTTTAGATTTCAGCAGCCGGCTTTCAGCCTTCAGCTTACTTACGGAGACCGAGTTCTTTGATGATAGCACGGTAGCGCTCAATGTCTTTTGCCTTCAGATAATCCAGCATGCGGCGGCGTTTTCCAACCAATGCGGTCAATGCACGCTCTGTACCGAAGTCCTTGCGGTTGTTTTTAAGGTGCTCGGTGAGGTGGTTGATACGGAAGGTAAAGAGTGCGATTTGGCTCTCAGCAGAACCGGTGTTTTTAGCGTCATTGCCGTACTTAGCGAACAACTCGGCTTTTTTCTCTGATGTTAAATACATACCATTTTTTCATTTGGTCATTTACCATTTGGTCATTTATTGAGCCATTTGGCAAATGCGGGTTAAACAATTACCGCTGAAGCAGAATCTGGCATTGCAACTTCGCGGCATTAACTTCGCCTTTTCGCAGAAAAAGCGTGCAAAGGTACTGCTTTTTTGCGAGACTACCAAATTTTTTTGAAGAAAAGTGAAAAAAAAGGCACGATTAACTTCGTTTTTCCGCTCCAATAGTGGTAAAATCCCCATGTCCGGGATAAACTTTTGTGTCGTTCGGCAGTTCAAAGAGCCGTTGGAGCGAAGAGATGAGTTGCCCCATGTCTCCGCCCGGAAGGTCCGTTCTGCCGTACCCCATGCGAAAGAGCGTGTCGCCGGAAAGGAGCGTTTTCTCCTTCGGCCAGTACAGACAGATTGAACCGGGTGTATGTCCGGGGGTGTGGAGGATTGAGAGTTGAGAGTTGAAAGTTGAAAGTTGAGAGTTTAGTGGTTCTACGGGGAAGAGCTGAGGTGTGGCGCGGATGCCGAAGAGGTTGTATTGCATCTGCATCGCTTCCGCCATCGGGATGTCTTTCTCATGCATGAGTACCGGCGTGTGCCATTGCTCTGCCGCCCATGCCGCACCCCAGAGATGGTCGAGATGACCATGCGTAGCGATGATAAAAACCTCCTCGCAAGAGAGGGAGTTTATATAATTATACAGCACCTGTTGTTCATATTGGTCAGAGCAGGCAGGGTCGACGAGCAGCACCGTCCCGCCATTTCCCGCTTGGGCTTTTGACGAAACGACATACGTGTTCGTTCCGAAAGAACCGAAGTTGAATGATTTTATCTCCAGCATTCTTGACAAATTTGAGGTTTTTCTTGTTCGGCAGCCATCCGGAACGCCCTCGCTTTTTCGTTCGAGAAAAGTTCCGCCAAGGGTGTGTCCATAATGTTCCCATAGGAATAGGAATGGCTTTTATCGTAGCAGCACGGCAGCACTTCGCCGGTTGTGGTGACTACTACCCCACTCCATACGCGGAGGCATCCGCGGCGCAGGCTCTTGCGGTGGTATAGTCCGTCTTTCCATTTGCGGTAGCGGCTGTAACGGGGGTCGGAAGGCATGAGCGGATGGCCTTCGGCATAATTGTACAACTGGGCTGTCTTGAATACCAGACGGTCCGCCCCGAGGGATTTATACTGCTGTTTGAAAGCCTTCCATTCCTGTTCATTGGTGCGCAGACGGAGGCACTGCAGTTCGATCACTGTGGATGCCTTCAGGCGTTCTTTGGCTTCGCGGAGGTACCTCAGCGCCGCTTTTGTTTTCTCCAGACTCCCTCCTATCCGGTAGGCATTGTAGGTCTCTTCGGAGAGTCCGTCCATGGAAACGATGATGCGGTCCAACCCTGCCCGGACGAGCGCTTCCGCCATCTCGGGCGTCAGAGCCTGGGCGTTCGTCGAGAGAATCGTATAAAGTCCCGCCCGGTGCGCCTCCGCAACCATAGCCGGCAGATGGCTGTTGAGCAACGGCTCTCCCTGGAAATAGAACTGCACCGTCAGTGCCCACTGTTTTATTTCGTCCAAAGTCCGACGCCATACTTCCAAAGAGAGGTAAGGAGAAGAAACTCCTGCCCGTCCTTTTCCCGCCGGAGAGGAGTTAGAAACCCCAACCGGGCATTCCGGGCAACGCAGCTGGCAGACAGCCGCCGGCTCAACGGATACGAAGGTAGGCATATGCGTAAAACGCACCAAGCCGAGACGGCTTAGTGCGTAATTACCGTAACACTTGATGGTGTTAATGCAGCGCGATTTTGTTAACACGACGCTCATGACGACCGCCTTCGAAATCCGTCTGGAAGAAAGTGCGCACGATATCCAGCGCCTTCGGCGCAGAAATGAAGTTGGCGGGCAAGCCGAGCACATTCGCGTTGTTGTGCGCACGTGCCAGCTCTGCCAATTTGTTTTCCCAACAGAGTGCGGCACGGATTCCTTGGTGCTTATTGGCGGTCATGGTAATACCGTTGCCGGTGGAGCAGATGACGATACCGAACTCGTATTCTCCCTTTTCTACCGCCTCAGCCAGCGGATGTGCAAAATCAGGATAGTCGCAACTCTCCGTCGAATAGCATCCAAAATCCTTCACTTTGGCGCCATTATCCTCCAGAAACAGCTGTACTTGCTGTTTGAGTTCAAATCCCGCGTGGTCCGAAGCCATCGCGATAGTCATTTCAGAAAAGCTTTTCATATCTAATATCTTTTAAATCATACATTCTCAGAATATCAGCGCCAGGTTACCAAACATCAGTTTGCAAGATATCGCCAGGACGATGATTCCGAAGAACTTACGGATGATGTATAGCGCCGTCGTTCCCAGATATTTGGTAAGCCAGTTCGTACCGATAAGCACCAGGTAAAGCACCAGCATACAGAGAAAGAGAGAGATACACAGGCTGGCGATACTGTATTCCGCGGTAATAGCCAGAAGCGCCGTAAAGGCTCCCGGACCGGCATACATGGGAAAAGCCAGCGGAACGATAGAACTACCGTTGCCTATCTCGCCCTCCAGCTTGTCATTCTGGAAAATCGTGATATCCAGAATCATTTCCAGCGCCATCAGGAAGATAACAAAACCTCCGGCTACGGCGAAATACTCGATCTGCACGCCGAAGAGTTTCAGAATCCATTCGCCCAGAAAAAGGAAGGACAACAGAATAATCAGACTCGCTATACACACCTTGTCCGCATGGATCTTGATTCCCTTCTTCTCCATGGCTATGGTAATAGGGATATTGCCGAAGGGATCAATGATCGCGATAAGAAAAACAAACGAGGATAAAACCTGCCAGATATCAACCGTTCCGAAAAAATTACGTATCGCTTCCATAGTATTTTCGCATTTTAGGCCGCAAAGTTACTAAAAAATTTGCATATGTGCAAAAAAAATTGTACTTTTGCAGCGATTTTCAGAGAAACGGGAATTTTCGAACTCGAAATTAATAATTTAAATAGTTATGATTAATAGCCAAGACATTAAGAACGGTGTATGCATCCGTATGGACGGCCGTTTGTATTTCGTAATTGAGTTTTTGCACGTTAAGCCGGGTAAAGGTAACACCATCATGCGTGTGAAGTTTAAAGATGTAGTGGACGGCCGCGTGCTGGAGCGCCGCTTTAATATCGGCGAGAAGCTGGAAGACGTACGCGTAGAGCGTCGTCCGTATCAGTTCCTTTACAAAGAGGGCGAGGACTACATCTTCATGAACAACGAGACCTTTGAGCAAGTACCCATCGCTCATGATCTGATCACCGGTGTAGATTTCCTGAAAGAGGGTTTCACGGTAGATGTCGTATCGGATGCTACGACAGAGACTATTCTGTTCGCAGAGTTGCCGACCAAGGTTGAGTTGGCTGTCACGTACACCGAGCCGGGTCTGAAAGGCGACACCGCTACCAACACGCTCAAACCGGCTACTTTGGAGACCGGCGCAGAGATTCGCGTACCGCTCTTCATCAACGAAGGAGAGATCGTTCGCGTAGATACGCGTGACGGAAGCTATTGCGAGCGTGTTCGTTAATGAACTTATCCGTAAGAATAGAAAAAGAAATCCGACCTTCCGGCCGGATTTTTTTATTCTACTTCCGTTCCTTGAATGGTATATTTTCTATTCTCCCGGAGGATATACAGATTTCCGTCTTGCAGTATCTTCGCCGCTTGGGGCGCTTCCGGACTCACGTTCTCTATACCGGACGGCAGGTTTCCGTTGTATTGCAGCGTGATACTCTTCAGTTTGGGTTGTCCCCACTCCATAATATTCTGCGCGCGCAACGTGTACGTGCCTTGCGCTACGGACGACAGATCGCAGATACTCTCGCCGTTCTCGGTCAAAGCGCCTTCGTCCCATGATTCCGGCAACGAATAGACCGCAGCTCCGCTGTTCAGCAACTCGAACTGCCACTGGTGACCGTTAGGATAATAGCCCTCTGCAGAAACAAGATATTCACCCGGATGCTGTAACTTGACATTCCATTCCGCCCAGCGGTCCGTATTGGCGGCGTCCTCCGGACCAAAATCGAAATAGTCGCTGTTGTACCAGCTCATATTTTCGCTATAAGCCGATACATTCGCTTTGTTGAGTGTCGCGGGAAGAAGGATAGCATCATCCTGAGGGGGATCTACCGGGGTGGAACTGCCTGCTATTGTCACAGAGGCATTCAGTTTGTTCATGCCGCTTGAAGCCTCCCACACATTATTGTTCGCGAAACGGACGGCATATGCCGGATTGGATGCGATGGACGAATATGCGTCAGGCAGGTACAGATACAACTCGTACGTTCCCGAAGGCACGTCGGATGGGATCGTGACCTGTTCATTAACCGTCGTCACTACGCCGTTCGGCTTCCATCGGCGAGGGTCTGTCTGCAACTGAATCTTATATTGTCTGCCGCCGGCTTTCAGTACAAGATAAGCGTGCCGCTCGTTGTACAGAGGCGCGTAGCCGGCATTCTTGATTTTGATGTTGATATTCGCCTTTCCTCCTGCACTTGCCTGATCCGGCAGAGTGGCACTCACCAGCTGGTAGCGGTAGCCCATCTTGCGGTTCAGTTCGTCGAACGTACCGTTTCCTCTCCAATAATCAGTCGTCTGGGTGGCATAGCCGCTTTGGATGAACGTCCAGTGAAGGCGGCTCATTTCCGCTGTGGTCTTCTCGTAGGTAGCCCATTGCTTGGCTTTGTTGACATCGGTGATATCCGTCTCGCCGCCTATCGGCACATAGAGCGTCTCTTGCGCCAGCCAGGGCTTTTCCGTTGCGGTGTCCTGGTAGGTTCCCATGTTGTCATAATTGTACAGAAAGGCATCATTATGTTGCCCCAAACGCGCTTTTGCAGTCCCATTATAGGCTTCCGACTCGCTCAACGGTTGCGTACTGTTCACGTACGAAGTCTTGAACTTAGGCGTCCGGAGTTGAATGCAGCGGTCGGCAGGAACAGCGGCTAACAACGCATCCACCACTTGTCTGCGCGCGGAATTCATCGTGGAGACCTTGTTACCGTAGTTACTCGTATAATACCACTCGCCCCATGCGCCTACGATACCTGCCTGGAAACAGAAGATGACATCTGCGTTTGCCTGCCAGTGCGATTTGTACTGGTTGATATGCTGCTGCACGATAGAGAACGGAGCGTCGCTGGCTGTCTCATTTTGGGCATTGTCCACATAGGAGAATCGTATGATCGCTTTCATCCCTTTATTGCGCAGCACTGCCATATCCTCATCAAAGCCATTCAGAACAGCCGTAGGAAGAGTAGCCGTTGACTTGAAGTTATCCAGATAATAGTGTACCAGAATCAATGTTCCTTTGTCATTGGAGGCATGTGCATCCAAGTAGCTCTCTTTCCCTTTGACTGCATTAGGTTTGCTCTGGGTCAGATGGCCCGTCAGCATGGTGATAAAGCCACGCTCGGGGTTCGGAAAGATCGTACTCTCGTCTGCCGTATAACTTACGTTCGCAGCTCTCGATACGATGCTTATGCAGGCCGCAAAGAGAAGGAAAAGCATTCGTTTCATTTGATATTCAGTTTTTTGCGGATGTCTTTGGGTATTGCGTTCTTATGCACGAGAATGTCGTTGGTCTTGTATTGCATGAAAGCTTCGCTGACATACCATATTCCTTTATAGTCTGAACGGATTGAGCCCCAAGAGTTCTTAACCATATAGTACCGTTTTCCGTTCTGATCCTTGGCGGTACCGAAGATCTGCATGCCGTGGTCGTCTGTCGTCTCCCAGTTGTCAAAGGCATCCTGTCGCATCTGCTGCGTGATTGTCTTCTCCGGAAGGGGTTTCTTGGTCAGTTCTTCTTTCTTTTTATCCGCAGACATGCCTACCCATTTCGCCATATCCGATCCGGTGATATCCGCTCCTTTGTCATCGTCCGGGACAACTCCTATGCCTTTGCGGGTGAATCCGACCTCGCTGACATCTGCCGCCCAAGCGAGCGTATAGCCATTCGCCAGCGCATTATCGATGATACGCATCATATCCTCAAGAGGCACATTATACATCTGGTCCATGCGCCAGTTATCCGGCACTTCAAGCGCAAAACGCTCATAGAAAGGATGGTGAGTATAAGAAGTGATGGAGACGTAGTCTTCCGCGGACAATCCCAGGCTCTCCACGAAGGATTTGGGAGTATATTTCTTGCCGTTCAATTCAAACTCCTCAGGACATGGTCCCAGATAGGTGTCATAAATCGCCTGCAATCCTTCTCTCCATACCGGGCTGAGGCGTTTCAATCCGCTAAGCCCTTTGACATACCCTCCTGCTACGCGGTCGAGTTCGTTATGCACGGGGAGCGTGTCGCCGGCAGTCCATCCGTAACGGATACCCGGCATTGCCTCTTGCGGCACAAGGCCGTAATGATCCATGCAATAGATAACGTCATAGGCAGACCCGCCAGGTGAGAAATGGGGTTCGTTATACATCCGCACACAATAGGTGGCACGGTCCATCATCGTCTTGGACACAACGTACATCTCGCTGAAATCGACCACCTGACCTTTCATACGCAGCACCTCCGACTCCAGGAACCCGAGGGTGGAGAAAGCCCAGCAGGTCGAACTGCGGTTCTGGTCTTTCACCGGCGTAATCGCCACGCTGTCAACGGTTGTGAAATGCCAGCCCTCCACGCTGTCTTTCTTTACTGCGGTACTATCACTTTGCGCCCATGCTGCCATCCCGGCCGTAAGAGCTATCATAAGTATGAACTTTTTCATCTCGTTCTGTTGTTTTTGTCAGTTGCATTTTGCGCTGCAAAATTACACAAAAAAAATGACATACGCAAGTGCATATGAAGAAAAATCTTTTTTCTGCAAGTTTTTACGCTAAATTTTATTCACTAAAGATTTCATTTATAGCGAATTATAAAATAGCACTCGTTGTCGAGTTAGAAACGCGACCATCACGCGACCATCCTGTACGTCTCTGTACGGTGCTACACCTATTCCACCTGCTACCCAATCGCTTTTGCCTCTTACTTGCCTCTTGCTAGCTTCTCTATAGATGAAAGCCGAGATACCCCACCATCTCTCGAAAACGGTTCGATAATGAGTCGAGAATGATTCAATAATGAGTCGAGAATGACCGCTAAACGAGTCGTAAATGACCCGTAAGTAAATTAGCACTCACTGCCGACTCGGCAACGCGACCATCACGGGACCTGGAGGACTGCCTTGACTTGGCAGTCCGAAAAGGGAAGGCAGGCGGGGAGCCTAAGCCGACCGAGAAGAAGGACGACGTCGGCCCCACGCCGCCCTCACGCCGGCTCAAACAAATTGAAAAATCGCCCGGAAGGACGATTTTTCATATCGGGAACCATAAATGAGTCCGAATCAACCCTTATTTAACCCTTGTTTGACTCTTATAATCAAAGATCGCTTCTTTATAACAATTTCTCTAAGTCTTCCACCGGAGGAAGGAGTTTCTTCAGCTTGTCATCCATATCAGCAGAAGTCTTGTAAGTCGCTACCCCCATAGGATGATTGTAGTCTTGGATGACGTACTCTACAAACTTCTTATTAGCAGACTTGCAGAGGATAATGCCGATAGACGGGTTCTCGTTGGGCTTGCGCACTTCATCATCCAGAATACGCAGGTAGCCGGCTAATTGACCGAGGTAAGATGTCTGGAATGAACCGTCTTTGAGTTCAACACAGACAAGGCATGCCAACTCGCGATTGAAGAAAAGCAAGTCAGGAAACTGCTCTATTCCGTATTTCTCCAAGTGGTATTGGTTGCCAACAAAGGTAAAATCCTTGCCGAACGTCATGATAAAGTTTTTGACATTGTTGATTATACCCTGCTCGATTACTTTCTCGTCTCGGTCTTTGTCTCGCACGAATAATTCTTCAGTATTGATGTAGTCTAACAAATATTCATCCTTAAACATCGTGATTGCACGGAATGCTTGCAGTTGGTCAGGGATAGTTCGCTTGAAATTGTTAGGCAGATCGCCTTGATGATGGTAGAGATCTTCATCTATCAACTGTTCTAAGTCTTCCACCTTGGCCTTTGTGTCTGCAGCAAATTGAATGTAAAATTTGCGTTGTTCGGGATCTTTTACCTTGCTGACGATTGCATAATGGTGGCTGAAACCGATACTCATAAATGCAGCAATGGGAAAATCCGCATCGATCGAAAAATGAACTTGAGGCAGTTTGTTCGTTCCAACGAACGAATTGTCTTCCGGCAGTTCTATTTTGTTCGTTTCAACGAACGAATTGTCAGAAAGCATCATCCATTCTTCATAAAAAGTACGCATTTTACGCATACTCGGAGCCGAAAAACCACGCAGTCCGGGCATTTCTTTACGCAACTGTTCGCTGACAGACTCAATAAATCCCTTGCCCCAATTCCTCTTCCTCGTATTGACGGAAATATACCTACCAATGCCATAATAGAGAGCCAACTGCTCCTGGTTGACAGCCTTTAGCGCTCGTTGCTGGCTTTGCAGAATGGCGTCCTTAATCGCTTGGACGACATTCATGAGCTCATCGTTGCTCTCCATAATAACCGGTGTTTCCATATATTTCCAATCGATTTGTCTAAATTAGTCTCCGCTTTTTACGCTGTCGGTATCAGCGAGGCAGATTCTTCAATTCATTTCACGCTGCAAAGGTACAAAGATTTTTTGAATCTCGCAAGAGAAAAGTGCAT
>CALEPS010000181.1 GCA_937910305.1 uncultured Bacteroidales bacterium | reverse complement strand
GGCTTTATTGCCCATCCTGGATGACTTTCGGAAAGCGCATCCTTTGTTGAAATTTGGCTCAATCACAAAATCTGTGGGATTTGGGATTGCGGTCATAGGTTCTGCGGCTGGCGTCGAATAGCTTGAGGAAGAAGTATTCATCATCCGGATACCCGTAGCCGTGCCGCCGGAGGGTTTTGATCTTTTGATTGATGCCCTCGACCTTGCCGCTGGTGATCTGGAAGGTGGCATGGGCAATGATCCCCTCGAAGTGCTCATCCAACAACTTGCGGAACCAGAGAAGATGAGAGTTGCCGGTGGCCTCACAGATGTCCATGATGTCGATGATCTTCTCCGCCATGCGTGCTTCGTCCGTATCTCGGTAAGCCTCGTCCAGCTTCTCCTTGATGAGGTCGAGGGTAAATAGAAGAGCATTCTCCCGGAGGAGAGCGTCATACTTCTCTTCATAACCGCTCTTGCGGACGACATCCGATGTGCCGAAGAGAGGGCTGCCTCGGTGGATGACACGGCCAGCCTTGGCCTCTTGATCCTTCTTCTGGAGCGTAGAACGCTTGGACATGAGGATATACCTGGTCTTCTTCAAAGCCTTAGCTGCCTCGAAATCTCCGGCCTCGTAAAGACGGCGCTGCTCATCCTTGCGAACCTCGCTGACCACCTTATCGTTGAAGTTTTTGACAAGATGGAAGTGGTCAAAGACTGGCTGGATATGCGGGCAACGCTCTTCAAAGGCTTCCTGGAAGTCGGAGTTCATATCGCAGGCGACAGCCTCCACACTGTCCATCCATTCCAGACCGACATGGTCGATGAAGTCGTAGACGACCTGTTTCTTCTTGCCATTGGCGATCCAAAGGATGTGTCCGGTCTCCATGTCGATGATGTGGGTGGCGTACTTCCTGCCATTGTGGAGCTTGAATTCATCAATGCCGAGGATCTTCGTGGTCTTCTCCGGCTTGATAAGTTCCTTTCCGTCTATGGTGTACAGCTCCTGCAGCCGCTTCTTGTCGATGGCTTTCACAGTGTTCTTGCCGAGGCCGGTAATCTCCGCTACCTGCTTGTTGGTATATGTCCCGATGGCGAGGAGGTCCCTTGTGTACTGGTAAAGCTCCTCTGTCATGCGGTGACCGATGGCTTTGAAGGAGATGAACTGGCTCTTCGTCGCTCCGCAGGCCGGACACTTGAACTGGTTATGCGGGAAGAGCACGCAACTCAGGTTGCCGCCAAAGCACAAATGACGCAGAATGATATCCGGGTGGGCGTTAATGTGCATACGCTTTCCGCACTTGCACACCCGGTCTTCTTCCTCTACAGCCAGACGACCACGAAAGCAGAACACCGTGCGCCCGGAGTGCGCTATTTCCGTAGTCGTTTCTTCATTTTTGAAGCCGTACAGAAACGACGGAATCCTCAGATGTTCCTTCGTCTGCGGCTCAAGAAACAGTTGACCGTTGGCCTCGGCGCGTATATACTCCATCTTGAAGAGCCTCCTTTAGGGCGGAGTATTTGTCTGACAGGACATACCCCTATCCTAATCGCGGGTTCTTCTTTATTCAATTCATTTACTCGATGCCCTTACCGGCATCCCACAGAAAAAGTGATTGACCCTCAATTTTCAAACAAATCTTTATACTGCGTCAGCAGGTCGTTGTACATGGCCATCTCGGCGGACGTCGTCTCGCCGTCCTGCACCTCGATATAGCCGTGCATTCCGTTATCATCCATCATCTGGAGGAATTCCTCGCTCTGCCATGCGCTGTTGAGTGCGTTAAAGAGGGTCTCATAGCGCTCGGGATAGGCCTCGATAAAGCCTTTCGGCGCGACCAGGATATAGCGGACATCGATCTCGTCAACCTTGATGCCAAGCGCATCGTTCACCGTGGGAACGCCTTCCAGATTTTCAATGGTATTTTCATTTTTTGCGATACCGAGAACCATGCAGTCGTCCCAGATGGAGGCGCAGCCGAAATAGTTGCAGAACAGGGCGTCAACCTCGCCGTTGATGACCGCGAGACGGGCTTTGCTACCTCCGGTATAGCCGACGACGTTCCAGTCGACCCCGAGTTCCTTCTCCATCTGCGCCGCGAGCAGCGCGCACATATCGGTCGCGGTGGAGAGCGCAACCGTCACAGTTCCTTCGGGCTGGGATCTCGTGTACTCAACAAACTCCTCCAGGGTCTGATAGGGAGCGTCCTTCCGGACAAAAATCGCGCCGGGATCGGTTGTGAACGAGCATAGATAGTCGAAATCGTTCAGACCGAAGTTCGCGTCATTGAGCAGCCAGTTGCAGATCAGACTGGCCTCCGACTTGATGCTGATGGCATAGCCGTCGGCGGGCATGCTCAGGAGCTTGTTCAAACCGATGACACCGGAGGCACCTTCGACCGCCTCGATCGCGAAGTTGACGCCGAGGTTTGCTTCCGCATAGGGTTGGAACTGGCGCACGGCCGTCTCCATGCCGCC